>NZ_JBFOAH010000003.1:0-419342 GCF_040812055.1 Paraburkholderia suaedae | reverse complement strand
CCTGCATGATGCGTCGGGCACGGTGCCGTACCGCAACCAGGCCGGCTTTGCGAGTGCGGAAGAGATCCACCGCGTGTTCGGCGTCGTGCTGCAGTCGCGCTTCGCGGCGGTGATGTCGACCCACGAATGGGTAGATAGCGTGAAGACTGGCGCGGTGCCCGTACGCGACAGCATCTACAAGTCCAACCGGCGGGCGCGTGGTCTGCGGCAGGATGAGGTGACGCAGCGGGCGGTGTGATTGGCCGTTGCACCTTAGAAGCCGCCATTGATCTCGCGCGAGCGCCGCCGGCGGCTTCGGGTCGATCAGCGACGGTCCCGCGCTCTAGACGTGCGCTTGCCCACTGGCTCGTTCTCCGACAGTCGACCGGCGCGGTCCTTGGAACGCGCCGGACAAATGGGCCAATACGCGCACCATGCGCGCATGATCGGCGTCGAGACACGCCACGCCGTGCTCGACGCGTTCATGCTCTACTTCCGGCACATCCTCAATCCCATCTTAACGAAGGCATCGGCCAGCGCGACACATAGCTCACCGCGCACGAAGGGCGCGCAAGGCACGCTGTGGCGACAATCAAACCGTCGGGAGACGGTAGGCAGTGACGGCCGCGCGCAGCGCCTCGCTGGGGCTCCAGAGTTTCCACAAGGAATCATCGCGCTTACCGCTCACACGGTAACGCGCGACCAGTGCTCGCAACAGCTTCGCTTCGAGATCCAGGATCTGGCGATCCAGCGCCTGCGCAGCAACGCCGCGCTCGTAGACAACAACCGTTTCCGTCGCAACACGGACCGCATGGCCGGTGTGCTCGACCTGCGTCTGCGCATCGGCAACACTCGATTTCGCTTTGCTCGCCAACCCTTGCAAGTCGCGCAAGTCCTCATCGATGATCTCGAGGCGCAGCGCGGCCGTCGACTCATCGAGATCGCCCGGACGTACGTCGGCAATCACCTGCGCGCGTGCGGCGGTTTTTTCGGAAATGCGCTGTTCGATTGCGAGCGCCTCGCTTGTGATGGCGGACCGAGCCTGGGAGGCCGCTTTGTGCTCGCGTTCCGCGAGAACAGCGTGTTCATATACGTTTTCGTTCATGGTCAAGCTTCTAGCGTGGAAAGAAGATTTTGGAGACGGCTCGCCGAGGCATCGGCTCGCGCACGGGCTTCGCGTTGAATCGCAGCGCTCTCCCTCGCTTTGGCCTCGACTTCGGCGCGCGCGCGGTTCGCGGCTTCGCTTTGTTGGACACGCCTGACGGCGTAGAGCTCGGCACGGATCGCCGAAGCGTCCTCTCCTGCCAGCAGCGCGGCATCCAGCGCGGCGCGTAGGGATTCGATTGTTTTTTTCGGCATGACTGTCCTCAAAAGAGCTTCGCAGCCAGCGCGGCTGGCATCGCGCGGTGCTCGTTTAGGCAGTGCTCAATGCGCATCGCTTCGTCGGCGATAACGCGGCGGCTCATGACCACACGCGCACACGCCGCACGCGCCTCTTCCTCGGTCAGCGAAGCGCCACCGTGGACCACATGGTACGCACGGTTGCCGCCGCCCAACAGCCGGTCAGCATTGAGAACCTCGCGACGGCGCGCGGCAGAGTCGGCCGCGGCGTCCTTGATCAGCTGGTTTGGCACTGCGCCGAGCGCCTTCAAGAGCGCGGACGCCGCGTGACTGCGGCGCACACTGACTACCCGCGCGGGACGCCGCTCCGTTTCGCGAAGCGACTTGGCGACCGTGTGGTTACCCGCCGCCGCGCGCTGCCCGGCCACTTCGGCACGAAGCGCCGCCTTCAATTCGTTGAAATTCACTGCGAAACCTCCGGTTGAACGACCGAGCCGCGCGCCGCACGCGGTCTGGTCCGGATCCACTTCGACACTTCTGACTGACGCCACGCGATCGTCGCCAGTGAGGTGCGAACCGGAACGTGGAAACCGCCAGAGGCAACGAGACGATCGAGCGTCGCCGACGCGAGCCCGGTCCGATCGAGCACTGCCGGACGACGAATTAGTTTTTCAGGTGGGCGAGCCATATGGGCCCCTCTAAATTGCGACATCGCCAGTGTCCTGTCACGACTCGCGCGTGAGGTGTCATGAAACGCGATGAGTGACCGAATGGAGAACGCGCGGCCATCGAAAACACCGATTTTTCACCGGAGAAAACACCATGAAGTCGTGACGCGAGGATTGGGTGCGTTACCACCACGCGCCGATGCTCATGTCTGAAGTCGCCTTCGCGCGGCCCGTCGCAGTCCTCCGCCAACGCGTGGCCTTCAAGGCATGCGCCGACCACGTTGAGCTTCACGAACTAGACGGAGTACCCGGGTTCCTGGTCTTCAGCTGCGCCGCGCTGCACGCCGAGATCTCGCCGGCCGCATGCGCGAGGAATTTCCAAGCTCCTCGCAACGAGGCCTGCACTACCTGTCCAATCGGCGAACGCTTTCAGCGCGAAGCTGGGGCGGCAAAAACGTCCACGCAACGGCTCGAATGCCCGTCGTCGTTCGAGCCGAATCGGTTGGAATCAGACATCGAGGACCGTCTTCGGCGCCGCGCCGCAGCTCGGGCGACTGGCAACCAATCGGCGGCGCATTCATGCGTGCGATGCGAGCGAACCGCTCGCGCTGCCGATCGCCTAATCGGGCGTCTGCGTCTCGTGCGCCAGCACACGCTCTGCGTCAGCTGCTATAACCGGGAGCGCGAGGTGATCGACGGCGCGAACGCGAAAGGAGCGCGGCCGGTGAAGTGGGCTTCGCTCAGGCCCGCGCTAATCGAGATCGAGCGCGACGGCCAAAGAAAAGCAATTCATATTGGCCTTTGCAGCGGAGAGCAGGAAGCACGACGCTTGGCAGAGCGGCGCTGGCCAACTTGGGCCTTCGTCAACTATGTGAGCGAACCGCCACGGAAATCCTCCGAATTCAAAAGTCGCCGTTTTGCAACCGAACGGGCGAAGGCAGCGTGATAGTCGCGACATTGACTTCGTCAGTCACTGAGATTCGCTACTGTCTTGTATAGTCGGCGGCTTGGATAATCATCAACGGTCAATATGCCAACCTTCGCCGCCATCAAAATCCATTACGACCACCGCGCGGCGCTGCCGTCATACTTGAAATACTCGGTGGTGCCCAGCCGTCAGCAATACGAAGACTATCTAAAGCTTTTCCGAGAAGATGGCGTCGGCGGCAACGGGTTTCACGAGTGCCTTAACTTCGCGGTGAGCCAGTCGGACACCCTGCGGTTCTATCTACCGCCGACCTCAGTTCCGGCGGCGAAGCGCGAGGACGACGAGTTCGTGTTCTTCTCTTTTACGTACAAAGGCGACCAAGAGCTATCTGCGCACATCGTCGGAGTTCATGCCGGCGTGAACCTAGTCAACCGGGAGGGGCAGGCACGTGGCGAGCCGTTCATCATCGATGGCGTCGAGCCGCTGGTGTTTCACGCCGAAGCGCCGTCGGACCTAGTTACTTTGATCACTCCGACCCTCCCGTACGAGGTTAGTGACGGTTTCTATACCCCGGCCTACCCATCGTGGGGCTACGGCCTGCGCTACATCGACGCGCAGCATGCGGCGAACATTATCCGCGACGCGATCCGGCAAGCGTCGGCCGCGTTGGAGTCGGTGGGGGAATCGGAAAGAATCGTTATCGGTCGGGAGCTTCACGTGCTCCGACGCATCGACGCGCGGTACGGCCTAGGCGCCGGCGACGGTCCACCGAAACAGCGTGGCAGTGCCGGTGGCGGAATGCCCGATACCGAAATCGGCTATCGGGGCGAACGGTTCGTCTACGAACGGGAGCTTGCTTACGTCCAGTCCATCGGTCGAAAGGCTAAGGAGGTCGAATGGACCTCCCAAGTCGCCCCTACATCGCCCTTCGACATCCGGACTTTGCGCCGCAAGCCGGACGGGACTGTCTTTGAGCATTTCCTAGAAGTGAAGTCGAGCGCGATGGGCGAGGGCGACAACGTGTACGTTTCGTCGGGGCAGATCGAGTTCTTCCAGCAGAAGCGGGGGTGCTCAACGTTGTGCCTGGTGAGCTTCGGTGAGAAGGAGGAGCCTTCGGTTCGAGAGCTAACGCTGGACGAGCTGCACGCTGAGTTCGACCTCCTGCCCGTCAAGTACAAGTTGACTCGCCGCGTTTAACCGAAAAAGGAGCAAGCAAGCTGCTGTTAATCAAATTCGACGTAAAGCGGGCGTCGAGTCGGTGTGCTCAAAATAGGCGCTTACGCCAGTCGGAACTCGGCGCCTACCGAAACGCCTATTCGTATCTTATCTTCAGAGCCTCAATCTAGCTTCTCGATGTTGGCGCGCAACATGCCAAGCTCAAGGGTGATTTGACGTGTGGCAAGCATGTGCGCCGGATTGGGGAAGTACTTTGCGACCGGTGCGCGGTCGGCGACGCGGTAGACGCGCCACAATTCATAGCGATCGCGCTCGCGTAATGCCTTTTCGAACTCCTTGCGCGGCCAGTCGAACCGCCCATCGACGCCCATAGTCGACTTTACTTCGATCCAACGCGGTCCCCCATCGGCGTCGATCGAGCGAATGTCGTGGTCGGCACCGGGTTCGTCACGTGATGTCCAAATGACGTAGCGTTCGGGCTCGGCATAACCCATAACGCGCACTTTCTGTAGCTCCAGACGGTAGACAAGCTCTTCGCCGCGCAGACCCAAGAGGCTAGCTCGCTCGATTTCAGCGAGCGTCGGCGGAAGCCAGGTATTGGACGATCCGCCCCCGCGCCCGCCCGACGGGCCTCGTGGCTCGATGTCTGTGCCTTTGTTCGATGCAACGGTCAGAATAACATCTTCTAGATTTGGCAGTTCGAAAGGCGGAGCCGCTGGCGGTGGCGGCGGTGGCGGTGGATTGGTTGAGTGCGGGGGCGCCGGATCGACAGGCCTGACCGGTTCGGTGTTTGTCGGGCCGCCCGTGTCGAGATTGTCGAAGACTTGGCGCAACGCAAGTTCCTCAGCGTCATCCTCACTATCGTCATCGGCCTCGAGATCGATGCCGTCGTTTTCGTCGGTCGCCTTTTGGCGGCCATGACGAATGCCCATCCGATCGAGATATTCCGTGAGCTCTTCATGGGTGCCGCATAGGACAAGCGGAAGGAAGGCGTTGGCGATGCTACGCATCGTCGCCACGCTAGTCGCTCCCGCGATCTCGGCAAGCGCTTCAGCGAGCAGTAATTGGAAGCTGTTCTTGGTCTTTGGCGGAATGACGGCGATCCGTTCTCCGCTGACGGCGACCTCCGCCGGCACGAGAACACCGGCGCCCCCCACGCTGTATCGCCGTTCCATACTTTGGAAAAAGGCGATTTCGCGGACGGCTGCAAGGTGCGCTTCGATCGTTGCAAGCTCCGAAGGCTCGAAGCCGGGATGGCCATGCCGGTTCCGGTCGGCAACCTCATACAACGCACGCGCAAACAGTGGCCGACGCAGCATGGCGAGGACCCGCTCGCTGTACTTGGGCTTGTACCAGAATGGCGGTCGACCCAAGAGACCAAGCACCGGCTCACTCGTGCCCGCGATCGCGGACAGTGGGCGGATGCGGAGACCTACGAAAAATGCGCGAGCCCGCACCGACCGTTCGATAACCCCGATCTCGCTATCGGCGTTACGAAGCGCCTCTTCGAGCGCCAGAAAGTCGGGTTCGACGAGCTTTCCGGAACGCAGTTCGCCAAGCGTGAAGAGTCGCGAACGATCGTCGAGTAAGCAGCGAACATCCTCGAGCCCCTGCGGCAGCCCCAAGCTTGAGCGCGCGCCGTAGGCGTCGAGTAGAATGCGCCGGCGAGGGAAGTCGAGTGGCATGTCGTTGGCCCAAGCACTCCCCACATGGCGGAAGAAGCGCTCCCAATGGCCATCGTTCGATTGAGCCGGCGCGCCAAGCTCCTGATAGGCACGGCCGACTTCATCGGAACAGGGGTAGAGTGGGATCGCCTCGGCTAACGGTGCCGCCGTCCGAGGTCCGACAAGGATTTCCGAAGGCGCGTAATAGCCGTCTTGCACCCAGCAGATTGGCATCTTGGCGATCTCGGACTTGGCGCGACGCTCGCGCCTGATCGCCGCCACGAGCATGGGATAGAGCAGATCTGGCCGATTAGGTGCGCTACCCGCTGCCAGGCGGGACTTGATGAGATCGAGGATGGTTCCGGAATCAGGCGCGTCCTTGAGTCTCAGCTTGTGATAGAGGAGATCGTTGGACCCGCTGACAATCCGGGCATTGTCGCCAATGCACAACCGATTGGTTGCTGTATCGAGATGAAGCATGCCCGGGGCAACGAGCTGGCCCGACCGCGCTTTAAGGCAGGGTATTGCCCGTAGTTCGTCGACAATCGCGGGGCGCAGCAATTTGAGATTGTCGGTGAGCAGCTTTTCAAACCGCTCCGCAGTCTCTGGTCGCTCGGTCATGGCGCGGGCGTAGCGGACGAGGTCCGAGCCGTTTAGCGAGTCGCGGATCCGCAAGCGCGCCATCAAACTGCGCGCGTTCAGCATCTCCTTCGACGGTGCGTCGATCGCTAGGTCAACCAAGCGGGCGAGCGGGTTCTTAAGATGCACCATGTTGGCCGGGGCGACCCACTCGCCGCGCTGGTTCTTGACCACCGGATTGTTGCGCAGCGCTGATAGAGCGGTCCGGCTGATCGGCGCCTCGCGGGTCAGGAGCATTCTGTAGAGGGTTTCGCGTTCCCGATCATCGGGAGCGGCCGTGGCGGCGCGTGCAGCAGCATCGATCAGCCACTGTTCCTCGTTGAATGTTCTGCAATGGCTTGAAATCGATCTGTAGGGAACAAGCGCCGGATGGAGCCTGTTGGCCTCCGGCTCGGGGCAATCGACCCAGAGATCGGGATCAACGACCATCAGTTGGACTGCGGGCCTAAGCTCGCCCGATGCGCTCAGAGTCGACGCCGTATTTCCGAGGTCGGCCCTATGCTGCTTAGTCAATCGCCGCGGATAGGCCGATAAGGCTGCGGCTTGGCGCTTCTGCATGTCAATTGCGGAGAGGGCACCGCTGTAGTCCGTGAACGAGAAATTGGCGTCGTCGCCGACCTTCGTCTCGAGACCACTCGCGTCCTTGCTCGCGCATCGCAGCCGAACCAACGACGAAATAGTGAATCGCTTAGCGCCGCAGCTCGCGACCAGATCACACAACGCTTTATCGCCGGCGAGCGCCGGATCGAGATAGCGCTGAGCGCTGAGGAACCCCGAATACTCCGCTTCAACGGGAAGCACGATCTCGCTCGCACGGGCGAAGTTGGCCTTGGCCTTGTCTCCCGTAGGCCAGCAAGCATCCTTTGCAAGCCGTTCGGCGACTTTGCTGAAAAATCGATCCGGACTGGCGGTGCCGTTGCCGACCAGGGATTTGAAGGCGTCCGCACCATACCTGCTGAGCCAGTCGGTCTTTAGCAGATTGATTGTCAGCTCGACGGCCTGATCGATGAGCCATTCGTTCCAGACGAGGTCGTTGATTCCGCTGCGATCGGTATTGAGTTCGAACGGCGCGCTGACGCTAACGGCGCAACCGGTAAGCGACGATGGCGCCTTCAGTGGATAGTAGAAATGGCCGTGTTGGTCGAGATCAATCCGCCGGCGCGCGATCGGGACGGAGACCGCGATCTTCAACCTGCCGCCAGGCAGCCTGTAATACGCGGGGAAGCGACGTCCTGCATGCTCGGCCGGGATCTCGATCGATCGCGAGAATTCCTCCTCTTGGAACGGCACGCCCCTGCCATTGCCGTCGATGAGCCTCCCGGTCCGCACCACCATACTGACGCCGGCGGCATCGCAGCGTTCGTGCTTCGCGTCCTGCCGCCAGCGCAGCATCCGGCCAGTGCGGATCGAGCGAATGTTGACCTCGCGCAGGCCGCGCTTCTTGCCGCTGAGCGCCAGCTTGACCAGTGTGTCCGGCATTCCCGTCGCCATCAATTTAATGGCATGCTCCTCGCGCTCGACGGTGAAGGCCTCGAGCCTCTCGGTCGACTCCTGCCGATAAGGCACGTGGACGCGAACCCCCTTTTCGCCGCACCAACTCGGGTCCCGCTCGCGTCCCGTTTCCTGGGTCTGAAGATCAAGCAATGCGACCTGCCCGCCAGAACGCACGTGAATTTCATCACCAAAGCGAAAGAGGGAACGCAAGCCGAAATTCTTCGAACCGACGCCGTTTGCTTTTGGCGCCACCTCCTCTGGTTGCCGGCTACCCATCACATTGCCGGTGCCGACGATCACGGAAAGCCGTTCCCATCCGTTGCGGTCGATGCTTCGACCCGTGCCGGTTGCCTCAAGCGAGCGGCTGCCGAAGGTGAGCGTCAGCCTCTCGCCGCCGCCATCAAATTCGTTCTGGACGAGCTCGCGCAGTACGTCGCTCGCATCGTGCCCTGCGACGAACTGCTCGATGAAGCTCGAGCCGATCCTAGTCCGCCGACTGCCGCTGAAGTCGGGTGGGACATAGTCAAGCTCTTTGACGGAAGGAGGCGGGACCGGGGCCTTTCCACGATTCCGGGCGAACCGGCTTGATGGTGCGGCCGCAGTCGTTCCTGCCGAGCTTTCTAATTCCTCGATTGCCAATATCTTGTTCAAACTCCGCGCCTCGCGCTTAGGATGATCACAGTATCGTAGTGTGCAGGTGACACTCATGCAACGACGCGTGAACGTTTGTGGGCCGGCCCCCGATGTCGAGGCTGAAAGGATACCTAGGTGAGCAGCAACCACGCGAATCTTTATGGTTCAACGTCCGCGAATAAGAGGATTTTTGCCGCTACAAATCAACTCGAAAGCCACACTAGCGTCGATCACGGTCGGCTTCACGATGCTGTGTACAGCATCTCAGACAGCCGTCGGGAGGTAACGCGGCGTGTCCCGCCGCACTGACAAGCGCGCAACGGCGGGCCTACACTCGTTCCGGACTTGACAGGAAGGAGTGTAGCGTGACGGTAACGACATCACGATATTCGCCCGAAGCTACCTTGCGCCGACGGCGCCGCAATTACGAGAAGTGGGTCCAAGCGGCTAAGGAAATTCATGGGCAAGACCGGTTTGACTATGGGCCATCCGTGGACCGCTTCCGCACGCAAAAGAACCCGACGGTCGAGGTTATATGTCGGGCGCACGTACACTCTTTTCGTGTGCTACCGATGGACCATCTGCGCTACAAGGGTGGCGGATGCCCGGAGTGCGAATATGCCGCGCGGAGCGTAGGTAGGATGGAGGACCAACAGACAAAATTCTTACGATGGTTCGAGGAGAACTTGGCCGCGAGGCTTGCGCTGGAGAGCCCCTTTTTAGGCATGACCAAGCCCATCCGCATGCGATGCCGCGTCCACGACCAGGTCGAAACCACCAAGCCCACCTACCTAATGGTGGCAGGAACATTTGGCTGCCGGCAGTGTGCCAAGCAAGTTCAGTCGGCGGGGCTACGCCTCAAAGAGGACAAACTGCGGGACGAACTAGAGGGCACCTTGCCGGGCCATGTCCAGTTCCTGGGCGCTCTCTTTGATGAGTCGCGTCGCGCCACCAAGATACGGATACATTGCGAGCATCACGGAGAGCAATGGGTCGTCGCTGCCTACCTTCGGAAGTCTAGCTATAAATGTCCGGACTGCGGCACCGAAAACGTTGGGCATGGAGCATATCGCCTGCGCCGGTTGTTGCAGAAGGGTGAAGATGGCCGGCGCACCTGGCTCGTTGTGGGGGAGGTTGAGGTCTTTGGCATAAGGTCACTGAAGGTCGGCATCACGAGCAGAACACTTGCAGAGCGGTATAGCTGGTATTTGAAGAAAACTTTCTTCTCGGCAAGGCTCAGGGAAATTGATGCTCTTGTGCTAGAAAACAGGGTTCACCGGACGTTCGCGCAGTTTAGCGACCGCCGGATTTTCCTGGCGGGAATGCGAAACGGCAAGCGATGGAGTGGCGACACTGAATGCTACTGGCTGAAACGCCGAGCCAAAATCGAAGCGTTCGTCCGGGAGTTCGTCGAAGAGCTTGCCGTGCAGACGCCGGATTATTGGGCCGAGGTCGAAACTTTTGAGTCTCCTCAGTGGGGTGCGATAGACACCAGCCGGGAAAAAAACCTGTCGAACATGCCACGAGCGGTGGTCTGCCTCGATTCTGGCGTCACCTATGCGTCAATCTCTGAAGCTTCGCGCGCTCTAAACATTCGCAACATCCCTTTGGTTCTCGCAGGGAAGCGCAGACTCGCTGGAGGCGCCAGATGGGCATACGCCGAAGACGCGGAGGCCCAGGCGCAGGAACAGCTCAGGCCGAAGCAATACGCGACTCGAGGTGTACGGTGCATCGAGACGGGCGAAGTATTTGAGAGTCTGACCCAAGCTGGCAGAGCGAAAGGAATTAGCAGCTCGCACATCACCTCGGTTTGCAAGGGCCGCCGAAGTCAGGCCGGTGGCTTTCGCTGGGAGTATCTGCCGAAGGGCACAGAGGTCGGCATACAGCCGGCCGGCGATGATTCGTCGAGCGACACGGTCGAGGCAGGTACCCGAAAACGGTGACGCTTGCACATCGACCTCCATAAGGGGCCGTCACCCATGGCATGGAACAAGCCGTCAGCAAAGGCAAGCAACACTGCATCATCCACTTCGCTTATTCTCCGGTGGTCCATCATGCACCGGCCCTCTCGCTAGTTAGTTTCCACGCGCCACTAACGCCCATTGCCGCGCGTCGTAAAACGAGCGGTTATGTGCTCCTCAAAACGGCGTGTACAAAAATCGGCTTGACTACTTTTGAGCGCCCTCGATAATCGTTACAGCGTTTTTGAGCACCTCTATTAACGTTGATAACGAAGGGAAAAATGAGCCGCACTTTTCTTTACGCGCGTGTAAGCACCGCCGATCAAACCACGGCTAACCAGCTCGCCGAAGTACAGGCGGCCGGATTCGCGGTTCAACCGAAGCGGATCGTTCAAGAGAGCATCAGCGGGAGCGTGCCGGCCAGTGAGCGCCCCGGCTTCGCGAAGCTGATCGATCGGCTCGAGGCCGAAGACATCCTGATCGTCACGAAGCTCGACCGACTCGGCCGCAACGCTATGGACGTTCGAGCTACCGTCGAGCGACTCGCAGAAACGGACGTGCGCGTGCATTGCCTCGCGCTGGGAGGCATGGACCTCACCAGTGCGGCCGGCAAGATGACGATGCGCGTGCTCACCGCCGTGGCAGAGTTCGAAGATGGGACGACCGAAGGCCATCGCCGACGGGAAGCGCAGCGCCGTCCTCGACCGACTGGCAGCTGGCGATAGCGTGGCCAGCATTGCGCGCGACCTCGGCGTGTCGAGACCAACGATCTCACGGATTCGCGACGCCGGCCAGCAGGTGACGGCATGACGGGCGGCAAAGTCAGAGACGCCGTGCAGAACTGGCATGAGCGACTCGCGACGCTGCCAACAGATCAAGGCGCAGCAGCGACAGCCGTGCTACTGGCGCTTATGCGGGCACGTGCGGCGGCCAAGCAAGAACCGGCGCAGTGCGCTGCTTCTCGAACCTAGCGCGCGACGGCCATTTTGGGGTGCCGTCAAGATTCCGACTTTTTCGTACGTTTAGTGGTGAGATCGTCAGATTGAGGTCTTGCACACCGAGAAACGTATGTCAGGCAATGAGAAAAAATCAGCCCTAGCCTGACGCGCTTTGGTCGTAGGCCTGACGTCAGGTAGAAGGATGCCTCGATCAGACAACACGTTGGCATCGATGGCAGTGACCGGGGCCCAGAAGCGGACGTCCGGGAAGGGCGCTCTTATGCCAACTGACTCGGCAGGGTATCGATTGGGGGGGCGGAACCTACCGCCACGGGGTCGGACCACGTCGGCATAGATCATGGTGGCGGTGAGATCGTCATGGCGAAGTTACTCCTGCATCGCCTGAGTGTCGCCACTCGCTAGATGCGCATTGCCTTCCTGCTCGTATTCAAGCTTGCTGGATTGCACGCGTCACCGCTGCCCATAGGGCAACAAATTGACGGTTATACGGCGATAGCGAGTTGTAGGTCCGATTCCTCGACAGACTTCCGCTCCCACATAGATTGGCTGCGTGAGCGGTAGCCCCCGCCGGAGGGGGGCGAGCCGATCGCGCCTAGGCGTCAGTGAATGAAGTCGCGTGCCACGCGACGCTGACGTATCTTCACCACCTGCGACACAGCGGTCGCGACCAGTTCCAGCGGATGCGGTTTTGGGCTCAAAGACGCCGCGACCAGCTTCGAGATAGCAGTTGGATCGCGCAGGAGCGCTTCAAGGCACTTCGCCTCAATCGAGTTTGCAATGCCTGTTTCTTCCTTGACGCTGGCCAGTCTAAATCGAAGGTGGTTCAAGATCTCGTGCTCGTTGAGATTCTTTCCTGCGAGCACTTTCACGAAAGCGCGATACCGGCGCCGGATGATTCCGCGCGCCCGATCCTTCACCTTCATGTTTGCAAGGTGGAAGGCCACGAGAGCGCGTTGCGCCGACGACACGCGAGGCTTCCATAGGAAGCGCGCGATCTCTGGTCGCTCTCCCGCCCATGCCAGATCGACATCAAAAACGGATCGGCGCAAGAAACGATCGAGGTAGGGATGGATGAATCGCCGTGTCTCTTGAATACGGCTCACCGTCTTGGGGCGCAGGGGCGTAGGCCCCCGAAACCGCAAGGAGGGTGCGGGTTGGGCATTGCTCCGGCGCTCCCTTTTGATTTTAGCGTGCTTCTCGCTGCAAAGTCTCAACCGCAATTTGTGCCTGCGACCCTTTGCTGGTGTGAGATCGCAGGCAGGTTTGCGTGGATAGAAGCTGCCCTTGGAGCCTTGGCAGTCGGAGCAGGACGGAACGAGATTCAGCGAGAGGAAGGACAGGTGTGGAAACGCCCTGAGTGTCCTCGGTAGGTAGTGATCAACGGTGATGTTTTTCGACAGACCGCAGTATGGGCACGCCCCGATCTTCTCCGGGTCGCGCAGCGCCTTAATGTACCGGAACGGTTCAGCCTCGGACTCATATAGGTCGTAAAGGAAGCTTGCAAGACTTCGCAATTTGGCGGGAAACAAACGGCGCGGAGTCTGAAACAGTTTGCCGTAGCTATAGAAGGTGGGTTTTAAGCCCTTGTAAGCGCAGGAAGCGTTCTTGACCCGCTCATGCCAGCCCTTGCCCTTATAGGTGCGGGCGTACAGGCCGATGGCATAAAGGTCGTCCTCGGCCGTTCTCAGATAGGGAATGGCGCTAGGCATCGGGGGCCTCGCCTGTGGTAGCCTCCGAGCGCTCGATTAAGTAGCTTACTGCATCTTCCCCTAAGCTCGCGGCAAGGTTTTCGATTTGGCGCCCATCTAGGTCTCCTTGGAGCTGCCGAACGCGGATAGCACGGTCGATGCTTTCTTGAAAGCCTTTGCGGATTTGCTCATCCTCGAAGACGTAATCAGAAATCATGGCGACGTCGGCACCCAGCGTCTGCAAGGAGGGCCTGAACATTTCCGGGAAGCCTTCGGGCGACGTTTTCAGTACCTTGACCGTGCTCCGTTCGAATTCGCGAACAACGAATGGCGAATGGGTGACGATGAGTGCGCGAGAGCCGGTAGCCTGCAATGTGCGAGCGAGCGTTTGCACCATCAGCGTGATAAAGCGCGGGTGAAGGTGGTTCTCCGGCTCGTCGATCAGGACCAGCGCGCTGTCGCGCGAAGCGATCATCAGCCGCGCGCAGAACAGCACCAAGCTGCGCTCCCCCGAGCTGAGGGTGTATCTCCGACCATCCTTGGTTCGCATGAATGGCGCATTCCCACGGTCGAGTCGCGCAACCGCATCTATGAACGGTTCGGACATCGATGTCAGGTCTTCCAGCGAAGTCTGAATGTCGTCGTCGCGATCGGTCCGCCGCGGGCGGTGGGCAGCTGGCTGCGCCGGATGCAATGGCAACCGCAGTTCGCTCACATCGATGAATCCCGAGAGGATTTCCCTCAGCAAGCGGAGGTCGCGAAGGCCGTCTTGGTTCTCGGATCGCGACGAAAGAATCTCATAGATCAACTGCGTCAACTTGCGCCAGTCGCTTGCGCGGACGCCCTGCTCGTAGACTGCAACGCCCTTCCGGCGAAGGGTTGACCACATGGCGCGCTCGTAGGTGAAGACAACTACTTGGATCGGTACCGAGCCCCTGTAGTTTTGGTGTACGCCAGGCCCCAAGTTATCTCCTTCAACGTGCCCGAACTCCGTGCGGTGGTTGAGCACGCATTGGGCTAGTCCCAACAAGAGGTTAGTCTTGCCAGAACCGTTGGGGCCGATGACGACGTTCTGGAGCTGGCGTTGGCCAAGCACCACCGGGAAGTTTAGCCTGAGGGGTAGCACGAAATGCCCGCCCCATAGGGGAACTTCAGCCGCGAGCGATTCAACGTCGGCGAGGCTGGCCATCGCCTGTCGCTGATAGTCCATGCTGCGCCGGAAATCGACGAGCGCGAATCGCTCCTCATCCTCCCGAAAGAACTGCGACCACAAATCATGCGGAGACATCCGCACTTGGCGCAAGATTCGCGAGCTCGGCCGCAATTCGTTCAAGGCGACGAGGTCATTGACCAGCAGGAGTAGGCGCAGAGCCACCTCCCGTGACAGCTGGCGGAACATGTATTGGTATGCCTGTCGATCGCCGACAGACAGGGCGAGTGGGCCAAATTGAGACTGGAAATCCGCAAGCGACATCCAACCCCTTTTGGCGAGATTTTTGTCGCGCAGCCTGTCCTGGCTGGGCGGTTCGCCGGATCTTTCCAGGAGAACAAACTTTGCAGAGAAGCGGGCGCGCCCTGGATTTGGCGATTGAACCACTACGGTACACGGGCGTATCTTGTTTCGACTCACGTTAGGGAGTTCTTCCCACGACGGCAGCTCGATAAGCAACCCGACGTCCTCAAGCTCGGAGGGCAGCGAATCTATTTGCGACGATGCCACCCATACGGTAGGTCGGGATATTTCACTCAAGGGCTTGTTCATTCAGGCTGACGAATTCGAGGAGTAGCGAGCGAGCTCAAGGTCCATGTGACTGGCGGATTTTACACGTTGGCGATCATGAGAGTTCGCAACTGCAACGGAAGGAACCGCAGCTACCGATAAGGGGCGCAGCCGTGCTCACGTTTGCTGATTAGCCTCAAGGACAGCTTTGCGGTTTAACTCGTCCACTTCGACTAGATGGGACAAAGCCGTACAAGCACGTAAAGGTGAAACTAGCGCCTACCCGGCAGACCGACTTCGTGGCTGTTCAAACTGAACTTGAGCGTCCACTTCTTGGCTACGAAATCGGCAACCCGAATGTCCGGGGTGGGGCCGTTCAGCGACATCTTGAGGGCGCCCCATCTTGGTCATCTGCGACGGATGCGTTCGATTAAAAGCAGCGCTTCGACCATTTCCAGCTCGCCGCGAACCGAATCGGCAACGTGAGTCAAACGGGCGACCATGCCGCTGCTCGGCTCATTTTTGGTCGATTCGCCGTCAACATCTGGCTCGCGTGCCGGTCCCAGCGCCGCCAAATATGTAAATATTGAAGCGTCGCCCCGCAGATCGCCGCGCCACCCTTCACGCTTCGCCCGCCCATACACAGACTGACGCGAAACCATAAGCTCCCACGCAATTGCGCCGAACGTGACTGCGCTGCTCAATTCCCATGCGAGCCGGCAAATTCGCCAACGCTCGGGCGAAACCTTCGTGCCTCTTGCCACAATGGGCCTCCTGCGAATTTGGTCAACAGCGGGAGTTCGCTGTTTACCAACTGCCGCGGACATGTAAACAGTCCCGGCGGAACTCATTATTTTTCAATGCGATAAGATCGGACCGCCGACAACAAGTGCTTGTCAGTGGAACACGCGCGCCGCGGGCTCGACCTCCGCCATCGATCCGGTCGGCTGCAGCCGATAGCGCTTTGTCCGGCCAGCGAGCTCGCCGCGGGGCTCGCACATGGCGGCGACGATCAGCGGCCACACCGCGCAAAACAAGGGGCCGCGCTCGCTATCATGGATACGGTACTGCGCGCTGCCTTCGAAGCCGAGCCCGATGATCGCCGCGAACCCGGCGTCGGGCGGCAATTCGTCACGATCGGCAGGATTGACGCCAAGCAAATCGCACTGCTGGACGAACGACGTGCTGCGATCGATAACGTCGCCAATCCGGACCAGATGCTGACCGCCCTTGCGCAAGACAGCATTCGCCTCGCGGATTCTCTGCCGGGCTTCAGCATGCTCTGCGCCGTTCAAGCGGACGAGCCCGCGACGAGCACCGCGCGACCGCTTTACCCACGAGTCTCGCGACGCCAACGCGTAGCGGATCGCACGCTTCAAACGCAAGAGCAGCGAGCCGCATTCAGCGAAAGTCATGGTCGGTGTGTTTCGGCAGAAACGACCATCATGCGGCCTCCTGGTTCGCGAGCTTCGCCTTCGAGTAGCGCACGCGGTACGCCACTGAATCGAGCTGATACTCGCCCCAGCGACCGGCAATCCACGCCAGGCCCTTTGCCGTGAACCTCGACTGTGCCCACGCTTTACCGCCGTCCGTAACGCCGCTGCAAACCTCAAGCCGTTTCGCGTCCTCGTGGACCTTGCGTGCGATCAAACGGCCGCGCTTACCGCTCCGATACATGACGTCAACCTCAAGGAACGCCATGAACTCGGCATGATTCTCGACCTTCAACTGCTTGGCGCATTCGCGGATACCAAACGATCCATTCGCGGCCATCAGGCGCTTGTGGGACGCCACGACCGGCGCCTGGGCCTCAAGCATTGCCCACTGTTCATGCGCAACCAGCTTCGTCTGGCTGTGAGCCTCGTGCTCCTCGGCCAACGCGCGAAGCGCTTCAGGGTAGCTCTGCGGCAAGCGGTACACCGGGGTGTCGTGGACTCCGCCGCGCAGTGAATACGCACCATGCCTGCGCAGCGACGGCAGAACCTCACCCGCAACCCACTTCTGCAGCGGGATTGCCTTCGGCTTGTCTGAGCGCGCAAGGAAGAAGTACAGCCCCTGCTCCGTCAGATGCAGCATTTGCTGCGCACCTGAAGGGCTCACAACGGATGTGACCCCCCTCCACTCTTTAGGAACGTGCTCGATCCGAGCTGCCCCGTTCCACACGTAACCTAGGGAGTCGGATACGTCCTTGGCAACCAAGGCCGGCTCGCCGCCGACCTCGATAACGCGGACGAGCGAGCCTTCAAACGCGAAATTAGCGAGTGCGTGCATGGCTCACCTCCAAAAACACTTTGGATCCGCGAATAGCAGTCGCCAACCGGCGAGCGGCGTTGTACTCGGCCCGCCGCGCACGCTGGTACACGGCATAGGCCATTTTCGTGGCACGGCGGAAGGCTGGATCGGCGACGTCTACACGCTCAAGGTTGCGCCGGAATTTGTAGCGTTCGCACGCTTCCGAGTAGAGCCAACGCGCCCTTTGACGGGTGGACTGAGCCACAAGGAGCTCGGCAGCGCGACGGGCGACGGCCTCGGACGTCCAACGGAAGCGAGCCGTCACTCCGCACCTCCGGCGACCAAACGCTCAACGTCCGTTCGACGCCAGAATACGCGGGCCCCAATCTTGACCGGTTTGATCGGACCGCGCCCGTTGGCACTCCAGTCCCGAAGGGTTGCGTAGGCGAGGCGGAGCGACACCGCAGCCTCCTTCGACGTCATTAACTGGTGCTTCTCACTGCACATGGTTGACTCCAGTGACCCAAAGGGGCCTGTTAATCTACCGACACTGTCGCGTCACGACTTCCCCACGCGCAGACCATCGCGACCAACATTTTTTCGCCTCCTGCAGCCATAATCGGAAGCCTAGTAACTTGCATAGGGAGTCAAGACATGGAGCAAAACGACAAGCCTGTGTACATCACAGAGTGGGATGGCCTATCACCGCTCCCTGAAGGTGCGACGGATGTGCACCTGCTCGAAGACGCGGACGCACTACCCACCTGGGACATCCTGCGTGACCGCCCACCGCGCTGCTGTGTCGGCGAAAAGGACTGAGCGCATGGCATCAACGGGGCTATAAAAAAGCCTCGACCGGTGCTCTGGTCGGGGCTAGTGCTGCGGTTTTGGACGACCTTGCGGTCGAGGTCATTGTGCCGTCACGACGGTTTCGCGTGCGACACCTCCCGCAGGCCAAGCAAAGCACCGGCGACGTCTCCGGCGCAAGCTCGAGCAAGAGCGGCGACTTCGCTGTTAGCAAGCGCGACGATGGCGCGCAGCATGCCGCCGCAGGCGCTAAGACCAACGAAGGCCAACTGCTGCGCGTCGAGTTCGTCAAGAAAATCGGCGTCAGGCATGTGGTGCCTGACAGCGGCCGCCGCGTCGAAAGCCACCAACGCGCCCACGCCGGCGAGTGTAACGACGTGGGGGCTTGCCAGTTCATGCACCTCAACCAAGTCGAGTGCATCAGACACACGATCGAGCGCGTCCACGGCCTTGAGCGGGACACGTCGACCTCGGAAAAACACTCGCAATGGAAACTCGCGTGGAAAGTCGCGGAGTAACGGCCGAGGTGAGTCGCATAGAAACTCCTGGTATTTGATGTCCCGTCGCCAAACGGGGCGGCCGGCTACATGCAAGGGTTGGCGAACCGGCCAGGAACCGGCAGACCGCGAAGGTCTCCCCACATGCGCCGCCCAAAGGAAAAATAGAGCTGGACAATAAACGTGCGAGTTCACATCCACTTGGTGCCGGTCGCCAAACCGGCGCGCCGTCCATCGACTAGCGTGGAGGTACGTTTGCGTGCCGTTACAGGACTAGGCAAGTCATTTGTCAGCAACGTTGCGCGGATAGCGCGGAGCGCCTTCTGGTCCCCCGCAGACAGCCCAGTGGTGCCTTGCGTGGCTCCCGATCGACGGCGGTAGCCATGCACAACAACTCCGCCGACTGTAGCCGCAGCGCCCGCTTATGCACGAATGCGGCGCCCTCGGATCCGCGCGCACGCCGGCGGTCACGGCGCGACAGTACCTCCAGCTGACCTCTGCCTCAACAGCGCCTTCAACTCCGAGGTCGCAGCGCGCGAGCGTTCGGAGCCGCGTTCCGCCGCGCAACAAGCGGTCGGCACCGGATCCAAAGGGGTGACCGGCATGGGGCGCGGTGCAGGCGGCTTGCCCCCGTTGTCGATCGCTCCTTGAATGCGCGCGCGCCACATCGCATCGCTCTCGCCCGGCTTCGCATCGCCGACGCCGACCTCGTGCGCCTTTGCCCGCGCCGTCTCAGGCGAAAGCCACCAGGCACCGTCCCGGCCATTGCGCGCAGTCGGCATTGCGGCCTTCGGGTCGCGGCACCGATTCCGCCATGTCGCAAACCAGTCTAGCTTTACACCCTTCCGGCCAGGCTGCGCAATCCAGTAATCTCGAAACCTCTGCGCGACGAGATGGACATGATCCGCGGTCCACCGATTGGTGCGATTGATGTCCTCGTCTTCAAGCGCCCACCGCTCGTAGTTTTCCGGCAATACCCAATCTTCTGACAAGCGCGAAGCGCGAGGACCGGACCTCTTGGCAGAGCGCGGGGCACATGAATAGTCTGTTGAAGGTTTGTATGACTGCTTGGGTGCAGCAGTTGCACCCCGTTCGGTCGTCATTTGCACCCCGTTCCGGCGCGTGCTGCACCCCGTGATCGCGCTGCGAGGTGCGCCCGTTGCACCCCGCTCCTCCTCGCGGGGTGCAAGATTTGCAGGCCGCTGCATACACAGGTCATAGCAAACAGGGCGGCGGTCGACGCGGTCGATATGGGCCGCCGCGATAGCTTGGTCCCCCCGGACGATCGCGCCCGCCGTCTCAAGAAGATCAAGCTTCAACCGCACCGTGCGCTCTGACAAACCAGAGATCTTTACGAGAGTCGCGGTGGACGGAAAAGCATTCTTCCCTTGGTCGCCCGCATAATGCGCCAAGCACACCAATACGTGCCTCGCGGTTGAGTCTTCGACGATCTGCTGCTCTAAGGCCCACTTGGTTGCCTGCCAACTCATCGCGGGCCTCTTTGTGACGTTGTCATGCCGGCCAAGCCCGTATTCGTCATCTCAGCCGAGTTCAAGATCGCAATGACATCGGGACCAGAGCCGAGGACCGACATCACGCGGTCTCCGACGCGACGGTCGCCGCGCGCGCCAGTTCAGCAAGGCGGCGCAGTGCGTCGCCGGCCACGTCGAGCGCGTCATTGAGAGTCGACGCCAGCGCAGCGGCGCGCAAAGCATTTCGTGCGATTTGAGCGGGAGAACGAGATTGCGGGAGTGCAAGCCCTGTAGAATAGGCGTCAGCCATCAGCGGCCTCCGTGAAAGGTCGTTTGCGTGGTCACGCAGGTCGGGCGCGTCAACGTCCGTACCTGCCGCTTCACCGCCCCGAAGATGGGGCAGCGCGGCCCATGTTGCCATAGCGTGCGGCCAGCGCAAGTCATGCGGCTTCCACCGCCGGCGCGTGGTAGCCGGCCGGATCCGCGAGCCAGCGATGGATTTCACGGTTCGGATATGCGACGCAGCGTGCAGAGCCGAGTTTGACGCGCCGAGGCAAAAGCCCTTTCAGTTCGCGTTGACGTGCTGTCTCGTGGCTGAACGGAACGATGCGCCTCAGCTCAGCCCAGCGCGTGAGCCGTCGAGCGGGAGTGACAGGGGCTCACCGAGCGCAGAGCGCTCCGGATCAACATGAGCGGCACGGCTCGTGACTGCGTCTTTCGACGCGAATTGCTTTTTTTCAGCCATGTGCGAAACCTCGCGGTTGTGTAAGCATGGCCGAACGGTACCGATGTGAAGCGAGTGAAGCAACTGTGAAGTTGAGTCCCTCGTCGGATAGGGCTCCCAGGCTACTTCCTAGTGCGGTATCTTGAAGCTCATTGTCGTGAGGTCGGGAGACGCTGGCTTTTTTTTCTGCGGCGTCCAAGACGTCGTAGATTGCTCGCGGGGACTTCCCGAAGTTCTTGGCGATATTTCGCACAGGCACTTCCTCGTCGCGCAAGCGAACGATCTCGCGCTTGTCTTCAAGCATCAGCGGCATTGAAGCGCGGCGGCCGGCACTAGCCCCCAGCAAGCGCTGCCCGTCCCCTGTGTCTGTCCAAGCGAGCAGGCGGTCCAAGTCGTCAAGGAGCGCCAGCGGCATACGTTCATTCCACCCTTCCGCTATTTCCCCCCAAGAAGCGCATCGAACGCTCCTGGTTCTCGTCCGGAACTCAACCACGCCCCAAGACTCAGAAAGGACGCACCATGCGGGCTCTGATTCCTGTGCTTGCCGAAGCACGATCGAAAGCGCACTTGCGGCTTGCTGCAAACCGCATCCCGTAGCAGAGGTCATCTGCTCTAGTAGGTTATGCAAGGAAACGAAACTGGCCCGCTGCCGGGCGAGGAATTGCTGAACTGACATGTGAGCACGTTAGACGCTCGTGGATCGATCGTTAGCGCCGTCCTTTGTGGACGTTTGGAATCTTGTGATGAAGCGGAGGCGGCCCCGGCGCGCCGGGCTCAATCGACCCGCGGATAGTCAGCCGCAACCTCGAGCATCGACGCGGCGATCGCTGCTCCCTGGCGAGCTAGCTGCGCGACGTCAGCATCGCCGATTCCTTCGATAGCGCGAAGTGTGTCCTGCACTGCATGCAAGCCCCCCAGCGCAAGGTCAGTTGCGTCGATTAGGTCGACCAAGTCACAACCGGCTGCGTAAGAGCGCGCCGCTTCGGCCCGCTCGCGCGCAATCTGTTCCCCGGCCCGCGCCAGCGTGGCGACGTTGGGATCACTTGTCGGGACGCGACGGACCGCGGCAAACACATGCGCAATCTTGCCGAGCGCGGCCGTCGTCTCAGCTATGTTGCGAGCCCTCGCAGGAAGCATCAAATTGGAAAGGACTGGTCCCGGCGAACGGGCAAAGGTCGATGCGCCCGAGGCTGAGGTCGGCATGGGGCACGGTTCGAGCAGAGTCATTCCAAGCTCAATGCAAAACGTGGTGAACAGGTTCTTCGCCTGCTCAAGCGCGTTGGCTGTGAACCACTCAGAGAAGCCAGGCCCGTCCAGACCATCGACACGATACTGGCGTAGCATATGGTGCAAGATACGTTCCGCCCGACGACAGGCGTCCCGCTTGCCACGCGCGACGAACGAGCGGCCAAAGCGGATTTTGTGCGGGATCGTCGCGCAGCGGTGTAAAACATCCTGTGAGATGCCGATCTTGATAACAGGCGCCTCGGCGTGCATAAGCAAGTAGAGGACGCAGGCTTCTTTCATAGCGCACCTTCGTGTGGAAAGCGACGGCAAGCGTTGAGGCTAGAATACCCGCATGAGCTTTTCAAGGCGCCTAGCATGAAACGATCAGACTTCCACATCGGTCTCGAATTCCGTGGCCTTGCCGGTTTCCGCTGGCGCTGCACAGACGTCGGCATGCGCACCATTGTCGCGGTCCAGCTCGATCACGATGACCCGAACTGGTACAAGGGGCCGCCATATATCGCGAAGGAAGTCGTGTTTGACGAGAAGGCAATCCAGGACTGCCATCTTACCGATGAAGATGCAATCACCGCGGCGCTTCACGAGGCCGACACGTCGGGGCACCCCGGTTTTCCGCACGAAGTCGTCATGCGCATGACGAAAGCACGCTTTGAACACCCCGATCAGAGGTATCCGCACAACGGCGTATTGCGCTTTGACCGGCTTCGCTCGGACGGCGAGATCGTCCATCCATACGCGGCTAGGAAAGACAACCAGGAGTGGATCGTGCAGCTTTACGTGCTTTTTCCGCAATCCTTCAGCGAGATGTCCGAGCGGGACTTCATCTCTTTGCCGATCGCAACGGCAGCAGATGTCCGTGCGCGAGCAGACGAGCAGTGAGCAGCGGATGAGCTCCGCGAACTTTGGGCGTGACTACAGCGTCGACGCGGCTTGCGCCAACGTTGCGAGTTTGACCGGCGACATCGATGGGTCAGTGTTCCTCATCATGGGACCGGCGCCAGCATCGACACCGGACGCGGTGCCGCATCGGCCACTGCCATGCGCGTAAAACCGAGCACCGGCTTATCATCACCAGCAGACATCACGCGCCTAGCCTTCGCTGCGTCGCCGACGAGCACCGGCGGATCGCTTTCGTGCCCCATGCGGCAGTTGTGCGCTTCGGCGATGCCGACAAGCACCGGCAGGTAATCGGGCGTCTCGCCGCGCATCTTGTAACCGCGATACCGGTTCACGAACTCGTTGCGCACGTACGGCCATTCGTCTTCGCCTTTGGCACCGATCAGCACCCAGCCGCCCATTTCGGTGATCACGCGATGGATCAGTGCGTCGTCGAACACGACGCTCTCGTAGGTGCCACAAGACCGCACCGCGCGATCGACCCTCGCCCAGGCGCCGAGGGCTGAATCCTGCGTTGATCCCTGCAGCATCTTTACGATGTCCGCCGGCTTCGGCACGAACTGCCCGCTGTCCGGGTTCACGCAGTGGCGATTCAGGGCATCGGCGACGGCCTCAAAGTCGAACGGCTGCACAGCGTTGACCCAGACGGATGCGGCGAACTTCGAAAAATCTTGCCGGTAGAACGCATACACGCCACTCACCAGTTCAACTAGCTTCGGTGCATCAGTGGTTTGCATGGGACATCTCCGCGATAAATTGCTGGGCGACGGCGCGATTACGCTCTTCGAGGGACTCCTGCTTGTTCAGGCCGCCAGCACGCGGTTTCCCCGCTGCCCTCGGATTCAAAAGGTCCGCAACAATCGGAGCTAGATAATTCGGCCCTGGCGCCCGGTCCAACTTTCTGGACGCAACCATCGACAGGGCTGCGTCCAGAATCTCGTTCGTTACCCGGATGTCATCGCCCCACGCCGCTATGTTCGGGTTCATGCTGTTAGCGCCGCTAATGCCTCGCTTGCGCAGGTAGACCGCGATCTCGACCGACCGGTCTGCGGAAGAAGAAGCGTTCTGCTTTTCTTCGAGCGGCGGAGTTGGGTTAGCCTCTGGCGTCTCGTCTTGGAATCCGGAATCAGGAATCAGGTTAAGGGAATCAGGAATCAGCCTGGCACCCGCCGGAATTTCCGATACTTGCACCGTGCCGGTACGGTGCTCGAATGGTGAAGGGATAGAACTAGCCGCTTCCTTGCAGTGTGGGTTCTGGTGCCTGGCGAAGTTCAGCACCTGAATGAAACGCTTCCCGCTCGCTTCATATCGCAGAATGAATTCGCGATCAGCCAGTTCTTGCAACAGGCTGTCCGCCTCGCAGTTGTCATACGGCAAAAGTTCCGCCTTGATCTTCTTCGGGCGATCCTCGAGGCGACCCTCGCGATCGGCGAGGCACCACAGGCCTTGAAACAGTATGCGGCCTAGAGGATCGATCTCGGCCAGAACGTCGTTCGTGAAGAAGCTAGGCTTCAAGTTTCTTGATCGTGCCATGCTCAGCCCCCCCGGTAAGCGCTCGGCAAAGCGCCGTTTGTAAATTGGCGCGAGCCGCTGGAAAGGCGGTCGGCAACGAGCGATTGCCGCTCATTGAACCAAGGCTGGCACCGGGGAGGATGCTTCTCGCAAACTGAGCTCATCAGATCAGCCCTCTCGTCTCTGCCCACACCTGGCGGCAAAGCGTACCGAATGTCGCTACGAACCAAGCCGGTTTAGTCTCGCGCGGCGACTCTGGATCAACGAGGTTCTTGCCGAATTCAAGGCCTTTTGCCGTGATCGCCCAGAAGGGCTTGCGGCCATCCGAATACTTTTCAAGCGAGGTGGTGGTGCGGTAGTTTTTCTGCAGGAAACCGGCCTTCTCCAGCAGTTGGTTGAACTTGCGCGCGCTCATCTTGCCACCCCGCTGTTTCAGAAGCTCCGAGACGGTCGCGGTGGGCTCGCTGGAATCGATGCTCGAGCTAAACGGCGCGTCGACCGTCAGGCGCGGGATGTAACTTGTGTCCGCGCCGTAACGCTGTCCGATCTGACGCATGATCATCGCCTTGGCCGACTCCGCGGGCCTGAAGGCTGAGCAGAAGGCGGAGAACAGCATCAGATCGACATGCAGCTTTGGCGACGCTTCAGTCACCGGTGTTGGAGCGGACGTCTCCGCTTGCAAGGCGCGGAGCTGGTCGCGCATCGCAAAAAATGCGCGAGCGAAACGAGCTTGGCCTTGGCGGGCCTTCTTGCCGCCGATGAATGGCAGCGCGATCGTTGCGCCGAGTTCGGTGAGTTCGATACAGCCCTGTGAACGGTTCCACTGATCGAGATAAGAGGTCTCCTTAAAATCAAGGGCACCTACCGTGCCATCCTCGATCAGGGAACGAAGGGTTCGCATCACATTGTCGTGACGGCGGCCGAACTCGGCGGCAATTGCGAGGCTGTCGGTGATCGGCTCGCCGTCACGCAGGCGCACAGGATCGCTAGGGACCAAGCCGCCAGGCAGGTTTGCGCGGCCGCGGCCGACGACCGGGTGAGTATTGCCGTTGCTGGGGGTGATGTAGCTCATTTCGAATCACCCAGTTAGCGTTGCGGGTAGTGACAGTTACGGATGGCTGTCGCCAGGCGCCTCTTCACGTTGTACTCGCCAGCCTTTGCTTCCAGATACTTCGAGTAGGTTTTACGAGTGAAGCGGAGGAATGCCGGGTCGTCGCGATCAGCGAGCCTGTCGAGACTACGGTCGTCCAGAAACTCCCGGCACTGCAAGTAGTACGCGCTCTTCGCTTCCGTTGTGTTCAGTTGGGCAACGTGGTGCTCAATCGCCAAGCGGCCGATCTTCTCGAGGAGCGCTGTCGCCTCCGCTTTGATGTATCGCTGGGAAGTCCGCATTGGCTCAGCCCTCCACCTTGTAATTCACCGGGTCCGCAAAGAAACGATGCAACTCACGGTTCGACCAGCACGCGCATCTGGCGGACAAATGGATGCGGCGCGGCGCTTTCCCCGCAAGCTCGCGCTTGCGCCACGTCTCGCGGCAGAAGGGGACAAATGGCTTCAGATCATTCCAGCGGGAATAGCCATCGAGTGGGAGGGATTCAGAAGGGGAGAGATGCCCGCCACCGCTGAGTTGTGCACTTGCTGCTTTCGCGACCATTGCTTTTCCTTTGCCCTGCTGGGCGTTGTTTGCAATGGCTACATTTCAGAATCGGCGTGTACGCCGATCAAACGATTAATGCATTTCCCCTAAAGCCTTTGTCGGCGTGGATTTCCACCGATTTTTTGAATCGGCGCGTTGAATCGGCGTAACGTTGAATCGGCGCGCCGATTCAACTCGCTCGCTTCTTGCGGCCGTTCCTCGATTTTCCGCCGGTTAGACCTGTAGGGATTGCCTTATAGATTGTGCCCGCGCTCAGTGCGTTACCGCGCTCGCCGCTATAGCCACCGACCTTAAGTTCACTAGCGATATTCTTCGCAATCTTCGTGCGGGTAAGCGACGCGTCCGCGCGGTACATTTCCCACGCTCGGCGAACAATATAGGCATCGATAGAGACCTTGTTGTTGACCCCAAGGGTGAGGCGGCCGGTTTCGATAGTTGCGGTGGCACCGCCCAGACTAATCTCGTTGTCACCGCCCGGGATAGGTGACACGCCCACGTGGTGCGCGCTTCGAGCAGCCGCGGTCGTCTGATCACCACGGACGTGACCTACAAAGCTCTGCAAATCAGCGCTCGGGATGCGGACCTCATCTAAGTCGACGTAAAACCTTCCCGAGCGATAAAACTCTTTGTACCGCTGCGTGTACGGAATGCCCACACTTTGGTCTTCCTCGAAACGAACAAACCGATGCGAGCCCATTGGACCGAATTCATTGGGTTCGATACGCGGCACCGAATCGATGCATTCTAAGAGCACCGCTTTTTCGATCACGATTGGCGCCGTGCCCGCGAAAGAGACGTTGGACGGGATCTGCAGATATCCTTGGAAGTGGACGCGGGACAAGCCGCCAGCTACTGCGTGTCCATTGAAAAAGGCCAGCAAGTCTTCCGCAAGTACATCGCCGGAAAAATAGAAGCAAAGCCGAAATGCACCGCGGCGCGCCATGTCAAGGACGTCGTCGGAATCAAGGCTTAAGGAAAGCTCGCCAGACAAGAAAATAGCTGCGTCTCGCAGCTTGTAGTAGGTTTTCAGCATCGCGCTATCACGCAACCTCTAGAACTGGTCCCGCGATAGGCGACTAGGGGGCGGTATGAAAAATTAGTAGGCATTCTTTCCAGTGCCAATCGGAACAACCTGGGCACCCGCCTTGAGCGCGTCCAGATAATCCGCCCACGCCTGCATCATCTTGATCCGATCGTCGATGAACTTCGTCCGGTTATAAGCTGTTCCCAGCGCATCCGACACTTTGTGCGCAAGCTGGTGCTCGATTACCTCGCTCTGAAAACGCAGTTGCTCGTGCAAGATCGTCCGTGCCATCGCCCGGAACCCGTGGCCCGTGATCTCTGTCTTCGTGTCGAATCCCATCCGCCGCAACGCCGCGTTCACTGCAGCACCACTCATCGGCTTTTTGACATCCCGCCCCGGGAAAACATACCTGCGCTGACCGGTAAGCGCGCGAAGCTCGCGCAGGATTGAGACGGCCTGAGTGGCGAGCGGTACCAGATGCTCGGTCTTGGTTTTTGAAGCCGTGTAGCGCCACTGCGCCTTGTCGAAATCAAAGTGCGCCCACTCCGCAGTGCGGAGTTCCCCTGGCCGCACAAACAGTAGCGGCGCCAGCCGCAATGCGCACTGAACAACGAACGTGCCTTGAAACGCGTCGAGCGCGCGCAGCAGCCCGGCTACCTCCGAAGGCTCAGTAACGGATGCGAAGTGAGTATGACGCGCCGCCGGCAGTGCGCCGCGCAGATCTGCACTGACATCACGCTCCGCTCGCCCTGTAGCGATCGCGTAGCGGAAAACCTGACCACAGTTCTGGTGGACACGGTGCGCAGTATCGAGCGCTCCGCGTGCCTCTACCCGGCGTAGCACGGCAAGCGCTTCGGGAGCGGTAATCTCTGCAATGGGGCGGCCGCCGAGCCACGGAAACACATCCTTCTCAAGGCGTCCCATGACTTTTTCGGCGTGGGACTTTGCCCATCTTGGTTCGTACTTCGCGAACCACTCACGAGCGACGGCTTCAAAGCTGTTGGCCGCACGTTCCGCCGCTCCGGCTCGCTGTACTTTGCGTTCGATGCCCGGATCAACCCCGTTCGCCAGCAGCTTGCGCGCGGCGTCCCGGCGCTCACGCGCCTCTTTCAAGCCGACGTCGGGATACACGCCCATGGATAGGCTCTTCTCCTTACCCCCAAACCTGTACTTGAGTCGCCACCACTTACCCCCGGCGGGCGTAACGAGCAGATACAGCCCACGCTCGTCAAACAGCTTCTGCTGCTTGTCGGTGGGCTTTGCGTAGCGGATCTTCAGATCAGTAAGCGCCATGATTAATCTTTCGGAATGACGGCACGCGTCGCATCCAGAAACACACGAAGCTCAACTGTTTCTGCTGCAGTCAGGTTCAGGCAGCGCTTGCCCAGCCTGAACGACAGAGCTCCGTCGCTATCCAACATGAAGCGCATCGCCGCCTCGCGCCGGTCCTCTTCCTCACGCTGTGCGATGCGCTCTTCCTTGCGTACCTCACCCGGATCGATGCCGGAGGCGAGCAGTTGACGGGCCTCATCGCGGAGCTTGCGTGCGTCGCGCACATTTACGTCGGGAAATACGCCCAGCGCGAGCCGCTTTTCCCTGCCCGCGAACCGGTACTTGAGCCGCCAGTACTTACCGCCCGATGGATGGATTTCGACGAGCAGCCCCAAGCTGTCGTAAAGCTTCCGGATCTTCTCAAGCGGGACAGCAGCGCGCACTGCCGCGTCTGACACGGGGATCCGATTGGCTTTGGCCATGATTGGGGTAACAGGTCTGCGACACCTTGGAGCAACCACCAGACTTACCCACTATGGGGGTTGTAGCGCTTGGCGGAACGTTGGAGAAGTTTGCAACAAAAAACCCCGTCGGGCTAGGCCCGTCGGGGTTTTCTAGTAAAACATTGGTGTCGATTGGAATCTGGTTGGTGGAGAGGAGGAGGATCGAACTCCCGACCTTCGCATTGCGAACGCGACGCTCTCCCAGCTGAGCTACCCCCCCGACATGGAACCAATTCTAGCACAGCCGTTTTCCCATTTGCCAAGCCTCAAAAGGTGACAAACCCTCACTTAGCAGGCGCCCCCGCCAGCACCCAATCCACCACCGCTCGCACATCGGCATCGCTCATCGACGGATGCGCCGGCATCGGAATCATGCCCCAGACGCCGGCACCGCCATCCTTCACCTTTCGGGCGAGTTTCGCCGGCGCCTGCGCATCGCCCTTGTACTTCGCGGCGATCTGCTGAAACGACGGACCGACCAGTTTGCGGTCCACTGCATGACATCCCATACACGCATTGGCATTCGCGACTGCCAGACCGCGCTGCGCGTCGGCTGCACACGCCGCCGTCGATACGAAGCTCGCCAGCACCCCAACCAGAAGCGCCAATGTCACGACCGCGAGCCCACCCTTCATGGCGCCGCCTTCGGATTACCCGGACGCACCGAGCTCGAGTTGCTGACCGGCGCCGGAGCCTGCTGCTCCAGTGGCTGCGCACTCACCGACGAATCCGGAATCGCCCCGACTGTTGGCTGGTCTGCATCGGGCTGCGAAGCCGCGACGGGCGCAGTAGCCGCCGCCGTCGCAGCCGCCGCAGCTTCCTGCGGCTGAATATACTGGAACACCTTGACGACCTTGACCACACCCGGTACCCGGCTCGCGACATCTGCGCCGCGATTGCCTTCGTCCATCGTGACGAGACCCATCAGATACACCGCGCCCCGCTCGGCCACGACCTTGAAGTTGTTGGCCGATATGTCCTTCTCGGCGATCAGCGCGGTCTTCACGCGCGTTTCAAGATAGGTGTCGTTGGTGCGCGACGAAAACGAGCTGGCCGGCGTGATCGCCAGTTCGTCGACGATCGTATTGACGTTATTCAAGCCACGCACGATGTTCTCGGCGCGCTGCTTCGAAGCCTCCCCGGCCACCTCGCCGGTCAGCAACACGCGGCGGTTGAACACCGTCACGTTGACATGCGCGCTATCCGGCAAATTCTGGCTGAGCTGCGACAGCGCCTTCACCTGCAACTCGCGATCTTCGGTCTGCGCACCGAGCGTGCGGCGGTCGGTCGCCATCAGCGCGCCGCCGCCCGCCGCGCCAGCCACGGCGAGAAAGCAACCCTGCAATGTCGCCGACAGCCCCGCCGCAACCCCAACCACCAGCACGGTTCTCACCAGTGTCTTCTTGACGCGGAATACGCTCATCAACTAGCTCTCCTTCGGAATCGGTCTCAGTCTTCGCCCAGCAACATGGCATCGATGCCGTCGCATAGACAATGGATGGTCAACAAGTGCACTTCCTGAATCCGCGCAGTGCGCTCCGAGGGCACGCAAACGTGGATGTCGGTATCGCTCAATACTTCGTGCATGCGTCCGCCGCCCTTGCCGGTGAGCGCGATCACGATCATCTCGCGCTCGTGCGCGGCCTCGACCGCAGCGAGCACATTCGCGGAATTGCCAGAGGTGGTAATGGCGAGCAGCACGTCGCCCGGTTGCCCGAGCGCCCATACCTGCTTCGAATAAATCTGCTCGAACGAGTAGTCGTTGGCGATGGCGGTGAGCACGGAGGTGTCGGTACTCAGCGCGATTGCCGGCAAGCCCGGGCGCTCGCGCTCGAAGCGGCCGATCAGTTCGGCGGCAAAATGCTGCGCATCGGCCGCCGAGCCGCCGTTGCCGCAAGCAAGAATGCGATTGCCGTTGGCCAGTGCGCCGAACATCGTGTCGATCGCAGCGGCGATCGGCATCGACAGGGTTTCGAGGGCTTCGAGTTTGACTGCCGCGCTGTCGCGGAAGTGTTGTTGAATGCGTTCGACTGACATCGAGTCTCTATCTTCTACCGCGAATGGACCGCACTGTGCAGCCCTGTTATGAAGTCGTATGGCAAGGTAGCGCCATGCCGATGAGCGCGGCCGACAAGGTGTGCGTCGACGCAAAACCATCGTGAAATGCACGGCTTCCCCGAGTTGTCGGCGTGGCTCGACGGCTCACACGCGAGCGCAAGTTTATCGTACTCACACCCGTTCTCCGCGCATTGCGTCAGACTTCGTCGGCGCGAAACGCGTCGCGCAACCAGACGAGCCTGCCGCCGTCGAACGCAATCACGTCGAAACGGCACGCGGGCTGATCTCGCCAGGCAGCACTGCGAGTTGCCAGATAGTGCTGCGCCGCGCGCACGATGCGCTGCTTCTTGTGCCACCCGATGCTCGCCGCCGCGCCGCCATAGCGACGCTGCGCGCGTGCACGGACTTCGACGAATACGAGTGCGCCGTCGCGGTCGCGCATCACCAGGTCGATCTCGCCACCCCGGCATGAGACGTTATGCGCAACGAAGCGCAAGCGTTGGCGCTGCAGAAATTCACGCGCACGCAACTCGAAAGCCGCGCCGACGAGTTTGGACCCAGTGGGTCGGGAAAAGTTGTGGAGCGCGGCGGAACGGGTTGTCGGGGCAGTTGGGAATGCGGTAGATGGCGCTGTCTTCGGAATGCTTTTTGACGCACCGGTTCGCGGTATCGGCGGCGACGTTGTAACCGCTGCCGTCGCGGGCGCAATCCGCGGCGCGGGTCTCGGCGCTGTCCGCGGTGCAGGAGCTACCGGCGCCGGCCGCTGCGCGATTTCGTGCGCCGTTTTCGCCGCCATTGGCAGCACAGGTGGCATTGGCGCCGTCGTTTGCGCGATGCCGTGTTCGATTCTCGGCGCTGTCTCCGGCTGCGTCTCCGACGCAGTTCCTGCTTTCCTCTCCAACACCGCCCTCCACTCAGTTGTCGTTATCACCGCCGTGCAGGGCCCCGATGGCAGTCTGCCGCGCGCGCTTCTGCGCTGGCTTCGACTCATCAGCTATCCGCACCACTACCGCCGCAATCGCGGCCGCCGCCCGGGCTGCGCAACCCCGCGTGGCACAATGGCGGCCTCATTTCCGTCTGTTTGCGTCTAGCGCCTCATGACTCCTCTTTCCGAACTCGCACAGGGGCAGCAGTACCCCGCCGCCGCGCTGTACGTGGTGGCTACGCCGATCGGCAATATCGCCGACGTCACGCTGCGCGCGTTGCATGTGCTCGGACTGGTGGACCGCATCGCCGTGGAAGACACCCGCAACACCGGTCAATTGCTCGCACGCTACGGCATCTCGAAACCGCTCGTCGCCGTGCACCAGCACAACGAGCGAGCCGCGGCGCTGCGACTGATCGAGCATCTGCAGGCAGGCGAGCGGGTCGCCTACGTGTCCGATGCGGGTACGCCGGGCATTTCGGACCCCGGCGGAAAACTCGTCGACGCAGTCCGCGAAGCCGGTTTCCCGGTCATTCCGCTGCCTGGTGCCAGCGCGCTCGCGACCGCCTTGAGCGCGGCCGGCGACTGGGTCGCGACGTTCTCGTTCCTCGGCTTCCTGCCGCCGAAGGCCAAGGCCCGCGCGGCGGCGTTGCAGTCGCTCGTCAGCCATCCGCACGCGATGGTGTTCTACGAAGCGCCTCATCGCATCGTCGAAACGGTGCAGGCGCTGGCCGACGCGTTCGGCGGCGAGCGCACGCTGCTGATCGCGCGGGAATTGACGAAGTTACACGAAGCGCTGCATCGCGGCACCCTGGCCGAAGCGCCAACGTGGCTTGCCGCCGATCCCAACCGGCAACGCGGCGAATTCGTGCTGGTGGTGGAAGGCGCGTCGGCGCAAGCCGCCGGCGAACAGGACCACGACGCATTGCTGCGCATCCTGCTGGAAGAGTTGACGGTGAGCAGCGCGGCGAAAGTGGCGGCGGCCATCACCGGGGCGTCGCGCACTGCGCTGTACACGCGCGCGTTGGCGCTGAAATCGGACGAAGAATAGAAGCGGAGGGATCAAACGAAGGGCCGCGGCAGTTTCGACTGCGCGGCCCTTCGTTTTATTGCGAGAGCGACATGCATGACGCGGTGCCGCGCGGCGCTTGATCGTGTGTTAGCGCGAAGTCGAGTTGGATGCCAGCGTTTCGTTCATCTCGGCGCGGGCTTCCTGCTGCGTCAAACCTTCGATCTTCACGCGTGCCGTGCCGCAACGGCGCATGTCGAGCGCGTTTGCAGCGGCCATCGAGAGGTCGATCACGCGGCCGCGCGCATACGGGCCACGGTCGTTGATACGCACGACGACCGAGCGCGACGTGGCCGGATTGGTCACGCGCACATACGAGCCGAGCGGCAACGTCCGATGCGCCGCCGTCAGCGCGTGCATGTCGTAACGTTCGCCATTGGCGGTCCGGCGGCCGTGAAAGCCCCGCCCGTACCACGACGCCCGACCGGTCTGCTGAAAGTCCGACGTCTCGCCGCCATCGTCCGTCAGCGGCTTGGCGTCGGCCAATGGAGTGGCTTGGGTAGTCGGGCTCGAGGCCGGCGCGCTACCGTAAGATTGCGGTCCGAAAGAGACGATTTGCGCTGTTTTGAGGCTCCGCGGCGCGTCGCTCGCGGAGATGTCGCTGGCACCCGGAGGCGTGGCGCAGCCGGCCAGCACAAAAAAGGCAAAAAGAGTCCCTAGACCGCGGGATAACCGAGTTTTCATAAGACGTGCAATCACAATGTCGAGCCGCATCACGCGAAGTTGAGCGTGTTGCCTGCGACTCCGGCGGCAATGGACGACAACGCGCCGCGCAGACGAGCGCAGTACGTAGAAGCCCGGATGCGGCTGACTCAGCCGCTACCGCACGGTTAATTTTCACGTCTGGCGCAACCTGTCCCCGGCAGCCTGACCAGACCCCACATGCCGCCATCGAACGTGGCAAACACGTTCTTGCGCGCGTGACTCAGCGCGCAGGAACGGCGGCGTAGGCCCCACCCAGCGTCACGGCAGTTAAGTCCGTTGCAGGCGCGCGGCGCCTGGCTGGGCAAGACGTGTGCATCGAACGCATCGATGCTTGATGGCCGTCGACAAACCGACAGCCCATACTTGAATGGCGATCCGCGGCCCCATTTTTGATGGGGACGCATCGCCGCGTGACATCACAGTTGCCTGTGCATGGGGCTCATTATACGCAAAAGAAAATTTTGAGATGGCAAGCAACTGAAAACTTTGATGAATTTTCACCTTTGCCGCAAAAATAGGCAGACGAAAGACCCGCTGCCGCGCGTTCCCAAGCCTCGGCGAGGGACGGCGCGGGGCCGGTACAATCAACGTTTTTCCCGCGGCGCCGTCACCTATGAAAGTCACTTTGATCCCTGTCACGCCGTTCCAGCAGAACAGCTCGCTGCTCGTTTGCGAGACGACCGGACGGGCGGCCGTCGTCGATCCCGGCGGCGACCTGGACGTCATTCAAGGCGAGATCGCGCGCCAACAAGCCACGGTCGAAAAAGTCTTCCTGACTCACGGCCACATCGATCATTGCGCCGGTGCCAAGACGCTCGCCACGCACTATGGCGTGCCGATAGAAGGACCTCACCCCGATGAACGCTTCTGGCTGGACAAGCTGCCGGATCAAAGCACTCGCTTCGGCTTCCCGGCCGCCGAGGCCTTCGAGCCGGACCGCTGGCTGCACGACGGCGACACGGTGCGCTTCGGCGACGAAACGCTAGAGGTGTATCACTGCCCTGGGCACACGCCCGGTCACATCGTGTTTTTCAGCCGCGCGCACCGGCTCGCGCTGGTGGGCGACGTGCTGTTTGCCGGCTCGATCGGCCGGACCGATTTTCCGCGCGGCAATCACGCCGACCTGTTGCGCTCGATCCGCGAAAAGCTCTGGCCGCTCGGCGACGACGTGACCTTTGTGCCGGGCCACGGGCCCACCTCGACCTTCGGCGCGGAACGCCGTAGCAATCCCTATGTGGCCGACGGGGTGCAAGCATGAGCAGCGAAATCTACGTCAGCACCGACGTCGAAGCGGATGGCCCGATTCCGGGCCCGCATTCCATGCTGAGTTTCGCGTCCGCCGCGTACACGGAGGACAAGCGGCTGATCGCCACGTTCTCCGCCAACCTGGAGCTGCTCGAGGGCGCGAGGCCGCATCCCGTGCAGGAAGCGTGGTGGAAAACGCAGCCCGACGCGTGGGCCGCCTGCCGCAAGGACTTGCAAAATCCCGAGGCCGCGCTGACGGCCTACGTCGACTGGGTCGAGGCACTGCCGGGCAAGCCCGTGTTCGTTGCGATGCCCGCCGGTTTCGACTTCACCCATATGTTTTGGTACATGATGCGGTTTGTCGGCCGTTGCCCGTTTTCCTGGTCGGCGCTCGACATCAAGACGCTGGCGTTCGCGATGACTGGCCTGCCCTATCGCAAGAACATCAAACCGCGGTTTCCTAAACACTGGTTCGACGATCACCCGCACACCCACGTCGCACTCGACGACGCGATCGAACAGGGCGCGCTTTTCTGCAACATGCTCAAGGAGTTGCGCGCGAGTCAGGCGGCCCTGCTCGCGGTCGGGAAAGAAGGGGACGACGCAGGGTAAAATATCACGGGGAAACCGGCAAATTAGGTAATCTCCCTCGCATAGCCCGTTTTACATTGCGTTTCTTTTTTGCGCCCTCTACCATGCGTTGATACGGCGACGCAAACGGAGGCGCAGTTGACACTCGATACGTTCTCACAAAAGATCCTGCGCCTGCTGCAGCTCGACGCACGCCGCTCCGTGCAAGAGATTTCCGATCAGGTCGGTCTATCGAGCACACCATGCTGGCGGCGCATCAAGGACATGGAACAGTCCGGGGTGATCCAGCGCTATACCGCGCTGCTCGATCGGGAAAAGCTCGGACTGCATGTGTGCGCGCTCGCGCATATCCACCTGACGCGGCACACCGAGGGCGGCGTCGAGCAGTTCGAACGGGAAATCGCCACGTGCCCCGAAGTGACCGAGTGCTACAGCACGACCGGCGAATCCGATTACATCCTCAAGATCGTCGCGCCCGACATCAAGGCGTACGACAGCTTCCTGCACGAACGCATCTTCAAAATTCCGGCGGTGGCGCAGGTCCGCACGAGCGTCGTACTGCGGGAAATCAAATTCGATACGCAATTGCCGCTGTGATGCGTTCCGCGCCGTAGCGCTGGCGCGTTCGTCTGCGGCGCGGTTTCGTGCTGCGCTAAAGCCCGAAAGAGAAATCAAGCCGCGCTGTGCGGTTGCGCGGCTTTGCCGCGAGCGCTTGCCATACCGCCTGGCGGCGATGTCGCCCCACCGATGCCCGTTCGTGCCGTGGACGCATCCACTTCCCGCAGCACCTCCACTTTGCGGGCGCCCAGCCGGCGCTTGAGCGCTTCGAGATCGATCTGTGCAGGAATCGCCGCGCCGCCGGTGCCCTGGCCACCACACGCCCCTGCCGGCAACACGATCTGCACGTCGAGCCCAGTGCTCAGGTAATGAATGTTGACCGCCGTGGCTTTGATTGCGCCGCCCGCCAACGCCGCGTTGACCTCTTCGACCACACGTTCCCGGCTCGGCAGGTCGACGGGCGGATGCGCCACCGCATCGTTTTCGGGATCGACGTGGATCAATGCGTCGAGGACGCGGCTGTCGCTCAAGACGCGCAGCCGCGCCGACTCGGCAATGTAGTGTCCCTCCGACACAGAGATGAGCGGATCGACAAGGATGTGCGCGTCGACGAGCGCGAAGTCGCCCATCTTGCGCGTGCGCAACTCGTGCACGTCCCGCACGCCGTGCGTCGCAAGCAAAAGCGCTCGCACATCGGCGGTGGCGCTTTCGTCGAGCGCGCGGTCGGACAGATCCTGCAGCGCGTCCCAGCCGAACATCCAGCCCATGCGCGCGACCATGAAACCGACGATCGCCGCCGCGATGGGATCGAGCAGACGCACGCCCGCGAGGCTGCCCACCACACCGATCGCCACCACCAGGGACGACCCCGCATCGGACCGCGCATGCCATGCGTTCGCAATCAGCATGGCGGAGCGCACGCGCTGCGCTTCGCGCAGCATGTAGCGAAAAAGGCTTTCTTTGGAAATCAGAACCAGCACGGCAACGGCGAGCGCGCTCGCGTGGACCGCGGGAATGCTTTGAAGATCAGCGAGCCGCGTGCCCGCGCGCCATAACATACCGACGCCAACTGCAATCAACAACGCGCCTAAAAATAACGAAGCAACCGTTTCATAACGGCTATGTCCATAATTGTGATCTGCATCGGGCTTCGCGCCGCTGTGCCGATTGGCAACCAGCACGACAAAATCGGAAACCAGATCGGCAAGCGAATGCACACCGTCGGCAACAAGTGCCTGCGAATGGGCGAACATGCCGATCACTATTTGCAGCGTCATCAACACAGCATTGAGACAAATACTCGCAAGCGTGCTTTTGCGCGCGACGCGGTGTTTCTCGGCGGATTGGGCTGCGGCAGCAGGCATCTCAGAATTGGAGGGAAAGTTCAATCCCTATATTCTACTCGGCAGACTTCAAAGCAAGCACGCAGACTCCAAAAAAAACCTTTTAAATCAGCCGCTTATCTGAACGAAAAGCATTCTCGTTTCGACTAGCCCATCACCTGCGACGCAATGCCGCGCCGGCAAACAAAAAACCGCGCCCTTGACCGGTACGCGGTTTCCATTGGCTGCGGCAGCGCGCCATTCAGCACGCCGACGCAATGCCTTCACACGATTTGTAAGACGGCAAGCGTATTCGCCTGCCCGCAGGCATCACTTGTCGATCAGGAATTTTTCGCGATCGAGGCCCGCAATCCAGCGCGGCGGCTTGCCACGGCCGGACCAGGTGCTACCGCTCTCCGGGTCGCGATACTTCGGCGCAACGCCGGCGCGCGGACGAGCGGCTTTCACGTTCTTGGCTGCCCGGCCACCGCCGAGTTCAGTGAGCGAGATGCCGTAGTCGGCCATTTTCTGCTTGATCTCATTCAACACTTCTGCGTATTCACGCGACTTCGCTTCTTCGATCTGCTTTTCGAGCTTCTCGCGCTGCGCGAGTAGTTCCTTGTAGGAAGACATAGGTTCCCTTATGGTTTGGATTAAATGACTGCCGGTCTCAAGCCAGCTTGCCCTTTGAAGGTGATCATGCCTCGGAATTTGATGGCGAGATTAACACAAAATAGAAAGGCCGCAAAAGCGCTGACACAAAATTAATTCGAAGGTGTTTCTGAAATTTCGATAGCAGGAAGTCCGGGCGGCACCTTTCAAACCTGATTGCGCATTTGGGTGCAAAGGCGGCGCGCGGCGGCGTTTATAAGATCAAATCGAGAAACGAAATATCAGATCATCATCAAGCATCAAGGTTTCATGCGATGAAAGCTTCAAGGCGGACCGCTGGAATCTAGCGAGCGTCCTCCGGCTGGGTACTATGGAGGGAGCACGTTTCGTCGATAGCAATCCAGTCAACTGGCGCGCCCTTGCATACATGCTTCGAGCGACGCGCGCAGGCATTCGCTGTTCGGCTTGGCGCCGTCGAACATGCACCGGTTGCGCAAGCCATCCCGTTTCAGGTCCGCGCCATAGCGGTCTATGCCGAGCAATTCAATTCCGCCGCGGTCGACGTCGGCACAGGCGAATTCTTCAATGAGCGTGTTTTCTTCCTCGAAGCCGAGCGGCGGCAACAGGTCGAGTTCCGCGCCATCCAGCCATCCCATTGCGCCAAAGCCGCCGATATATCGCAAGCGTTCGAGCCGCATCGTCCAGAAACTGAAGTCGCCCAGAACCAGGTACCGCTGCGCATCCGGGTGATAGCGCAGATAGCGCTGCACGACTTGCGGCGTCGGCTCGACCTGCTCGAAGGTGCCCAGTAGCGTGACGCGTTGACCCCTGAGCACGTCGCCCTCGGGTGCGTCGACCACCAGAAAACCCGCGCGCGGGTCGGCGTGCAGGTTGTGGGTGTGCTCGGCGAGCCGGCTTACCAGAATCGTCGGGCGATGCTGCGGGTCCGGCGCGAACGGCAACATCGACGGATAAGGAAAGCCTTCCGGCTGGCGCGCGTGCGTGGCCAGCGTGCCGACCGCCGCAGTGTGCAGCAGGTGCAGCGGAGCGTGAGCGGGGATCTTCAAGAGCGTGTACCTCGGTAGATGGCCGTCAACGGCGCCAGGCGAACATGACGGACGTGAAGGACCCGCCGGCCCGGCCTGCCGCCAGTCACATTCAAAACGAATAATCGTCAGTATCCTGCACTGGCATCCCAAGCATAAGACAGCACGCTTCGCTAGAATCGAAAATTCCCTTTCGATGCGCTTTCTCATCCGCTAGCCCCCGCGAGATCTCAGTGCCCGATCACCAAACCTCCGAATTCGCCGTCCTTCCCGCCGCTCATCGCGACCTTTCCGATACCGCGCGGCAGCGCGCCCGTTTCGCCACGATGGCCGTGTTCTTCATCGCGGGCATGATGTACGCGTCCTGGGGCGTTCATGTGCCGACAGTGCGCGACCGCTTCCACCTGAACGCGGCCATGCTCTCGTTCGCGCTACTGGCCGTGGCGGGCGGTTCGATCGGCGCGATGGTGACCACCGCTTCGTGGATCGCCCGGGTCGGCACGCGCCGCGCCTGCCTGACGGGCGGCCTCGTGATGGCGGCATGCGCAGCGCTGATTCTGGTCGTGCCGGCGTACTGGATATTGCTGATCGTGCTCGCGCTCTTCGGCGCGGGCATGGCCACGCTCGACGTCGCGATGAACGCCGAAGCGAGCGCCGTCGAGAAGGCGATCGGCAAGCCGATCATGTCGTCGTTGCACGGCATGTTCAGTATCGGCGGGATGTTCGGCGCGGCGCTCGGCGGGGCGTTGCTGTCGCGCGGGATGGCGCCGGCGCTGCATCTCGGGCTCGCTGCAGCGGCCAGCGCGCTCGTGCTCGTAATGGCTTGTCCGTCCGTGTTGCCGCACGTGCCGCACGCCGAGCACCCAGACTCCGCCACCCCGCGCGCGAGCCGTTGGCGCTCGCCGGCACTCTGGGCACTCGGCACGATGGCGCTGGTCGCGCTGATCGCGGAAGGCGCGATGTACGACTGGGCCACGGTCTACATGCGTGACGTCGTGCGGGCCTCTCCAGCGCTAGCGAGCGCGGCCTACGCGGCATTCTCCGGCGGCATGGCGGCGGCGCGTTTTGGAGGAGACGCCGTGCGCGCCCGCTTCGGCGCGCCGCAGCTCGTGATGATCAGCGCGACGCTTGCCTGCGCCGGCATGGTCGACGCGCTGCTGCTGCCGAATTCCGCGGCTGCGCTCGTGGGCTTCGCGCTGATCGGGCTTGGCCTCGCGAACATGATGCCGGTACTGTTCGCGGCGGCGGCCAGCGTGAAGGGCATCCACGCGGCCGAGGGGCTGGCGCACGTGGCGGGGCTGGCGTACTTCGGGCTGCTGCTCGGGCCCGTGATCATCGGCGGGGTGACGCAGCTGACCAATCTGACCATCGGTTTGTCGGTGGTCGCGGTGTGTTCCGCACTGATCGCCGTCGTCGGGCCGAAGGTGCTGCGGCGTTTGAAAATCTGATCTCCGGATCGCCGCGGCGAATGGCGCGCACGGCGCGCACAGCGTACGGCGCTCTCGCCTCGCACTGCGCCGTTCCCGCGCCCACAAACAAAAGGCACGCGAGCTTCACAGCCCGCGTGCCTTTTTAACCTGCGAATCGAAGCCAGCGAATCAGCCGGCCTCGATCACGTGGATTTACATCTTCACTACGTCGAGCAGCGTCTTCTTGCCCGACTTGTAGTTGTACAGCGAGATCACGCCGTGTTGAAGGTCGCCCTTCGAGTCGAACGTGGTCTCACCGATCACACCCTTGTAGTCGGTGGCCGGCATCGCTGCGAGGATCTTCGCCGGATCGGTGGAGTTCGCGCGCTTCATTGCGTCGACGATGATGTACACAGCGTCATACGTGAACGGAGCGTAGATCTGGATCGGCTGACCGAAACGCTTTTGGTACTTGGCGAGGAACGCGGCGCCGCCAGCCATCTTCTCGAGCGCCATACCGGCTTCCGAGCAGACGATGTTGTCGGTTGCGTCGCCGGCCAGATCCGACAGCTTGTCGGTACAGACGCCGTCACCTGCCAGCACCTTGGCGCGCAGGCCGAGCTGCTTGGCTTGCTTCGCGAACGGGCCGCCGGTGGCGTCCATGCCGCCGTACATGATCGCATCCGGGTTTTCGCCCTTGATCTTCGTCAGAATCGCGCGGAAGTCAACGGCCTTGTCGTTGGTCGCGTCATGCGACATCACGTTCAGGCCCAGCGACTTGGCGGTCTTTTCGAATTCGTTCGCGAGACCCTGCCCGTAAGCGGTCGAGTCGTCGACGATCGCGACGCTCTTCACTTTCATGCCCTTGGCTGCGTAGTTGGCCAGTGCCGGACCCTGCTGCGCATCGGTTGCGACGACGCGGTACGTCGTCTTGAAACCTTGTTGCGTGTAGGCCGGGTTGGTTGCCGACGGCGAGATCTGTACGACGCCTGCATCGCTATAGATCTTCGATGCCGGAATCGACGTGCCCGAATTCAGGTGACCGACGACTGCAACGACCTTGTCGTCGACCAGCTTCTGGGCGACCTGAGTTGCCGTGCGCGGGTCGGCCGCGTCGTCTTGCGCATCGAGTTGCAGCGTAATTTTCTGGCCACCGATCGTCAGGCCCTTGGCGTTGATTTCTTCAACCGCCAGGCGCGCGCCGTTTTCGTTGTCCTTCCCCAGGTGAGCGATCCCGCCGGTCAACGGCGCGACGTGACCGATCTTGACGACCGTGTCGGCCGCGGCCGATGTTGCCAACGTTGCGAACAGCATCGCCGCAGCGCTGATCGGCAACAGCTTTTGAATCTTGATGTTCATGTAAGTCTCCAGTTTCGATCCCAAAAACAACGTAATCGCCCTATGCCCCCGCTTCCCCAACACGTGTCGCTCAGTCGCGTGGACGATCACGCCGGTTGCATCGTTCATGCACTTGGCCAGCACGGTTGCCGGACTGTTTGTGACAGACGGCAAACCGCACTTGCGCGCAAGTGTAGGCGAACAAATTAATTTGTGGGACTTTTTTAAGAAAGTGGGATGAACACCAATAGCGTTTATCCCACCTAGGCGGGCCGGGACTCGATCGACTCGCTGGAAAGGGCCGACCGATGCGGGTTTCCGCCAGGTGAGGTTTTATTCCAAAGTGCGCGGTTCAACAGTTTCGCCGGTAAAACCATAGGCGATTCGAAGGGTTTTATGCCTGAATAACGGGCGCGTCTGAAACGGCTCGCAAACGCGCCCGCGATGATGCCCGTTCAGCGTTCGAGAGCAGCGATCCGTGCGGTCGCGCCATGCCATTCCTGTTCGATTTGCGCGACGAGTTCAGCCGCGCCGAGACCTTCGGGACGTGCACGGCCGAGTGGCGCGCCCTGGCCCGACCAGAGAGAAAGATAATCGCCGTTTTGCGCGCGGCTCGCGGTTTGACGCAGCTCCTGCGTCAAAGCATTTTGCACGGGATAGGGCGCGATCTTGTCGATGGTGTCGCTCAAGCGCTGCATCAACGGATTGCGGATGCCGCGGGCGTGGCGGCCGGTGATCGCGCGCGTGACCGACGTCGACGTGTCGGCCATCTCGCGCACACGGGTTTTCCATGCCTGCGGGACAGCGCTTTCGCGACAGGTGAGAAAGGCCGTCCCCATTACCGCGGCTTGCGCGCCCAGCGCAAGTGCGGCGGCGACGCCGCGGCCGTCCATGATGCCGCCGGCGGCAAGCGCCGGCAGACCGGTCGCGTCGACGATCTGCGGCACGAGCGCGATCGTTCCGATTAGCGCGTCTTCGAATGCGCCAATGAAAGTGCCGCGATGCGCGCCCGCCTCAGCGCCTTGTGCGACGATCGCATCGGCGCCGGCATCGCGCCACGCGACGCTTTCGGCAACGTGCGTCGCGGTGCCGATCACATAGAGCCCATGTGCATGCAGCCGGGCGACGTCGTCGGTCGAAAGCAGTCCGAACGTGAAGCTCGCGACCGGCACGCGCAATTCGATCAGCATTTCGAACTGCGCGCGGAAATCCGGCGCATAGCGTGCGAGCGGTTGTCCGGGCGGCAAACCGAGATCGGCGCGCAGCGGATCGATCGCTTCGAGCGCGCGACGCACGGTGGCATCGTCCGGCGCGGCGGGTTCGAGCACGAACAGATTGACGCCGAACGGACGATCGGTCAGCGTGCGAACCGCCGCGACTTCACTGGCGATCTTTTCCGGCGACAACGCCGCGCCCGCCAGGAAACCGAGCCCGCCCGCATTCGACACGGCCGCCACCATCTCCGGCGGGGTGGCGCCGCCGGCCATCGGCGCCTGCACGACGGGCACCCGCATTTCAAAACGCCGCGCGAACGGCGTCGCAAAACCGTCTTCAGTCATGATCGTTTCCTTTTGCGGCGATACGCTCGCCTAAAGCCAAACCGACCCAAATGACTGTACCGGCGCGAGCCCCAGCGGAAAAATGAATTATCGAGATTGTTTGAATCGCCCGACGAGAATGGCGACGCACGGCATGGCCCGCGAAGCTGCGCCTGGTCTCGCTGCAAGCCGTTTCTTTTGATGGCACACTAACCGCCCGCTTCAGGCACTTTTGCCCTGTGGCAGGTTATTGAGACCGACTTTGCGCGACATCGCGCGGGTCAACGGAGAACAACATGAGCACGACTTCCCGATGGATCGACATTCCCGCCGGCAACGACAGTTTCGGCGGCTATCTGGCACTGCCCAAAGGCGGCAACGGTCCGGCCGTCATCATCATTCAGGAAATTTTCGGCGTGAACGGGCATATCCGCTCGGTCGCGGATCAGTATGCGCAAGACGGCTATGTCGCGCTGGCGCCGGACGTGTTCTGGCGCGTGCAACCGCGCGTCGAACTGACCTATGACGGCGCGGATCGCAACAAGGGCATCGAACTCATGCAAAAGACCAACGTCGACCAGGCCGTGGCCGACATCGGCGCAGCCGCCGCGGCCTTGCGCGCGATGCCGGAAGTCACCGGCAAGATTGCGGCGATCGGCTACTGCTTCGGCGGCCTCCTCGCGTATCTGGCCGCGGCGCAAGGCTCGGTCGACGGGGCGGTCGCTTATTACGGCGGCGGCATCCAGAATCGGCTCGACCAGGCCGCGAAGGTCAAGGTGCCGATGCAGTTCCACTACGGCGAACTCGACGCTCACATTCCGCTGTCGGACGTGGGCCAGGTTCAGGAGCGCTTCGCGGGTCGCAGCGACGTCGAATTCCACGTTTATCCGAACGCCGATCACGGCTTCAATTGTTCGGAGCGGGGGTCGTATAACCAGCGGGCATCCGCGCTCGCGCATGGCCGCACGCTGACGTTCCTCGGCGAGCATCTGTAACGCGGCTCTCCAAAGGGACTCAGCAGCCCACGGCTTCTATTCACGCACGGTGACCGCCGATTTTGAATCCGCCCTGAGTCACCTTCGTGTTCAACTCGGTTACTCTGTTGAAAGACGGCGTGTTTGTCATACGCCGTCTTTTGACTTGCGTGACGACCAGCCCGGGCGACGCAAAGCCCCTTGACGCAAATCGATCGCATCCATCCATAAGCCACCGGCAGAACACACTCGATAGCGAGGACCATCCGTCGTGCATTCAGACTATCTCGCACATGACGCCATCGGCCTCGCCGAACTGGTGCGCACCGGCCAGGCTAGCGCACGGGAATTGCTCGACATCGCGATCTCGCGTACGGAGGCCGTCAATCCCGCGATCAATGCGATTGTTCTGAAGGACTACGACGCTGCCCGTCAGCGCGCGTCGCGCGACGACGCGAACCGCGCGAGTAACGGCGCGAACGGGTCGGAAAGCACCAGTGCACAAGCTGCACTGGCCGGCGTACCGTATCTGATCAAGGACCTGGGCGCGCCCGTCGCCGGTCTGCGAATGGCGATGGGTAGCCGCCACTACCGCCATTTCATTCCCGACCAGGATGCGCCAGTGGTCGCGCTGGCGAAGGCCGCCGGTCTCAACATTTTTGCCAAGACGAGCACCTCCGAGCTCGGCCAGATGCCTTATACGGAGCCCGAACTATTTGGTGCCTGCCGCAATCCGTGGAATCTCGACCATACGCCGGGCGGCTCGAGCGGCGGCGCGGCGGCAGCCGTCGCCGCGGGCATCGTGCCGCTCGCGCATGCGTCGGACGGCGGCGGCTCGATCCGGATTCCGGCTTCCTGCTGCGGACTGTTCGGCCTCAAACCGTCGCGCGGACGAGTACCGCGCGCGACGCCCGCGAGCGCCGGGGAGCTCGGCATCGATCACGCCATTTCCCGCAGCGTGCGCGACAGTGCGGTGCTGCTCGATCTTATGGGCGGCAACGCCGCCCAAGCGCTGGGCGCACCCGGCACCTTCCTGGCCGCGACGCGCGAGCCGTGCATGCCGCTGAACATCGCCTATGTGACGGAGGCGATGCTGGCGCCCACACTGTCCCCCGACGCGCGCGCCGCGCTCGACGACGCAGCGCAACTCGCCGGCTCGCTCGGCCATAACATCGAGCCGGTGTCCCTCGGGATCGATTTCGGGGCGGTCCGCCACGCGTTTCTCACGCTGTGGTCGGTGACTGCGGAAGACCTGGTGTTGAACGCCGAGCGCATCACGGGCCGAAAACCGCTGCGCACCGAATTCGAAATTTCGACGTGGGCGATGGCGCATGTCGGCCGCAAACTTGGCGAAAGCGGCCTGCCTGCCGCGCTCGAAGAACAGCGTCGCATCACCCAACGCCTGGACGATCTGCTGCATCGCTATGATGCGATCCTGTGCGCGACGCTTGCCGCGCCGCCGATCAAGATAGGCGAGATGCAGCCCACTTCGACCGAGCGCATGCAGATGCGGGCGGTCACCGCAATGCCGCTGGAATCGCTGATGAAGAAGCTGCTGACGGAAGCATCGAACAAGGCGTTTGCGTGGGCGGGCTGCACGGAGCTCTTCAACCTGAGCGGCCAGCCGGCGATGTCAGTACCGCTTTACTGGAATGCGCGCGGGCTGCCGGTAGGCGTGCAATTCGCCGCGCGTGACGGCGGCGAAGCCACGCTGTTGCGGCTGGCGGCGCAACTGGAAGCCGCGCGCCCGTGGTTCGACAAGCGGCCGCCGTTAATGAAGGCGCGCAGTTAGGCCAAACGGCGCCGCATGCGCTGGCCACGCGATGGTTCGCGAGCGCGCCGCGCTCGCGCGATCAAGCCTTCTTGTTATACGCGCTACACCAACCCTTGTTCGCGACCTGCTTGCCCGCGAACATCGGACAGCCCGCGTATGCGTCGGTCGGCTTGCCCTGGAAGAAGCTGCAATTGCCGCAGGCCTGCCCCGGGGCGTATTTGGCGAACTTCGCTTTGTCGACTTTGCTTGCGTCTTCCTTATAGCCGAGCGCTTGCGCGGTCGGATCGGTTTCGGCGACTTTCGGTGCATCGGCGAAAGCCTGGCGCGACAGCGCGAACGTGGACGCCACACCGACACTCGCGATCAAAAACGTACGACGGGAAGATTTCATGGGGACGGACTCCGTTGATATGAACGACTCGCCGTTCTAACGACAGCGGTCCCAAAGCATAGCAATGAAGCGCCCGCCCGTGATGCCTCAAATGATAGAGATAAACGAACGGGTACGACCGCAGGTTCGCGGTGTTAAGCGCGCCCGCTCAATTCGCACACACGCTGCGCGATCGCCAGCGACGCCGTCAAGCCCGGCGACTCAATGCCGAACAGATTGACGAGCCCGCGCACACCATGTGCAGCCGGGCCTTGAATCACGAAGTCGGCGGCGGGTTCACCCGGGCCCGAAAGCTTCGGCCGGATGCCCGCATACGCGGGTTGCAACGCGTTGTCGGGCAGCGCGGGCCAGTACGCGCGAATCGCCGCATAAAACGCGTCCGCGCGACGCGGATCGACATCGTAATTGATCGTATCGACCCATTCGACGTCTGGACCAAAGCGCGCCTGGCCGCCCAGGTCGATCGTCAGATGCACGCCGAGCCCGGCCTCGTTGGGCATCGGATAAATGAGGCGGCTGAACGGCGCGCGCCCCGAGATGCTGAAGTAGTTGCCCCGCGCGAGGTAGAGCGGCGGCACGTGACGCGCATCGAGTCCGCGAATCTTGCGCGCGAGCGCGTTCGCATGCAGGCCCGCGCTGTTTATCACGCACGCGGCGCTGATCGTGGTCGGCGCACCGCCCCCCACCGCAATGACGAAGCGTCCGTTGCCCGCGTCGATGGCCTCGACCGGCGCATGAAACGCGCACACGGCGCCATCGCGTTCGGCGTCGCCCTGCAGCGACAGCATGAACTGATGGCTATCGACGATACCCGTCTGCGGCGAAAACACTGCTTCGACACATTCGAGCGCCGGTTCGAGCGCTTGCGCCTGGTCGCCGCTGATACGCATCAGATCGAGCACACCGTTGTCGCGACCCTTGGCCATGATGCTTTCGAGTTGCGCAATCTGGTGGCGCGCGGTGGCGACCAGCAACTTGCCGCAGCGCGAATGCGGGACGTTGTGCTCCGCGCAATAGTCGTAGAGCATCTCGCGGCCGCGCACGCAGAGCGTGGCTTTCAACGAACCGCGCGGATAGTAGATGCCCGCGTGAATCACTTCGCTGTTGCGCGAGCTCGTGCCCACGCCGATCGCTTCGGCGGCCTCCAGCACGATCACCTCGCGCCCGCGCGCCGCCAGCGCGCGCGCCACCGCGAGGCCGATCACGCCGGCGCCGATCACTACGCATTCGATTTGGTCCATGTCCCTTGACGCGGCCGACATCGCCGCGCGCTACCTCGTTCAGCAATACAGAGAAAGACAGCATGCGGCTCTCGTGTGCCGCACACCGCTCGTTGTCGAACGCACCTGCCGTTTCGCGACCGCCACGCAACACGGTACGACGCCGCACAGACAGAAATGCCCGCACGTCGAAACGACTGCGGGCATTCGGTCCTGAACACGGGTCAACAGTAGCGGCCAGATTCGCTCAGTGTACGCCGTCGATGGTCGGAGCGCTCGGTTCTTCTCACGCCCGCTAGCCTCGAACGGCCCGCCCGCCGGCTTGGCGTCTTCCGCGAGCCCAAACCGACCTGACATCTCTACAACAGCAATAATTGCCGCAGCATTCATTGGGGTTCGAGAGCGCGCCGCCTTTTTCCTGGAAGAGCCGTCCGACGACGGCTTTCGCGGGCGCGAGATGGGTAAACCCCTCAAAAACCTATCGGTTTTCGCCGGGTTCCATGGTCTAGCCGAATATCGCCGGCTTCGATCCTATCCCGCCCATCGATCCGCGCAGCACCGAAGCCGTTCAAAATCGCGCGACGCATCTCACGCGGCGAGGCCAGCTTCAGCGCATCGAGCGCGGCGTCGCTGAGCGTCTCGGGAAAACGCAGGCCCCAGTTATGCGCCGAGCGGATCTCGTCATAAATGGCCTGCGCGATGCGCCGTGCACCGTCGCGGTCCGGCGGCGGAATCTCGTACACGTTCATCCGGTTCAGGATCGGTTCGGGAATGGAGCGTTCGTCGTTCGCGGTCGCGATCCAGATCACGTTGCCCGCGTTGATCGGAATTTCGGCGAATTCGTCGATGAAACTCTGTGCGGTGTCGTGTTCGAGCAGCGCATAGAGTGCGCCGAGTGGATCGTATTGCGAATCGCCGGTGGCCTTGTCGATTTCGTCGACGGCGATCACAGGGTTCGCGTAGCTGCCGTTCACGAGCGCATCGAACACCTTGCCGGGCTTCGAGTTCTTCCACTGCGACGACGCGCCCGACAGAATCCATCCGGCCGTCAAAGAACTCATCGCCACGTATTGGTAAGCGGTGCCGAGCAGGCGTGCCAACTGTTTGGCGAAATGCGTCTTGCCGATCCCTGGATCGCCGAGCAGCAGAATCGGCATCAGTTCGAGCCGGTCTTCGCTTTCCAGGCACAGTGCGACCTGCTTGCGAATGTCGTCGAGCGGGACAGAAAAATTGGGTAGCGCGTCGATCAGATCGTCGATCGACGGCATCCGGTTCGGCTTCACGCAAAAGCGCATATTGCCGGTCTTCAGCATTTTTTCGTATGTTGCGCGTAGCGCCTCGTTCGCGCCCTCGCCGAGATCGTTCAATGCGGTTTCGACCTGATCGAGGTCGTACACCCGACTGAAAGACGCCACGGCGATTTCCTGTTTGACCATTGCTGTCGTCATCGCTCACCCCGTTTGGCTGGCCCTGCTGCGTCGGCGCCTGGTGGGCGCCGTTTCAAGTCCAGTGTAGCGACGGCATTGTCGCGTGCAAGCCAGCAGTCCTGCGGCTGTGCTGCTAACACCGGTTGTTTCGTGCGCCTGTCGACCGCATCTGCAACGTATTGTTGCTGAACCCGCCCCGGCTCGAACTGTCAGAAAGGCGTCGCAGTCATTGGGGGTAAGATGGCTCTCTGACTATTCGGGTTGAGGTAATGCCGGAGATCCTGCTATGTGGAAAACCAGTGTCGTCGCCGTGATGCTTGGCATTTCGTTGCTCGCGAACGCGCAACAACCGCCGGCACAGCACGTCGTGCAATGGCAGTTGCAGGTGATGCGCGACGGACAGCAGATCGATTCATTCGACGGCACCGCCACCGTCGGCCAGGCGCGCACGGATACGCATCACCGGACGGTGCAGCATAACGTCGGCTGTAAAGACCAGCCGGCCGGCAGCCTGGATCTGTCGCGCACGCTGACGGTCTCGCCGCTGCGGGCCGACGCGAGCGAGATCACGCTGTCCATTGACACCCAGCAGACGCTCGAGGACGACGCCGCGCGACAAACCAGCATTGGCTGCAAGCTCCCGCCGCAGCCGCGCGAGGTGAACGCGAGCCATCCGGGCCTGATGCTCACGCCTGGTCAATGGGCGAGCTGGACCCTCATCGACAAAGATCCGAACCTGGTGTACCGCGTGCGTGCGAGCCTCGCGGACAGCCCCAGCAATGCAAACTGATCACGGCCGAGTGCGACGCCCGAACCGATGGGCGATGCCCGCGGCCGATCGACGCGCGCGACCGGAGCCTTCAAACAGAACACGTGGATAACGCGGCATGCGAAACCCAGAAGAATTGATCCGCGAGAACCTCGCGCCGAACGATTTCATTGCGGTGAGCTGGAACCTTCACAAAGGTCGCACACCGCTCGGCTTTCAGGCCTGGCAGGCCATGCAGCGCTGGGTCCAGTCGACTCACGCCGACGCCTATTTCTTGCAGGAAGCGATGGCGCGGCGCATGCCGGGGCCTGTGCTGGCGAGCAGTTTCGGCGCGCCGATCGGCGATCCGCTGAACGATGTCTGGCACTGCCAGGCCACGGAGATCGCCCGCGCGCTCGAACTCGAAGTGGCGCTCGGCCCCAACGTGTTCAAGCCGTCGTGGCGGCACGGCAATGCAATTCTGTCCCCGCATCCGCTGGATCTGGGCGGACGCTGGGACATTTCCGCGCATCGCTTCGAAAAGCGCGGCTTGCTGGTGGCGCGGGCGACCTTCGCTGGTCATTCCGTCACGCTGTTGTGCGCGCATCTGGCGCTCACGCGGCCGGCGCGCTTGCGGCAAATGAACTGGATCGCACACTGGATCGAGAAGGAAGCGCCCGACGGTCCGCTGGTGCTGGCCGGCGACTTCAACGACTGGCGCAACGACTCCGTGCCGCTTTTTCGCGAACATGGCCTGCACGAAGTGGCAACGCTGCTCGGCGAGTCGGGGCGCACTTTCCCTGCTTTCTCGCCGACGCTTGCGCTCGACAAGATGTTCGTGCGCGGTATGCGGCCGATCGAGTGGATCCAGCCGACGCAGGAAACCGCGTGGCTATCGGATCATTTGCCGTACATGGCGCGCTTGCGGGTGGAGTGAGCGCGGCGGCGGGTCTGGATTGCGCCGCGGCGGCCATCGTCGAGCGACAGTGTTCGGGCCAGGCAGTGGTTACCTCGCGCGTTGCGGTGGCGACGGTATGGTCGAGAATGAACGCCTCGGGCGACAGGCCGCCATGCCGCGCGTCGACCGTGTGATGCGGCCCGGGATGGGCCGGCCGCACCTCTGCGTAGGCGCGCCACATCGCTACGGTGTCGGCGTACGAGCGGGTCTGTGTACCAAAACCACGCCATCCACGTGACGCGGCCCTTCAAAGTGCGCGGCACCCACCGCACCCGAGCATTTCCCGCCCAGCCCCTTCCGCCCGCTGGCGCTTGCCAGTTTTATTAGCAGGGTCAATGCTGCAGTGCACGCCGGCTTTCGGTATCATCCCCAGCATGTTGCCCCCGCGGCGCGCCGGTCCGGTCCATGCCGGGCGGCCGATCACAGCCGCCCCGCGCCGGTTTCGCCCATCGCCGTACCCCTTGCTGAAGCGCGGCCGCATCCACGCCAACGTCGTTCGCGGCGTCCGTCGTGCCGACAGCCGGCGCCCACACTTTGCCGGTGCGGCAACCCGCTTCACCACGCTCAACCGACGCGCCGCCGTCTTCCGGCAGCGGTCGCGGTAAAATGGCGGATTGCGCGTGACGCCAATCACGGGTTAGCGCAGCATCGCCCTTGCCGTGCCGGCCGGCTAAACGACTGGCCGCCTTTGTTTTCGCACTATCCAAGAAGCCATGAGCAACCTGAACTCACAGACCGTCCTGAGCGTCCATCACTGGACCGATACGCTTTTCAGCTTCACCTGCACGCGCGATCCGTCGTTCCGTTTCGAGAACGGCCAGTTCACGATGGTGGGCCTCGAAGTCGACGGCAAGCCGCTGATCCGCGCCTACAGCCTCGCTAGTGCGAACTACGAAGAGCACCTCGAATTTCTGAGCATCAAGGTGCAGGACGGCCCGCTCACATCGCGGCTGCAGCACCTGAAGGTCGGCGACGAAGTTCTGATCGGTAAGAAGCCGGTCGGCACCCTGATGGCCGACAACCTGCTGCCGGGCAAGACGCTGTGGCTGCTGTCCACCGGCACTGGCCTCGCGCCGTTCATGTCGATCATCAAGGACCCCGACATTTACGACCGCTACGAGCGCGTGGTGCTGACGCACACCTGCCGTTTCGTCGACGAACTCGCGTATAAGGAATACATCACCGACCATCTGCCCGCGCACGAGCACCTCGGCGAACTGGTGCAGGAAAAGCTGCTGTACTACCCGACGGTCACGCGCGAAGCATTCCACAACCGCGGCCGCATCACCGAACTCATCGAAACCGAAAAGCTGTTCGCCGACCTCGGCGTGCCGGGATTTTCGCTGGACGACGACCGTGTGATGCTGTGCGGCAGCCCGCACATGCTGCGTGATACGCGGAAGTTGCTGGACGACCTGGGCTTTGAGGAAGGCAGCAATAATGCGCCGGGCCATTACGTGGTCGAAAAGGCGTTCGTCGGCTGAGCGACGTACCGTTTTTGGGCGGCGCGGGCCGCCAAGCAAAAAGGAGCCACCGGGCTCCTTTTTTTGTTGGCCGTTACAATTTCGCGCGGCCGCGGACGTTCGGTGTCGGTTTTCTTCCTACAAAAGGAAGCCGCTGCGAACGTGAACCTTTGGGTGAAAAGTTCGCGCTAAGCCTTGGCTGGACTGCAGTCTTTCTTTTTTTGCGATATCATCGCGGCGCATGAATAGCGAAAGCGACGCGCCTTTAGCCAGCCGGCTACGTGTTACAGGATGTAACTTTCGTTACTTTGCACCATAGCGTTTTGCCGTCTACGCAACGCGTGACGACCACCCGGGAGGCTTGAGACTCGCATGCGTTCTTCCCTCTTCGCGCCACTGATGTGCACGCGTTTTGCCATGCACAGGACTTCCTGAGGGGCCAACTCATGGATACGCCGGCCGCCCATCCGTTGTACACCCCCTTTTCTCCATCCGTGGCTCGTGACGGGTTGGACGCCCCGTCGCGGTCGACCGAACGCGAGCTTGCGCGGCTGCGCGCGCAGGTGCGCAAGTTGTCGGCGGAACTCGTGCGGGCGCAGGAAGACGCCCGCCGTCATGTGGCGCGCGAACTCCACGACGGGGTCGGGTCCGAACTGACCGCGACGCGCTTCGCGCTGGCGGGCGTCGAAACCTGGTTGCCCGCCGACGCGCCGTCGCAATGCGCCGCCGCGCTCGCGGTAGCCAACCGCTCGCTCGACGCCGTGTATGCGGCATGCCGTGAGGCCATCACGCAACTGCAGGCGCCATTTCCGCAAATCGATCTCGCGGGCGCGCTGTCGCGCTGGACAGCCGACTTCGCCGCTCGCACCCAGTTGCGCACAGATTTCGTCTGCGCAGCCGACGCGCGTCTCGCGCGCCTGCCAGCCGACGCGGCGCTGGCCGTATTCCGCGTCGCGCAGGAAGCGCTGAACAACGTCGCCCGGCATGCGAGCGCCCAATCGGCGGACGTGCGAATCGAGACAAGCCGGCGTCATCTCGCGCTGCTCGTCAGCGACGACGGCATCGGGTTCACTGCCAACGCCCGCACTCCGCGCCACGGCCACTTCGGGCTGAGCGGCATGCAAGCGCGGTGCGCCGCCTTCGACGGCGCGCTGCGCATCCGCGCCCGCCGCGCCGGCGCACCGGGTAGCGCCGACGCGCCACGCGGAACGCTGTTGCAGGCGCGCTTTGCGTGGGACGCGATGCTCGCGCAGACGCCCAGCGCCGAACGGCGCGCACTGCAATCGTGACCGCGCCGTCATGAGCCTGCGCATCCTGATCGCCGACGACCACGCCGTGGTTCGCCAGGGCGTGCGCCAATTGCTGCTCGACCGCGGCGCGGCGCGCGAAGTGCATGAAGCGCAGAACGGCGGCGAAGTCCTCGACGCAGTCGGCCAGCACGGCTACGACGTCGTGCTGCTGGACATCTCGCTACCCGACATGAACGGCGTCGAAGTGCTCAAGCGTTTGAAGCGCAAGGCGCCGCGCGTGGCCGTGCTGATGTTCTCGATGTACCGCGAGGACCAGTACGCGGTGCGCGCGCTGAAGGCAGGCGCGTCCGGCTACCTGTCGAAAACGGTCGACGCCGCGCAGATGATCGGCGCGATCCAGCAGGTGGCGGCGGGCCGCAAATACGTGAGCCCCGCGATGGCCGAAGCGCTGGCCGACTACGTATCGTTCGACGGCGAGCAGTCGCCGCACGAAAAGCTCTCCGATCGGGAATATCAAACGCTGTGCATGCTCGCGTCGGGCAAACGGCTCACGGATATCGCGGCGGCGCTGTCGTTGTCGGTGAAGACGGTCAGCGTGTACCGCACGCGGCTGCTCGAGAAAATGAAGCTGCGCAATAACGCCGAGCTGACTTTCTACGTGATGAGCAACCGGCTCATCGATCTGAATCCCGCGATGGCGGGCTGAGCTCGCCTCGCCGCCCGCTTTCGTCGTCGCCCCGCGTCGTGTCCCGCCGAGTGGCTCGCCGCCAGCCGTCGCCGGCAAGCCAGCAAGAGAGCGAATCCCTCCTCTGTACTTGCGCAATCGAGCGAAAGCGTATCTGCCATAACGCTTCCTAGGCATAACCCCCTAATACGAAGCGCTTTCAGCCGGGAGTTTCCGCCCGCCGCTGGGGCCGCGCGCTCGTCATCCCAAAATCAGGCGGCAGCGAGCATCCGCTAAAATTGCGCGCTTTCCCGACATTCGGCGCGCAACGCGCGTGCACTACTGGAGATCCCCGCCAATGTCCCTGTTTCGCAAAAAGAGCGTCGAGCACATGATCGCCGCGAGCGCCCGGAACGCCGGCCTCAAGAAAGCATTGGGCGCGCTCGACCTGACTTTCCTCGGTGTCGGCGCCATCATCGGCACCGGCATTTTCGTGCTGACCGGCACGGGCGCCGTGCAGGCGGGTCCGGCGCTGATGGTCTCGTTTCTGATCGCCGCGGTTGCCTGCGGCTTCGCTGCACTAGCCTACGCCGAGTTCGCGTCGACCATTCCAGTGGCGGGTTCCATCTACACGTACTCTTATGCGACGCTCGGCGAGCTGGCCGCGTGGATCATCGGCTGGGACCTGATGCTCGAATACGGGCTCGCCACCTCGGCGGTGTCGGTCGGCTGGTCGGGCTATCTGCAATCGTTGCTGGCGGGCTTCGGCGTCTCCTTGCCCGTCGCGCTGAGCGCGGCGCCAGGCGCGCTGCCCGGCCACGAGACGTTCTTCAACCTCCCCGCGTTCCTCGTGATGATGGCGATCACCGCGCTGTTGTCCGTCGGCGTGCGCGAGTCCGCGCGAATCAACAACATCATGGTGGCGATCAAGGTGACCGTAGTGCTGCTCGTGATCGCCGTGGGCGTGTTCCACGTCACGCCGGCCAATTGGCATCCGTTCATGCCCAATGGCTGGAACGGCGTGTTCGGCGCGGCGGCGGTCATGTTCTTCGCGTTCATCGGCTTTGATTCGGTGTCGTCCGCGGCGGAAGAAGTGAAAGATCCAAAGCGCGATCTGCCGATCGGCATCATCGCGTCGCTCGGGGTGTGCGCGGTGTTGTACGTGGCGGTGGCCGCGGTGGTGACGGGCATCGTGCCGTCGGCCAAGTTCGCGAACATTTCGCATCCGGTATCGTATGCATTGCAGGAGGCGGGGCAGACGTGGGTCGCGGGCTTCATCGACCTCGGCGCCGTGCTCGGCATGCTGACCGTGATTCTGGTGATGGCGTATGGCCAGACCCGCGTGATCTTCGCCATGTCGCGCGACGGCCTGTTGCCGGCGCGGCTGTCGCGCTTGCATCCGAGGTTTGCAACACCGTTCTTCTCGACGTGGCTGGTGGGAATTTTCTTCGGCTTGATCGGCGCGCTGGTGCCGTTGAATGTGTTGGCCGAACTGATCAACATCGGCACCCTGGCCGCCTTCTCGATGGTGTCCATCGCCGTGCTGGTGTTGCGCAAGACGCATCCGGACCTGCCGCGGGCCTTTCGCTGCCCCGGTGTGCCAGTGGTGCCGGTTCTCGCTGTGGCGTCGTGTCTGTTCCTGATGATCAATCTGCAGGGCGTGACGTGGGCGGCCTTCGTGGTCTGGCTGCTGATCGGCATGGTTATCTATTTTGGATATTCGCGCCGCAATTCGAAGTTGGCGAACTGAGCTTCTCTTCCTCGGCGAGCGGTTGTTTGCCGGAAAGCGATCTGTCCCAGGTGGACACCTTCAACGATGCAGCCATCGCGTCGGCGCTTCGCGCGCCGACGCGGCCACTCGTCGAATCTGCTGGCCGTTTTTGTCGACGGCCATGGGTTAGTGCTTCGTTGCACTAGTTAATATCGCCCAGAACATCCGCCGTTTCCGCCATCTCACGCCGCGCGAGGTCGATGCTTAGTTGCGCCTCGCTCGCGAGCACACTTCCCCTCATAGCGCGCCCGATCGATTTGTGCTTTACTTTTCGGCAGACTCATAAAAACCGCAGCACCCGTATCGGACCCACGAGCAGGCAGCTGTAGGCAAGAAAAGACAAAGGTCCGGTCTCATCCATCAGCAATTGGCTTGCATGAGACGGGAGTAGGCAACCACGCGCAAGCTCCGGTCGACCGCTACAAGTCGCATGGGACCGGAGTAAGCGCTAAAGCGCAAACTCCGGTCGACCGCTACAAGTCGCATGGGACCGGAGTAAGCGCTAAAGCGCAAACTCCGGTCGACAAATGGAGACACTTCATGGCGATCAGCATCAGTCTGACGGTGAACGGCGCGCCCATCAGCGCCTCAGTCGACCCCGGCACCCTACTTGTCCAGTTCCTGCGCGATCAACTCCGGCTCACCGGCACGCACGTCGGTTGCGATACCGCGCAGTGCGGCGCATGCACCGTTCATCTGAACGGCCGCGCGATCAAATCGTGCAACATCCTCGCGGTGCAAGCCGATGGCACCAGCGTGACGACCATCGAAGGGATAGCGCAAAACGGTGCGCTGCATCCGATGCAAGCCGCGTTCAAGCATTGCCACGGATTGCAGTGCGGATTCTGCACACCCGGCATGGTGATGAGTGCCATCTCGCTTGTAGCGGGCCAGCCCGAGCTCACCAGCGACGACGTGCGCGCCCAGTTCGACGGCAATCTGTGCCGCTGTACGGGCTATCACAACATCGTCAAGGCGGTGCTCGAAGGGGCGCAAGGCATGAAGTCGTCCGGCACGGCCACGGCCGATGCGAACCCAGCGGCCACCGCGCCGGCCACCGCCTGAGGAGCCGACGATGAACGCACCCGACACCCACCTCATCGGCGCTTCCGTCGAACGCAAGGAAGACTACCGGTTCCTGACCGGCAACGGCCAGTACACCGACGACATCGTCCTGCCGCAGCAAACCTACGCGGTGTTCCTGCGCTCGCCGCACGCGCACGCGAAGATCAACAGCATCGACACGACGGCAGCGAAGCAGTCGCCGGGTGTGGTCGGAATCTTCACCGGCGCGGACATGGCCGCGGACAAGGTGGGCGGCCTGCCGTGCGGCTGGCTGATCCACAGCACCGACGGCAAGCCGATGAACGAGCCGCCGCACCCGATCATCGCGCATACCAAAGTGCGCCACGTCGGCGATCAGGTCGCGCTCGTGATCGCCGATTCGATCAAGGCCGCGAAAGACGCAGTCGAACTGATCGAGGTCGACTACGACGTGCTGCCGCCCGTGGTCGACACCGCGCATGCGGACGACCCGGGCCAGCCCGCCGTTCACGACGAAGCGCCCAACAACGTCTGCTACAACTGGGGCCACGGCGACAAAGCCGCGACCGACGCCGCGTTCGCTCAAGCCGCGCACGTCACTACGCTCGACATCGTCAACAACCGGCTGGTCCCGAACGCCATCGAACCGCGCGCGGTCAACGCGAGCTACTCGGTGCAGGACGACAGCTACTCGCTCTATGTCGCAAATCAGAATCCGCACGTGGAGCGCCTGCTGATGGCCGCGTTCGTGCTGTCGCTGCCGGAATCGAAGTTGCGCGTGATCGCGCCGGACGTGGGCGGCGGCTTCGGCTCGAAGATCTTTCTGTACGCCGAAGACGTGGCGCTCACGTGGGCCTCGAAGAAGATCCGCCGCCCGGTCAAATGGACTGCCGAACGTTCTGAAGCGTTCGTCTCCGATGCGCACGGCCGCGATCACGTGACGAAAGCCGAACTCGCGTTGGACGCGCAGGGCAAGTTCCTCGCGATGCGCATCCATACCACCGCGAACATGGGCGCGTATCTGTCGACTTTCGCGTCATGCGTGCCGACCATCCTGTACGCGACGCTGCTCGCCGGGCAGTACGCGACGCCCGCCATCTATGCCGAAGTGAAAGCGGTCTTCACCAACACCGTTCCCGTGGATGCCTATCGCGGCGCGGGGCGCCCCGAAGCAACCTACGTGGTCGAGCGTCTGGTCGAAACGGCGGCGCGCGAGATGCAGATCGATCCCGCGGAAATCCGCCGCCGCAATTTCATCCGCCAGTTCCCGTACGCGACGCCGGTCGGACTCACCTACGACACCGGCGACTATGAGACGATCCTCGCGCGCTCGCTCGAACTGGCCGACGTCAAAGGCTTCGCTGTGCGTCGGCAGGAGTCCGAAAAGAACGGCAAGCGGCGCGGCCTCGGTTACTCGTGCTATATCGAAGCGTGCGGCCTCGCGCCGTCGAACATCGCCGGCGCGCTGGGCGCGCGCGCCGGTCTCTTCGAGGTCGGTCAGGTGCGCGTGCATCCGACCGGTTCGGTGACCGTGTTCACCGGCTCGCACAGTCATGGCCAGGGGCATGAGACCACGTTCGCGCAAGTGGTCGCCGACCGGCTCGGCATTGCGCTGGAGAACGTCGAGATCGTGCACGGCGACACGGGCCGCATCGCGTTCGGCATGGGCACCTACGGCTCGCGCTCGATCGCGGTGGGCGGCACGGCGATCATGAAGGCGCTCGACAAGATCGAAGCCAAGGCCAAAAAAATCGCCGCGCACCTGCTCGAAGCCGCGGCCGAGGACATCGAGTTCAAGGACGGCGTGTTCCGCGTCGCGGGCACCGACCGCACCAAGGGATTCGCCGAAATCTCGCTGGCCGCGTATGTGCCGCACAACTACCCGCTCGACGTGCTGGAACCGGGCCTCGAAGAAAGCGCGTTCTACGATCCGACCAACTTCACGTATCCGTCGGGCGCGTATATCTGCGAAGTGGAAGTCGATCCGGAGACGGGCGTGTGCCGTATCCAGCAGTTCACCGCGGTCGACGATTTCGGCAACGTGATCAACCCGATGATCGTCGAAGGGCAGGTGCACGGCGGGCTCGCTCAGGGTATCGGCCAGGCGATGCTGGAGCGCTGCGTGTACGACAACGATAGTGGCCAGCTGCTTTCCGGCTCGTACATGGACTATGCGATGCCGCATGCCTCCGACCTGCCCAACTTCACCGTCGAAACCGCGAAGGGAACGCCGTGCACGCACAACCCGCTGGGCGTCAAAGGCTGCGGCGAAGCCGGCGCGATCGGCTCTCCGCCCGCGGTGATCAACGCCATCATCGACGCGCTCGCGCCGCTCGGCGTGACCGATCTGCAAATGCCGGCGACGCCGCATCGCGTGTGGTCCGCGATTCACGCGGCCGCGCAACCCCACTGAGATCCTGAGCGGAGCATTCGACATGTATTCATTCGAGTATCAACGCGCGACGGATCCGCAAGCGGCCGCCGCCATCGTCGCCGCCGACAGCGACGCGAAGTTCCTCGCCGGCGGTCAAAGCCTGCTGCCCACCATGCGGCTGCGTCTCGCGCAGCCCTCGCAACTGGTCGACGTGACGCGGATTGCCGCGCTCAAGTCGATCAGCGTCGACGCGAACACCGTGACGATCGGCGCGGCGGTTTGTCATGCCGACGTCGCGGATCACGCGCAACTGCGGGGCGTGTTGCCTGCGCTCGCGGAACTCGCCGCCCATATCGGCGATCGCCAGGTGCGCGCGCTCGGCACGATCGGCGGCTCGCTCGCCAACAACGATCCGGCTGCCTGCTACCCGGCGGCGGCGCTGGGGCTGGACGCGACCATCGTCACGGATCGGCGGCGCATCGCGGCAAGCGACTTCTTCGTCGGCATGTACGAGACCGCGCTGGCGCCCGACGAGTTGATCGTCGCTGTGACGTTTCCCGTGCCCGAGCGTGCGGCGTACGAGAAATTCCGCAATCCCGCGTCGCACTTCGCGCTGGTCGGCGTGTTCGTTGCCAAATTCGCGAACGGCGTGCGCGTCGCGGTGACGGGCGCGGCGCCTTCCGTATTTCGCGTGCCCGAGCTGGAAAACGCGCTGTCGGCGGATTTCACGCCGGACGCGGCGCGCGCGGTCAGCGTGTCATCCGCCAACCTCAACACGGACATGCATGCGAGCGCCGAGTACCGTGCGCATCTGATCCCGGTGCTGGCCGCTCGCGCCGTAACCAAGGCTAACGCTTAGGGATCCTTGCTATCTACGGGCTGGCGTGTTCTTGACGCACGTCAGCCTTCTTCCCCAATACAGGCAACCAGGCGGCTCCACGCGCGCCCGTTCGCATCGCGCTCCATGCGCGTCACGTTTCACCGCCAAGCACGCGCGCGCACAGTCAGGACCATCATGCAGCCAGCTTCGATCGATGACACCCTCGCGCAACTCGCGGCCCAGCGCTATTTCGCCAGCCGGGAACTGGCGAGCGCGCTGTATCTCGCGTTGCGCATGGAGCGGCCGTTGTTCGTCGAAGGTGAGCCGGGCGTCGGCAAGACCGAACTCGCGAAAGCGGCAGCCGGTATGCTCGGCACAACGATGTTGCGGCTGCAATGCTATGAGGGGCTCGACACGGCCAGCGCCCTGTACGAGTGGGACTACCCGAGGCAGATCATGGCGCTGCGGCTTGCCGAAGCCGCCGGCGAGCGTCCCGACAACGACACACTGTATCGCAGTGAATTCCTGCTCAAGCGCCCGCTACTGCAGGCGCTGATGCCCGATGAAAACCATCCCGACGCGCGGCGGGTGCTGCTGATCGACGAGATAGATCGTGCGGACGAGCCGTTCGAAGCATTCCTGCTGGAACTGCTTTCCGACTTCCAGGTATCGATTCCCGAGTACGGAACCGTGCGCGCGGCGCAGCCGCCACTCGTCGTCATGACGTCGAATCGCACGCGCGAAGTGCACGATGCGTTAAAGCGCCGCTGCCTGTATCAATGGATCGGCTATCCCGAGCGCGACCGCGAACTGGAGATCGTAGCTGCACGGGCGCCGCAGACATCGGCCCAATTGCAACGGCGCGCGGTCGATTTCGTGCATCGGCTGCGCGGCATGGATCTATTCAAGGCGCCGGGCATCGCCGAGACAATCGACTGGTGCCGTGCGCTGGAAGCATTGTCCGTGACGGAACTCGACCCGCAATCGGTACAAAACACGCTGGGCGTGCTGCTCAAGTATCAGGACGATCTGGCGCGCGTGGATGCCGCACAAATCGCGCAGTGTCTCGCGACTCCGGGATAGTTAGCATGCCAAACGGACCGAACGCGCTGGACAGCGACGCAGTTGACCCCGAGTCACAAACGCGTTTGACAGAGATGCGAACCTCAAGCACGACTCCGGTCGCACCGGTCGCGTCGCTCGACGATATGCCCATTCTCGCCCGCAACGTCGTCCATTTCGTGCGCGTGCTGCGCGGCGCGGGCTTGCCGATGTCGCCCGCGCAAGCCGTCGACGCACTCGCCGCGTTGCAGTGGATCGACCTCGACCGCCGCGACGACGTGCGCGCCGCCCTTGCCGCGCTGCTGGTGTCCGCTCCCGACGAACGCGATCTGTTCAACGCCGCGTTCGATCTGTTCTGGCGCGACCCCGACTGGGAAGGCAAGCTGCGCGCGCTGCTGCTGCCGAAAGTCCGCGATGGGCTGCCGCCGCCCAAACGCAACAACCGTCTTGCCGATGCGCTCGCGGTCCGCGTGCCGCCATCACCGGATCGCAACACACCGCAGGAAACGGAGCAGCACGAGTTGCGCGCCCGTCTCACGTTCAGCGCCGAAGAACGGCTGCGTCATCGCGATTTCGACACCCTTTCCGCCGACGAATGGCGCACCTTGCGCCATCTGATCCGTGGCCAGCGGCTGCCGCTCGCGACCGAGCCGACGCGCCGTCTGAAGGCCGCCTCGCATGGTACGCACGCGGACCTGCGCGCAAGCGCGCGGCACGCGGTGCGCGCAGGCGGCGACTGGACAGTGTGGAAGTATCGCGCGGCGGTTCAGCGCAAGCCGCCGCTCGTCCTGCTGCTCGACATCTCCGGCTCGATGAGCAGCTACTCACGCGCGGTGCTGTATTTCTGTCACGCGCTGCTGCAGTCGCGCGAACGCTTGCAGGTGTTCCTGTTCGGCACCCGCCTCACCAACGCGACGCGCGCGCTACGCGAGCGCGACCCCGACGTGGCGATCGCGACGCTTGCCGATCTGGTGGTCGACTGGTCGGGCGGCACGCGGATCGGCGCGGCGCTCGCCGAGTTCAACCGCCGCTGGGCGCGGCGCGTGCTGACCGGGAGGGCCACGGTGCTGCTCGTCACCGATGGACTCGATCATGAAGCAATCGACGTGCTCGACACCGAGATGGCGCGCCTGCGTCGCTTCGCGCCCCGCATCGTATGGCTCAATCCGCTGCTGCGTTTCAGCGGCTTTTCTCCGAAGGCGCGCGGCGTGCAGGCGATCCTGCCGTATGTCGACGCGCATCGTCCGGTTCATAATCTAGACAGTCTGGCCGCGTTCGGCCGCGACCTCGCGCAACTCACGCGCGCGGCGCGTCCGGATCTGACGGCCACGACAACAGGAGCGACGTCATGGAATTGAGCGAAAGCCACTCGCTACCCATCGCGCAACAGCGCACGTGGGAAGCGCTGAACGACACGCAGATTCTGCGCGCCTGCATTCCCGGCTGCGAAAGCATCGACCCCGATGGCGAGAACGCTTATCTGGTAGCGTTGAGCGCTGCGGTCGGTCCGGTCAAGGCGCGCTTCAAGGGGCGCATGCAATTGACCGACATCGACGCGCCAAACGCCTACACCATCGTGTTCGAAGGCCAGGGCGGCGCAGCGGGTTTCGCAAAGGGCAACGCGCACGTCGTGCTGGAAGCCGACGGCGACTCGGCGACCAGGCTCACCTATACGGCGAGCGCGCAGGTCGGCGGCAAGCTCGCGCAGATCGGCTCGCGGCTCGTCGATGGCGCGGCGCGTAAAATCGCTGGCGAGTTCTTCAAGCGCTTCGGCGCGCAGTTCGCCGCAGACGGTATCGGCGACAGCGCACCGGCCGAGGCAGGCGACGACGCAATGGACACCGCAAGCGCAAGCGCCGCCGAAGCGGCGCCGCCCGACGCGCAATCGAATGACGTTACCGGCGCCGAGGCGGGCGCCGACGAAACGAAGAGGAAAAGATCATGGACAGCGTGGATCTCGAAGTCCTGAAGTCCAGCGCACGCTGGCTCGAAGACGGACATCGTGCGCTACTGGTAACGGTAGTCAAGACATGGGGCTCGTCGCCCCGTCCCGAAGGCGCAATGCTCGCGGTGCGCGACGACGGCCTCGTGGTCGGATCGGTATCCGGCGGTTGTATCGAGGACGATCTGATCGACCGCGTGCGACAGAAAGGTATCGAGCAGACGCATCCGGAAGCCGTGAAGTACGGCATCACTGCGGAAGAAGCGCACCGCTTCGGACTGCCCTGTGGCGGCACCATCCAACTGGTGCTCGAACCGTTGACCGCGCAAAGCGGCATTGCCGAACTGTGCAAGGCGGTGGAGAACGGCCGCCTCGTCGCACGGGAAGTCGACATGACGACGGGCGCGGTGCAACTGTGCGATGCGCAGGCAACCGACGGCGTGCATTTCGACGGCGCGCGTCTGCTGACGATCCACGGCCCGCGTTACCGGATGCTCGTGATCGGCGCGGGACAGTTGTCGCGCTATCTCTGCCACATCGCGGTGGGGCTCGACTATCAGGTGACCGTCTGCGATCCGCGCGAGGAGTACACCGAGGAGTGGGACATCCCCGGCACGAAGATCGTGCGGACCATGCCGGACGATACGGTCATCGATATGAAGCTCGACGAGCGCTGCGCGGTGATCGCGCTTACGCACGACCCGAAGCTCGACGATCTGGCGCTGATGGAAGCGCTGAAAACGCCGGCGTTTTATGTCGGCGCGTTGGGTTCGAGAAGGAATAACCAGGCGCGTCGCGAGCGGCTGAAGGAGTTCGATCTAAGCGACACCGAACTGGCGCGCCTGCACGGCCCAGTCGGGATTTATATCGGCAGCCGGACGCCGCCGGAGATCGCCGTGTCCATTCTCGCCGAAGTGACCGCGGCCAAAAACGGCGTCTCGCTGCCTACGCTGCTTCAAGTCGAAGGCGCGAAGGCGGCGCGGGAAATCGCCGCGTCGGACGGGACGGCCTGTCGCGTTTGACGGAAGAAGATTTGCCTGTGAGGCGATGGCGGGCGCCGAGCGACCTGATTCAGCGGCTGCCGTCAATCGGCAGATTATCAAGCCGGTCTGCGCAACCGCCCATCACCCGGCGTTTATTCAACCCGGTTCACCGCACAGCAAGCAGGCGCGTTGAGCGCCGGCTGCCGCGATGTGCGGCAGCCCACACCAACGTTCACACCGGCCAGAGCGGCCCTTCCTGCATCGCGCCGATCTGCTCGCGCATTTCGAGGATGCGCTCTTCCCAGTAGCGCTGTGTGTTGAACCACGGGAACGCCGCCGGAAACGCCGGATCGTCCCAGCGACGCGCGAGCCACGCCTGGTAGTGAATCAGCCGTAGCGTGCGCAACGCTTCCACCAGGTACAGTTCGCGAGGCTCGAAGTCGCAGAAGTCCTCATAGCCGGCGAGCAGATCCGCCAGCGCACGCGAGGCTTCGACGCGCTCGCCCGGCAGCAGCAGCCATAGATCCTGCACCGCCGGACCCATGCGGCTGTCGTCGAAGTCGACGAAATGCGGGCCGGCATCCGTCCACAATACATTGCTCGGATGACAGTCGCCGTGCGTGCGCAGCATGCGGATTGGGCCGGCGCGCTCGAACGCTCGCTCGACGCCTTCGAGCGCGAGATTCACTGCGGTCTCCCACGCGGCGCGCACGTCGTCGGGGATGAATCGTTGCGCGAGCAGGAAGTCGCGCGGCTCGTAGCCGAACGTGTGGATGTCGAGGGTGGGACGCTCGCTGTAGTCCAGCGTCTGACCGACCGCGTGAATGCGGCCGATGAAACGCCCCAGCCATTCGAGCGTGTCGCGCCTGTCGAGCTCCGGTGCGCGGCCGCCCCGGCGCTCGAAGATGGAGAAGCGAAAGCCGTCGAAGGTATGCAGCGTGCGGCCTTCGAATGCGCGCGCGGGCACCGCCGGAATCTCGCGCGCGGCCAGATCGGCGACGAACGCATGCTCTTCGAGAATGGCCGCATCGCTCCATCGGTGCGGACGATAGAACTTCGCGACCACCGGCGGCCCGTCTTCGACACCCACCTGGTACACGCGGTTTTCGTAGCTGTTGAGCGGCAGCATGCGACCGTCGGTGCGTACGCCGACGGTGCCAAGGACGCTGTCGAGCGCGTCGAGCACGATTTCCGGCTGGAGCCGGGCGAACGGCACGGCGCTGCGCGCGCTGTCCGGTGAGTCGAGAGTGTCGTCGTTCATGTCCGCATTGTGCGCCGGGGCGCCATCAAAGACGAGGGCGACGGTTCACCTTGCTCGATTACAACTGGCGCACACCTCGAAATCAAATTGCTTTCAATGTATCTGTGCACTCGACGGACGCACCTGCTCGCCGGTGTCGATCAGGTCTTCGAGGAAGAAGGGCTCGGTATTCAGGTGCGGCGAAACGCCGGGTTCGCCGGCATACCACGCGACCATGGCCATGTCGCCAAGAATGCGCATGACGATTCCGCGCGCGCCTTGCGGCACGGCGATATGCACCGACCGGACAATGGAACCGATTTGCATGATATTTCCCCGTTTCTCCCGTAGCCGGCCTTGTGATTTTATGCCGGTCGAGGTGATCATAAAAGCGCCGCTTCGCCGCTAACGTTGCGTACGCACCAAGTGTGCTGCGCGTAATACGCGTGAGAGGTCCAAGTCATTGTTCCTGTCTTGCGAGGCTTTGAAAAGCGTGAACCGAAGACTGCTGAGCGTCACTTCATGCGGTTTCAATTGCGCTGCGCGCGACTGGGGGCGCGCGTAAAACGTCGTAGCCAGACCATCATAAACCCTGCCGGGCTGGCGTATCGAAAACGTGAATCGTCAGCACGATTGGCCAAATCCGCGCAGCGCGCACGCGTGCCTTCGCGGCCCGTCAGTTGCTCGTCATCGCTGCGGCAATCAGTGCACGCGCGCTGCCGGTCTGGACGCCGTCGTCGCTCGAAGCACCGCGCCGTCCAGCGAATGCACGCCGTGTCTTTACCTCCGCTAGCATTGCGCATTTCGCAAGGAGATTTGCCCGTGACCCCGCCGCCGCAATCCCGCCAGACTGCTGCCTCGGCTGTTGATACTTCGCCCGGCGCTTCCCCGCCTTCCACCGCCGGTGACGTTCCATATCTCGAACGCGGCACGCGCGCCTACTGGCGCGCCAGCATCGCGTTGCTATTCGCCGGTTACGCAACCTTCTCGTTGCTGTATTGCGTGCAGCCATTGCTGCCCTCGTTTTCCGCCGCCTTCGGTGTGACACCTGCGCAAAGCAGCTTGTCGCTGTCGCTCACTACCGCCGCGCTCGCGCTCGCCGTGTTCGTCGCCGGTTTCGTCTCCGAAGGCTGGAGCCGTCACAAACTGATGACGCTGTCGCTCACGGTATCGGCCCTGCTGACCATCGGCGTATCGATCGCACCGCATTGGCATCAATTGCTCCTGCTGCGCACGCTCGAAGGCCTCGCGCTCGGTGGCGTGCCCGCAGTCGCGATGGCGTATCTCGCCGAGGAAGTGCATCCCGATGGACTCGGTCTCGCGATGGGTCTCTACGTCGGCGGCACCGCGATTGGCGGGATGGCCGGGCGTGTGATCACCGGCGTCGTCGCGGATCTGTTTTCGTGGCGCGTGGCGATCGGCACGATCGGTGTGCTGGGTCTGCTGTCGATGCTCGCGTTTCGCGCGCTGCTGCCGCCCTCGCGTCACTTCGTGCCGCGTCGCGGGCTCGGCTTCGCGCATCATCGCACTGCGCTGTTCAGGCAGTTCAAACGGCCGGGATTGCCGCTGCTGTTCCTGCTCGGCTTCGTGTTGATGGGCAGCTTCGTTACGCTCTACAACTACATCGGTTACCGTCTGCTCGCGCCGCCTTATCGCCTGAACCAGACGGAGATCGGCGCGATCTTCGTCGTGTATCTGACCGGGGTGGTCGCGTCGCCGTGGTCGGGGCGCATGGCCGACACGTTCGGCCGCGCTCGCGTGCTGACCGGTAGTCTGCTGTTGATGGAGCTCGGCCTCGCGCTCACGATGCTGCACCCCCTCACGATGATCGTGACCGGCGTCGCCTGCGTGACCTTCGGCTTTTTTGCCGGACATGCGGTGGCAAGCGGCTGGGTCGGCCGCCTCGCGAGGGATGCAAAGGGCCAGGCCGCCGCGCTCTATCTGCTCGCGTACTACATCGGTTCGAGCGTGATCGGTTCGTACGGCGGCCACGTCTGGGCCCGTCATGGATGGAATGGCGTCGCGGGACTCGTCGGCATCTTGATCGTCGTCGGGCTGGTCGCGGCGATGCGTTTGCGCGGGCGCGACCAGGCGAATGCGTAGTCCGCAAGCGATGCAGGCCGCGACCCAACGGGCATGGAAAAACGCTCCAGAGTAAGGCCAGTGTAAGCGAACGCTCCGATTTTCCCGGTCTTCTTGCTGCAATGCGTCAACCGCTGCAGCCTTTACGGTGCTGGGTTCAGCAGCTTGCGAAAAGCCGCCGCCAAGCCGCGAAGGGCTGCGATGTCGATCCCGCTGTCTCCTATACTCAAAGCGGGCGCGAGCCATGCCAGGTTTCTCCCGGCGAGCCGGCCTCGAGCGAGTAATACATAAGGAGACGAATATGACCTACTTCACGATCGGCGATTTCATCCTGGTCATCCCGATGGCTCTGGCCGGTGCGCTGTTTGTTGGCGCGCTTCCGTGCAAAACGGAGCTGCGGCACAACGTGCTGCGTGTGCTTGGCGCGCTGCTCGGCGTGGTGGTCGCGGTCGTGCTGGTCGAAGGTCTGCCCGCGCTGGTGTAGCGAACGAAAAGCCGCCTCGTGGGCGGCTTTTCGCTTCGCGACTTTTACTTCTGCGCGGCGTGGCTCACACGGATCAGATCGCCTGGTCCGTCGACGGTTTTTCCCACAGGTTGATTCCGCCTTCGGTCGCGTAGCGATCGATCTCCGCGAGTTCTTCTTTCGAGAACGCGAGGTTCTTCAACGCGCCGACGTTCTCGCGCACCTGCTCCGCACGGCTCGCGCCGATCAGCACGGACGTCACGCGCGGATCGCGCAATGCCCACGCGAGCGCCATTTGCGCAAGGCTCTGGCCGCGACGCTGCGCGATCTCGTTGAGCTTGCGCACGTGCTCGATGTTTTGCGCGCTCAAGTGCTCCTGCTTCAATGATCCGCCGCCCGGCTTGTTGACGCGCGCGTCGGCCGGCACGCCGTTCAGATACTTGCCGGTGAGCAGCCCCTGAGCGAGCGGTGTGAAAGCGATCGAGCCAGCGCCGACCTGCTCCAGCGTATCCAGCAGTTCGCGCTCGATCCAGCGGTTGAGCATGTTATACGCGGGCTGATGGATCAATAGCGGCACCTTGTACTCGGCCAGCAATTTCGTCATTTCGAGCGTCTTCGCGGCCGAGTACGACGAAATACCGATGTACAGCGCCTTGCCTTGCTGCACGGCGCTCGCCAACGCGCCGGCGGTTTCTTCGAGCGGCGTGTCGGCATCGAAGCGATGCGAATAGAAGATGTCCACATAGTCGAGGCCCATGCGTTGCAGGCTCTGGTCGAGACTGGCGAGCACGTACTTGCGCGAGCCGCCGCCCTGGCCGTACGGGCCCGGCCACATGTCCCAACCGGCCTTCGACGAAATCAGCAGTTCGTCGCGGTACGGCCTGAAATCGTCTTTGAACAGACGGCCGAAATTTGTCTCCGCACTGCCGTACGGCGGGCCGTAATTGTTCGCCAGATCGAAGTGCGTGATGCCCAGGTCGAACGCCGTGCGCAGGATGTCGCGCTGCGTGGAGATCGGCGTCGTGTCGCCGAAGTTGTGCCACAGGCCGAGCGACAGCGCCGGCAGTTTGAGACCCGACTTGCCGCAGACGCGGTACTGCATGTCCGAATAGCGTTCTGAAGCTGCTTCGTAAGCCATTGCTAGTGTCCTTGTTGGTGAAGTGGCCCGGCCGATGCGGGCGTGAGACGATCACACGTTGCGGGAGGCATGCCGCTTTCAGGTTTATGTCGAAGCGCGGCCAAAACGCTATGTTAGCCAATCGACGCGACGCTTGCAGGTGCCCAATATGCGGGATGGACGATAGCGTGCGCCTCACCTACACTTTGGCCGGTCAATGCAGAGGGAGGACTATATGACGAAGGCGATTTCAATCGCGCTGATTGTCGGCGGGGTCGTGCTGTTGTATTTCGGCGGACAGGCGTTCAACTCGGTGAGCAGCGACGTCGCTCGCGTGTTCACCGGTTCGCCGAGCAACAAGGCGATCCTGCTGATCGTGGCAGGCGTAGTGACGACGCTCGCAGGCCTGACCGGCGTAGCGATGTCCGGCCGCAAGCGGTGAGCGGTCGCGTGTTCGCGAACTTGCGCGATGCCGGTTTTGCCTGGCGGTTCTGCACGGGGCTCGGCGCCTCAGTGCATGAACACGAATCATGAACGTGGCCCCGCGCCGCCGCAGGCAAAAATCTAAAGAACCACCTCAGGCTTCGCGGCCGATCGCGTGCCCGGCAACGGCACATTGCTCGCGCCGTGATAGGTGTACACGAGAGAAAACTTCACCTGATCGCTGAGATTCTTGCCGGCCGAATGCAGCGTATTGCAGTGGAAGAACACCACGTCGCCCGCCTTCAGTTCGGGCGACACTGCCGTGCGAATCCACATCTGGTTCTCTTCCAGATCGGAACGGAAAAACTTCGCCTGATCGAAACGCTCGGAGGTGAATGCTGCAGTGTGCGACTTGGGCACGAACCACAGCGCGCCGTTCTCGACCGTTTCGTCGCCGACCGCGAGCCACACGGATACCAGGTCGTCACGCTCGAACGACCAGTAACGCACGTCGCGATGCCAGCCGGTCAAGCTGCCGTACGCGGGGTGCTTGGTCATCATGCAGTTGTGATGCGCGCGCGACAGGCGCGGTTCTTCACCGAAGTACAGCTCCATCCAGCCGCGAATTTCCGGCGCGGTGGCCCACTGCGCGAAGGCCTCATGACGCCCGTACGCATCGAGTAGCCGCCGCACGGTATGACCGCCCGGCGAGGTTCGCGACGACGGTGCCCCCGGGTATTGCAGATCCGCTTCGAACTCGATCGGCGCCGCCGCTTCGTGCAGCTGCTGCTGCGCGATCTGCCTGAGTTCCGCGCAGCGCTCGGGCGACACCAATCCAGGCACTACAACAAAGCCTTGCTCGTGCAACGTTTGAATCTGTTCTTTCTTCGAGTGAAGTGACATGGTGATCCGTGACTGTCGACTAGCCGATGCACGATTGTAAAGCGGGCGCGATCAGGTTGTGCGCTGATTCGGCTGCTTCAACGCCGCGGTCATGCGCAAGAGACTCGCGCACGGTACGCGATCGCCCCGCACTCCAGATGGGCAAGCACGCACGATAATCGACCGCAACAGGGCCGACCGGCTCGGCTAACGACGCTGTCGACTGGGTAGAAACCCGGATTCGCAGGGTAAAAACCGACTTCCTGATGTCATGGATCACGTGTAGCCTGCACGCATGTTGATCGCCGCTTCTGTATTTTCCGGTCGCGCTGCGGCCGCCACGGCCTACGCGGCCGTGAACCGCGCTTTTTTCTGCCGAATTCCAGGCTTTCGCGTCGTCCCTTGCGACACCACCATTGGCACACTTGGTGCTGCTATCGGCGCACGTTCCGTCGCGCGACACGTTGCCTATCTGTGAAGCCATGCACACTCTTCTGAATACCCGCCTGACCCGCGCCGCGCTGAAAGCGGCGCGTCCCGCCCGCCGCCACATCGTCCGTGCGCTGCGTCATCACGCCACCCGCACGCGCGCGCTGGGCGAACAATGGCGCGATGCCAAAGCAGTGGACGGCATTCGCACCTGGTTTCATACGTTCTTCTCCGCATTGCGTGTGCAAGGCGGCTCACGCCGCCTTTCGCTGCGCACGCTGTTGCGCAAGCCGACCCCGCTGCGGCTGACCGTCGCAAAGCGGCCCGCGGTCGTTGCGCCGCCCGCGCCACAGAATCCGAGCCGCCGCCCGCGTCGCATGTCGACGAGCAGCAGCAGCGGCTGGTTTGCATTCGCTTTTGCAAGCCGTTGAGGCGCTTCGCGAACACGTTGCTTACGCTGCCATGGCAGCGCGTTCGTCGTTCGTAAGCGGGCGCGTGCCCCGGCTTCGGTTGACACTTCCCAATGCCGCGAATCGCTGCGCGCGATGAAGAAGCGAACGCGAAGGCAATAAAAAACCCCCGCCGGACTCGCGCCAGGCGGGGGTTTTGCTACAGCGAAACGGCCAGTGTTATTCCGCCAGCGCCGCAACCGGTTCGGTGCCCGCCGCTTCGGCGAGCGCCAAAGCCTTGTCCGTGGATTCCCACGTGAATTCCGGCTCTTCACGGCCGAAGTGACCATACGCCGCGCTCTTTTCGTACACCGGGCGCAGCAGGTCGAGCATCTGGATGATGCCCTTCGGACGCAGGTCGAAATGCTCCTGCACCAGACGCGTGATCGTCGCATCCGAGACGCGGCCCGTGCCGAACGTATTGACCATTACCGAAGTCGGCTGAGCCACGCCGATGGCGTACGACACCTGAATCAGGCAACGCGACGCGAGACCCGCGGCGACGATATTCTTCGCGACGTAACGGCCGGCGTAAGCCGCCGAGCGGTCCACCTTCGACGGGTCCTTGCCAGAGAACGCGCCGCCGCCGTGCGGCGCAGCGCCGCCGTAGGTGTCCACGATGATCTTGCGGCCGGTCAAACCGCAATCGCCTTGCGGACCGCCAATCACGAAGCGCCCTGTCGGGTTCACCAGGAATTTGATGTCGCCCTTGATGAGCTCGGCCGGCAGCGTCGGCTTGATCACTTCTTCGATCACCGCTTCGCGCAGCGTGCCAAGCTCGATGTCGGGCGAGTGCTGCGTGGACAGCACCACGGTGTCGATCGAATGCGGCTTGCCTTCCACGTAACGCACGGTGACCTGTGACTTCGCGTCCGGACGCAGCCACGGCAAGCGGCCGTCGCGGCGCAGATTGGCCTGACGCTCCACCAGACGGTGCGACAGGTGGATCGGCAGCGGCATGAGTTCCGGCGTTTCTTCGCATGCGTAACCGAACATCAGTCCCTGGTCGCCGGCGCCTTGATCGAGATTGTTGTCATGCGCGCGATCGACGCCTTGCGCGATGTCCGGGGATTGCTTGTCGTACGCGACGAGCACCGCGCAGCCGCGGTAGTCGATGCCGTAATCGGTGTTGTCGTAGCCGATGCGCTTGATGGTGTTGCGCGCGACCTGGATGTAGTCCACGTTCGCCGTGGTGGTGATTTCACCGGCCAGCACGACGAGACCCGTGTTGCACAGTGTTTCGGCTGCGACGCGCGAGTACTTGTCCTGCGCCAGGATGGCGTCGAGAATGGCGTCCGAAATCTGGTCCGCAACTTTGTCGGGATGGCCTTCGGAGACGGATTCGGAAGTGAAGAGATAGTCGTTTGCCACGTTGCAGACTCCTGTTGGGTGGTTACGGTTGAGTTTCACGTAGCCAGCTTCGGGAGCCTTGAAGCGGCGACGCTTTAGCGGATTACCTTACCGGCGGGCGCGGATCGTAGGGATCGCACCGGCTGGCTTCGCCCCGCAAGTTGTCTATTAACTCGGCGAAGCCCGTATTATAGCGACTTCCTTTGATTGTCACAGAGTGTCCACGAGTGCGGTGTCACGTCAATTTTTCCGCTTTCCTGAAACCCGTCACGCGCCACGTTCCTTTTCAGGAGGCGGCATGCTGAGCCGCTATGGCGCGCAACTCGCAATCGGGCTGCTGAAACTCTTTGCACTCTTGCCGTATGGTCTCGTCGCCCGTCTCGGCGATGGCCTCGGCTGGCTGCTTTATCAGGTTCCAAGCCGGCGCAAACGCATCGTCCATATCAACCTCAAGCTGTGCTTCCCCGAGTGGAGCGACGAGCGCCGCAACGAAGTTGCGCAGAAGCACTTTCGTCACGCGATCCGCAGCTACATCGAACGCAGCGTACAGTGGTTCGGCTCGGCGCGGCAGTTGGAAAAGCTGATCCAGCTCGACAGTGCGATCGATCTGACCGACCCGGATCTGCCGCCCACGCTCTTTCTGGGCTTGCACTTCGTCGGCATCGAGGCCGGCTCGATCTTTCTGAACTACTCGCTCAAGCGCCAGTGCGGCTCGCTCTATCAGCCGATGTCGAACCTCGAACTCGAACAGGTCGCCAAAGCGGCGCGCGGGCGTTTCGGCGCAGACATGGCAAGCCGTGCGGACAGTGCGCGAGTCGTGTTGCGCTGGCTGCGCGAACGCAAACCCGTGATGCTCGGTGCGGACATGGATTACGGCGCGCGCAATTCCACCTTCGTGCCGTTCTTCGGCGTGCCGACCTGCACGCTGACCGCCGTGGGACGTCTCGCGAAGGTCGGACGCGCGCAGGTGGTGCCGTTCATTGGCGAAGTGCTGCCCAACTACAAGGGCTATCGCCTCAGGGTCTTCAAGCCGTGGGACCACTATCCCACCGGCGACGACGACGCGGACGCACGGCGCATGAACGCGTTTCTCGAAGAGCAGATTCCTCTGATCCCCGAGCAGTACTACTGGGTGCACAAACGCTTCAAAACCCGGCCGCCGGGCGAGCCCAGCGTGTATTGAGCCGAGCCGCGCGGCCAGCGCGAGCAGCAGTCGCCGCAACAACCGTCGCAGCGCGGAAATAGCGCGGCGTTCGGCGTACCCATGGGCGTGTCACTTACAATAGCGTGATGAAACTGAAATTCACCAAGATGCAGGGCGCGGGCAATGACTTCGTCGTGCTCGACGGCTACACCCAACCGGTCGACCTCACACCGGCACAAGTGCGCGCGCTCGCAGACCGGCATTTCGGCGTCGGCGCCGATCAATTGCTGCTGGTCGAAAAGCCCACGCTCGAAGGCGTCGATTTCCGCTATCGCATCTTCAACTGCGACGGCGGCGAGGTCGAGCATTGCGGCAATGGCGCGCGCTGCTTCGTCAAGTTTGTGCTCGATAGCGGCCTGACCGAGCGGCGCAGCGTGCGCGTGCAAGTGCAAAAAGGCATCATCACGCTGAGCATGCAGGACAACGGCGAAGTGGTGGTCGACATGGGCGCGCCGGTATTCGACCCGGCACGCGTGCCGTTCGCCACCCAGGGCCTCGAAGGCCGCCGCCAAGGCACGGACACGCTCTGGCCGCTCGACGTGAGCGGTACGACGCGCTGGGTCTCGGTGGTGTCGATGGGCAATCCGCACGCGGTGCAGGTGGTCGACGATGTGGAGGCCTTCCCGGTGCTAGTAGAAGGTCCGGTGATCGAGCGCCACGCGCGTTTCCCGCAGCGGGTGAACGCAGGCTTCATGCAGATCGTCGGCCGCAGCGAAATCAGGCTGCGCGTCTACGAACGCGGCGCGGGCGAAACGCTGGCCTGCGGCACGGGCGCCTGCGCCGCGGTCGCGACCGGCATCCGGCGCGGGCTGCTGGATGCGCCAGTAGTGGTGCACACGCACGGCGGCAAGCTCACCATCTTGTGGGACGACACGCGCGAAGGCGAGCCGCTCCTGATGGCGGGCCCCGCGGTCACCGTCTTCGAAGGCGAGATAGAACTGGCCGACGCCCCGACCGCTTAAACTCATTGATCGATGCGCCGCTCGCGCGCGTCGTCCCGTAGTCCTTTAGCCGAAACCATGAACGATCGCGAAGTCGCCGAATACCTGCTCGCCAACCCAGAATTCTTCGCCGAACATGCGGAGATGCTCGCGACCATCCGGCTCGCGAATCCGCACGGCAAAGCCGCGGTGTCGCTGCAGGAGCGGCAGATGGAAATGCTGCGCGACAAGAACAAGCATCTCGAACGGCGCCTCGCGGAACTGCTGCGCTACGGTCACGAGAACGACAGCATCGCGTCGAAATTCAACCGCTGGACCATCCGCGTGATGGCGGAGCGCGATCCGTACGCGTTGCCGCGCACGATCGCCAACGGTCTGCGCGATGTCTTCGACGTGCCGCAAGCCGCGCTGCGCGTGTGGGACGTGGCCGAGCCTTACGCCCAGGCCGAGTTCGCGCGCCATGTCGGCGAGGAAGTGCGCATTTTCGCGAGCAGCCTCACCACGCCATACTGCGGCGCGAACACCGGCTTCGAGGCCGCCCAGTGGCTGGTGCCGTCGGTCAGCACGGTGGCCGACGAGAACCCGGCCGGCAACGCGACGTCCGAGCCCGCGCACGTCACCGAATCGATCGCGCTGCTCGCACTGCGCGACCCCGAGGGCAACGAGGAAGCCGCCACCTTCGGCCTGCTGGTGATGGGCTCGGCCGACGCGCGCCGCTTCCACGACGGCATGGCCACCGACTTCCTGACGCAGATCAGCGCACTGGCGAGCGCCGCGCTCAGCCGGCTGCTGCCGCGCTGATCGCGCTCGCCGCCCACGCCCCGCCCGCCGCTCAAAAGCCCACCGTGACCGCCGCCGACCCCATTGCTGCCTATCTGTCGAATCTCGAACATGAGCGGCGGCTGTCGGCGCATACGTTGCGCGGCTACACCCACGAACTCGAACAACTGACTCTGCTGGCCAAAGGCCGGCCGCTCGAAAGCCTCACCGCCGTCGACATCCGCGGCGCCGTGGCGCGCGCGCACGCGGGCGGTCTCACAGCGCGTTCGATCAGCCACCGGTTGTCGGCGTGGCGCGCGTTTTACCGGTGGCTCGCCGGGCGCGTCGATCTGCCGGCCAATCCGGTCGCCACCGTGCGCGCGCCGAAGCAGCCGAGAACGCTGCCCAAAGCCCTTTCCGTCGACGACGCCACGCGCCTGATGGACAGTCCGGTTGCCGCATCGCCCGAAGGCCTGCGCGATCACGCGATGCTCGAACTGTTTTACTCGTCCGGGCTGCGTCTGGCTGAGCTGGTCGGCCTCGACGCCCGCTTCACCGACACCGACGGCCACCGTTCCGCGGGCTGGCTGAAGCTGGACTCCGCAGAAGTGGAAGTGCTCGGCAAAGGCAACCGGCGCCGCGTCGTGCCGGTCGGCAGCAAGGCGATCAGTGCGCTGAATGCATGGCTCGCGGTGCGCGACCAGATGGTGAAGCACGACCCGCATCCGCTGTTTCTGTCGGCGCGCGGCAATCGCCTGTCGCCCAATGCCGTGCGTGAGCGCGTGAAGCGCGCGGCGCTGGTCGCCGGCATTCCCGCCAACGTGCACCCGCACGTGCTGCGCCATTCGTTTGCCACGCACGTATTGCAATCGAGCGGCGATCTGCGCGCGGTGCAGGAGTTGCTGGGCCACGCCAGCATCACCGCCACGCAGGTCTACACGGCGCTCGATTTCCAGCACCTCGCGCGCGTCTACGACGAGGCGCATCCACGCGCCAAAAAACGCAACTGACGCCGCTTCGCGCGGCTGCCGGTCCCCGGTTTCGCTTTATCGCCGCGTGCCTGTGGCCACGCGGCCCAATGCTCTGCAGACACCCTGATGAACACCGTTACCCTGAAACCGTCGAAAGACAAATCGCTGCTGCGCCGTCATCCGTGGGTCTATGCGAACGCGATCGACCGCGTCGACGGCAATCCCGCGCCCGGCGCGACTGTCCTCGTCCGCGCGCACGACGGCCGCTTCCTTGCCCGGGCCGCCTACAGCCCGCATTCGCAAATTCGTGCGCGCGTGTGGAGCTTCGACGAAGCCGAGCCGATCGACCACGCATTCTTCAAGCGCCGCGTCGAGCGCGCGCTCGTGCATCGCCAGACGATGGTGCGCGACACCGGCGCAATGCGGCTGATTTTCGGCGAAGCGGACGGCCTGCCCGGCCTGATCGTCGATCATTACATTGCCGAGGACGCGGGCCAGCGCAGTCAAATCGTCTGCCAGTTCATGGCGGCGGGCGTCGAGGCATGGAAGGAAGCGATCGTCGCGGCGCTGGTCGGCGCGACCGGCTGCCCGAATGTCTACGAGCGCTCCGACGTGTCGATTCGCCAGAAGGAGGGGTTGGAACAGATCACCGGCGTGCTGGCGGGCGAACCGCCTTCCGAAGCTCTGATCGCGAGCGAAAACGGCGTGCGTTATCACGTCGACGTGCGCAACGGGCACAAGACCGGCTTTTACGTCGACCAGCGTGACAACCGCTTGCTGGTGCAGCAGCTCGCGCATGATCGCGACGTGCTGAACTGTTTCTGCTACACCGGCGGCTTTTCGCTGGCGGCGCTCAAGGGCGGCGCCAAACGCGTCGTGTCGATCGATTCATCGGGCGAAGCGCTGGCGCTCGCGCAACAGAACGTGGCGGCCAACGGCTTCGACGCCGCGCGCGCCACATGGCTCGACGCGGACGCGTTCAAGACGCTGCGGCGCCTTTATGACGAAGGCGAGCGCTTCGACCTGATCGTGCTGGATCCGCCGAAATTCGCGCCCTCGCGTGAACACGTGGACCGCGCGTCGCGTGCTTACAAGGACATCAATCTGACCGGCCTGAAACTGCTGCGACCAGGCGGTTTGCTGTTCACCTATTCGTGCTCGGGCGCGATCGACGCCGAGCTGTTCCAGAAGATCATCTCCGGCGCGGCTGCCGACGCGCGCGTCGACGCGCGCATTCTCAAACGCCTCGGCGCGGGTGTGGACCATCCGTTGCTCACGGCCTTTCCCGAAGGCGAATACCTGAAGGGCCTGCTGTTGCAAATCGCCTGATCGCCCATAGTTTCGGGGTTGTTTTTGCACGCCGGCGGGGCGCGCTCAGCGGCTCCGAGCCCACCGCTGAGCGCGGGCTTGACAGATATGTTTCAATAACCGGCTAGACAGGGCTGCGCGCCCTCCGGCTGCCGCGCCCGCCCTATGCTTCCGATCACGCACCGTTTCACGACCTACAGGCGACCAACATGATTCCAGTGACCATCCTGACCGGCTTTCTCGGCAGCGGCAAAACGACCCTGCTCAAGCGCATCCTGAATGAAAAGCACGGTATGAAGATCGCCGTCATCGAAAACGAGTTCGGCGAAGAGAATATCGACAACGAAATCCTCGTGCAGGACACGAGCGAGCAGATCATCCAGATGAGCAACGGCTGCATCTGCTGCACCATTCGCGGCGACCTGTCGCGCGTGCTGGGCGATCTGGCGGCGAAGAAGCAGTCGGGCGAAGTGGATTTCGACCGGGTCGTGATCGAAACCACCGGGCTCGCGAATCCGGGGCCGGTCGCGCAGACGTTCTTCATGGACGACCAGATTGCCAGCGAATTCCTGCTCGATGCGATCATCACGCTCGTCGACGCGAAGCACGCGAACCACCAGTTGGACGAGCACGAAGTGGTACAGCGCCAGGTGGGTTTCGCCGACCGTCTGTTCATCACCAAGGCCGATCTCGTCGACGAAACGCACGTGGCCGATCTGCGCCACCGCCTGCTGCACATGAACCCGAAGGCCGCGATCAGGACCGTCAATTTTGGCGAAGCCGACATCAAGGAAATTTTCGATCTGCGCGGCTTCAACCTGAATTCGAAGCTGGAAATCGATCCGGACTTCCTCGTCGAAGACGAGCACGCGCACAGCCACGCGCATGCGCACGACGAGCATGGCCACACCCACGCGGACCACGATCACGACGACTGCGATCACGACCACGGCCAGTGTGCGCACGAAGGCCACGATCATGCGCATCATCATCACGCGCATCACGACGACAAGATCAAGTCGTTCGTGTACCGCAACGACCGCCCGTTCGATCCGAACAAGCTGGAAGATTTCCTCGGCGGCATTTTGCAGATCTACGGCGAGCGCCTGCTGCGCTATAAGGGCGTGCTGTATATGAAGGGCGTCGATCGCAAGGTCGTGTTTCAGGGCGTGCACCAGATGATGGGCAGCGATCTCGCCGCGAAATGGCAGCCCGTCGAGAAGAAGACCAACAAGATGGTGTTCATCGGTATCGAACTGCCGCAGGACCTCATCACCGACGGTCTGGACGCCTGCCTCGCGTAACCTGAGCGTCGGCGCGGCATGAGCGGCGGTGCGCCCCTCGCGCCGCCCTTGCGTATGATGCGTGCATCGAGGCGCGGCGGCCCCGGTCAATCATCTGTCCAATACTGAAAGCACAGTTGCAAGGGTAAGAAAACGTCAAGCGCGTGAAAAACGCGTGAAAACCCTGCCCTATTAAGCGTGCACGACCATCGCTTTTTGGTCGGCCGCGCGCTATATTTTCGGGATATCGGTGCGCTGCAGGAGATTTTCGCTAGTTGCGGTGCCGGATTGCCATTCAGTTACAATACGTGCCCACTGGAGAATGACACCGAATTGCCCGGTCAGCGCAGCGTCGCGCCGGGCCGTAGACGGCGCCGGAAAACCTCGTCCGGGAATCACGCCGACACATCCGGCGGCGCCAGCCTGGAAAGGCCAGCCTGTCGGCGCGCAATACCTCAGGAGCATTTGAGAATCCGTTTCCAGAGGAGTTCGGCCCCGCATTGGCGTTGCGACGCCCGCCGTGTGGGCGCCAGGCGCTTGGGCATCAAGACAGTCCACCGTCCGTGCCCGCCTTGGCGCTTTGCGTCCTCGAGACGTCTTTGCGGGCAATACGAAAGTGCGGGCACGACGGCACAGTTTTGCCTCACATTGAAGAAGTAAGCCAGATGACGACGAAACGACTCTTGACCGAAGCCGAAATCCTGAAGATGAGCGACAAGGATTACATGAACGAGGATCAGCTCGCCTTCTTCAGGAACAAGCTCGAACAGCTGCAGGCGGAAATCCTCCGCAATGCCGGCCAGACGACCGAGAACCTGCGCGAAACCGTAATCGTGCCGGACCCGGCCGACCGCGCAACGATCGAGGAAGAGCATGCGCTCGAACTGCGCACGCGCGACCGCGAGCGCAAGCTGCTGAAGAAAGTGCAGCAATCGCTCGCGCGCATCGATTCGGGCGACTATGGCTGGTGCGAGGAAACCGGTGAACCGATCGGTATTCCGCGTCTGCTCGCGCGACCCACGGCAACCTTGTCGCTTGAAGCGCAGGAGCGCCGCGAATTGCGTCAGAAGCTGTTCGGCGACTGATCGCTGGCGGCGCGGCCCCGGTCCGCGCCTTGACACGCTGCTTCGTCGGGAGGCGCACGGTGAACCGTGCGCCTTTTTTCTTGTGGACGGCGCGGCGCGGTTCGCGCGCCGCGAGGTTGAGCACGCGTGGCGCGCGCTATTTTCCGATACTCGCTCCGACGCCTGTCATCGTGCCTCCACACACTGCCTGCTGCAGTCCCGGGCCTCGCGGTTGCGGGTCCGCCGCGGCAGCCATTGCGGCCCCGTAGCCATCCCCCTGTTTTTTGTCTTATGCCATCTGGCGGGTCTTGATATGACCGCGCACGCCCTAAAATAAACCGGACATACGCTGTACGAGCGCGCCGGCTCACCGTCATCCGAGCGTCGCGCGCCGTCCGTTTTCAGGATTTGTCCGGTAGCGCGCCGCGCTGCCGCGCCTACCCGTTTTGCAAAGAGGAACGCATATGGAGCAATTTCACGGCACGACGATCGTCTCCGTGCGCCGCGGCGACAAGGTCGCGCTCGGTGGCGACGGCCAGGTGACGCTGGGCAACATCGTCATGAAGGGCGGCGCAAAGAAAGTCCGGCGCATCTACAACGGCAAGGTGCTCGTCGGGTTCGCCGGCGGAACTGCCGACGCCTTCTCGCTGCTCGACCGTTTTGAAGCGAAGCTGGAAAAGCACCAGGGCAATCTCACGCGCGCGGCCGTCGAACTCGCGAAAGACTGGCGCACCGACCGCATGCTGCGGCGTCTGGAAGCCATGCTGATCGCCGCAGATGCGTCCACCACGCTCGTCATCACAGGTAATGGCGACGTGCTTGACCCTGAAGGCGGCATCTGCGCGATCGGTTCGGGCGGCGCCTACGCGCAAGCGGCGGCCAAGGCGCTCGCCGAGAACACGGAACTGTCGCCGCGCGAAATCGTGGAGAAGTCGCTGGAGATTGCCGGCGACATGTGCATCTACACGAACCACAACCGCGTCATCGAGACGATCGAGTAAGGACCCACGATGAGCACCATGACCCCTGCCGAGATCGTCTCGGAACTCGACAAACACATCATCGGCCAAGGCCGTGCGAAAAAAGCCGTGGCCGTGGCGCTGCGCAACCGCTGGCGCCGTCAGCAGGTCGACGAACCGCTGCGCCAGGAAATCACGCCCAAGAACATTCTGATGATCGGACCGACCGGTGTGGGCAAGACCGAGATCGCGCGCCGTCTGGCCAAGCTCGCCGACGCGCCGTTCATCAAGATCGAAGCCACCAAGTTCACCGAGGTCGGCTACGTCGGCCGTGACGTCGACAGTATCCTGCGCGATCTGATGGAAATTTCCGTCAAGCAAACTCGCGAAACGGAAATGCGCAAAGTGCGGACCAAGGCCTGTGATCAGGCCGAAGACCGGATTCTCGACATCCTGCTGCCGGGCGCGCGCCCCATCGGTTTCGGCGCGAGTTCGAGCGCCGTCGACATCGCCGACGAAGGCAGCAGCACGCGCCAGACGTTCCGCAAGCGTCTGCGCGAGGGCCTGCTCGACGACAAGGAAATCGAACTGGACGTCGAACAGCCGCAAGTGGGCATGGACATCATGGGGCCGCCGGGCATGGAAGACATGACCGAGCAGATCCGTTCGATGTTCGCGAACATCGGCGGCGGCAAGAAAATGCGCCGCAAAATGAAGGTGAAGGAAGCGCTGAAGGTTCTCACCGATGAAGAAGCCGGCAAGATGCTCAACGACGAAGAGGTGAAAGCCAAGGCGGTGCAGAACGTCGAGCAGAACGGCATCGTGTTCCTCGACGAAATCGACAAGATTGCGTCGCGCAGTGAAGCCGGCGGCGGCGAGGTCTCCCGTCAGGGTGTACAGCGTGATCTGTTGCCGCTCGTCGAAGGCACGACGATCAACACCAAGTACGGGATGGTGAAGACGGACCACATTCTGTTCATCGCGAGCGGTGCGTTCCACCTGGCCAAGCCAAGCGATCTGATCCCCGAACTGCAGGGCCGTTTCCCGATTCGCGTGGAACTCGACTCGCTGTCGGTGAACGACTTCGAATCGATTCTCGTATCGACCGATGCGAGCCTCGTCAAGCAATATCAGGCACTCCTCGCCACCGAAGACGTGCATCTGGAATTCGCCGACGACGGGATTCGCCGCCTCGCCGAGATCGCTTATTCGGTGAATGAGAAGACCGAAAACATCGGCGCACGACGTCTTTACACGGTGATTGAAAAGCTGCTGGAGGAAGTGTCGTTCTCGGCCGGCAATCATTCGGGCCGCGTGGTGCAGATCGATGCGGCGTACGTGGATCGCGCATTGAACGAAGTGGCCGCAGACGAGGATCTGTCGCGTTACGTACTGTGACGTTGGTGCTGTTCTCGCGTCAGGTCAATCGCGTGCGGATTGCCTGACGTCAATCGAATATGACGTAAAAGACGGGCTGCTTTTGACGAGGCAGCCCGTTTTCGCCTTTTCACCACACGAGCATACGCATGCGAACGCCCACCGGGCTTACTGCCTGACCGGGCGCTTCGCCAGCTTGCGCTGCAATGTTCGGCGATGCATGTTCAGCGCGCGCGCCGTGGCGGAAATATTGCCGCCGTGTTCCGCGAGCACACGCTGGATGTGCTCCCACTCCAACCGCGCAACCGACAACGGCGTCGGATGCTCGATCGCCTCTTCCGCTTGCAGCGCGCTCGCTTCGCTTTGCAGGGCCGACAAAATCGTTTCGACGTTGGCAGGCTTCGCAAGGTAATTGTCCGCGCCGTCCTTTACCGCTTGCACTGCCGTCGCGATGCTCGCATAGCCGGTCAGCACCAGCATCCGCGCCTCGGGCTGCAAATCGCGCAGTGGCGCAACGAGCGTGAGACCGGAGTCGTTGCCGAGATGCAAATCCACCGTGATCTCACTGAACTTCTGCTGGTTCGCCAGCCTGATCGCTTCGTCGGCGTTGTGCGCTTCGCTCACCGCGTAGCCGCGCCGGGTCAAACCGCGAGCGAGGATGCCGGAGAACACCTCGTCGTCGTCGATTACAAGAAAATTCCGTTCACTCATGCCTGTTTCTCCGTTTTGGTTGGCGCGGCGCCCTGAAGAGCCGCGCCGGAAAGTTTGTGCCCGGCGAATGGGAGCGTGAGCACGGCGCGCGTTCCACGCGGCGCGATCGCGCTGACATCGGTCAACTCGATCGAACCGTTCAGACGCGCCGCCGCCGAAAAAGCCAGATAGAGCCCCACGCCGTGTCCGCCTTGCGCGCTATCCACCGGCATGGAACCGAGCAAGCCGCGTAACCCTGCCGGAATACCGGGGCCGGCATCGCAGACTTCAAACACGATCTGGTCGCCGCGCGAGGCCAGCGAGCACGACAGCGTCACGTGATCGCGGCTCGCTCGCGCCGCGTTGTCGAGCAAAATGGTGAGGATCTGGCTGACAGCCACCGTATCGTCAAGGCTGACGTCCGCGGGTGGCACGCCGACGCGCTCGAATCTCACATGCGGATGACGCAGGCGCCATTGCTCGGCAAACGATTCGAGCCATTCATCGACCGGCTGCCGGTTGGTCGTCGTCGACGCGCGGCTGCGCAGGCGTGCGAGCGCGGACGTGCACAAGCTCATCTGCTGTTCGAGCAATTCGAGGTCGGCGCTGTACGGCGCGAGCCCTTTGTCGCTGCGTGCCGCGTCGCGTAACTCCTCGGACAACATTGCGATTGTAGACAGAGGCGTGCCGATTTCGTGTGCGACGGTGGCGGCCTGCACGCCGAGCGCGACGGCGCGTTCGTCGTGAAGCAAGCGCTGCTGGGCTTCTCCGAGCGCTGCGTCACGTAGCCGCAGCGCCCGTGACATGCGCGCGACGAACCATGCGATCAGCCCCACGCTCACCATGAAGTTCACCCACATGCCGGCACGATAGTATTCAAACAGGTTTGCGGGGTTCTCGAGGTTCAGCGGCACGGAATCGAAACCGAGCACCGCATAGCAAGCCACGGCGAACGCCGCGAGCCAGGCCATCAGATGCCATGGCAACACGGCGGCGGCGATTGCCAGTGATGGCAGGTAGAGCGAAACGAAAGGATTGGTGGTGCCGCCGGACAGAAACAGCAGCGCGGACAGCGCGCCGAGATCGACCCATATCTGGCCGAACAATTCCATATGGGATTCGGGCCGCTGCTGGCAAACGCGCCACCACGTGAGCGCGTTGAAGGCCACTTCGAGGCCGATCACGAGCAGCATCGCGGGCAACGGCAGCTGCACGCCGATGAAGATCTGCACGAATGCGATCGTCAGAAGCTGACCGATAATGGCAAGGCAGCGCAGCCAGAACAAATGGCTTAGATTGACCCGGCCGGTGTTGGTTATACGATGCATCACACTGGTTCACCTTTCGGACGGCTCCGACTGACTTCGCCGCGCTGGTGCCATAACATGCTGTCTTTTCGACAGCGTCGCACGGTCGGTGCTTCTCGTTCACGGCCTTGCGCGGCGCCCTCCGATGCTGCCCACTCCCAATCGCGAAGTCGACGCCTCGTCAGCTTTTCTCAATTATTTGCGCGAAGCCGCTGCAGCCCGTGAGAACGGCATGGCGCGGACGGAGGCCAAATGGCTTGCCGCCGCAGCGGGTTTGCATCCGCTCGCCGACGCTTCGCTCGAATCGCTCGTCGCTACGCTGCTCGAACGGCATCGTCATGACGACGCTATCGACCTCGCTGCCATTATTGCCCAACTCGATCCGCACCGGGCTCTGCCGCACTTTCGTCTCGGTTACGTGCTGCAAATGGCCAATCGGCATCGCGACGCGATCGCGCCATATCGGCGAGCACTCGAGATCGAGCCGACACTGCCGCTGTTACGCAACAATCTCGCTGCCGCGCTCATGCTGACCGGCGGCAAGCTCGACGAGCAGCTTGCGCTTTTGCAAAGCGCGGTGCGCGACGACCCGGGCAATGGCGACAGTTGGACAAATCTCGCCAACGTGTACCGCATGAGTCTGGATCTGCCCAACGCGCTGAAGGCCGGCGCACGCGCGGTGCAGTTATCGCCGCTCAGTCCGTTGACGCACAACAACTATGCGCTGGCGCTACGCGAAGCGCAACGCTGGGAGCAAGCGGAGCAAGCCGCAACCACGGCCTGCAGATTGGCTGAGCAAGATCCGGCCATGCGCTCCAATCTCGCCATGCTGCAACTGCTGCGTGGCGATTACACGCGCGGCTGGTTATTGCATGAAGCACGCTGGGACGGTTCGCGCGAACTTGGCGGCAATCGCCCGGCAATGCCCGCACCGACGTGGCGGGGCGAACCGCTCGCCGGCAAAACGCTATTCGTGTGGGGCGAGCAAGGCATGGGCGATGTGTTGCAGTTCTCCCGCTATATTCCGCTGCTGGCCGAACGGGTGCACCGCGAGGGCGGCCGTCTGCACTGGAATTCGTTCCCGGCTATGGGCGCGCTGCTTGCACGCAGCCTCGGCTCGCACGTGGACCATTACTCGGCGGGCGGCGGCGTCCAATCGATGCCGCCATTCGACTACGAGATCCCGTTACTCAGCCTGCCGCTGATCTTCGACACGCACGAGGAGACGATCCCCGCCCAGACGCCGTATCTGATTGCGGAACCCGCAGCGCGCGAGTCGTGGCGCAAGCGCCTAGCCGGAGAATCGCGGCTCAAAGTCGGGCTGACATGGACCGGCAGTGTTTCCCATCAGCGCAATCCGTTCCGGCGCGTCGGTTGGGAACGCTATGCCGCACACCTGGGCGGCGTGCTCGACGCGGCGTTCTATTCCCTGCAACCGGGCGCGGCAGCCGACGTTGCCGCCGCTCGCGCGGCCGGTCTGCCCATAATCGACTACACCGCCGACTTCGCGAGCTTCGACCATACCGCCGCGTTTGTCAGCGAACTCGATCTGGTCATCACAGTGTGCACGTCAGTGGCGCACCTGAGCGGCGCGCTCGGGCAGCGCACGTGGGTGCTGCTAGACGTCAATCCGCACTGGGTCTGGCTGCTCGAACGCAGCGACAGCCCCTGGTATCCGAGTGCGACGCTGTACCGGCAGTCCAGCTTCGGCGAATGGAAGCCGGCGCTGCAAGCCATGACCCATGACCTGCGCGTGCTGGCGGCCCAACATCGCGCCGCCCGACTGAGCGACGCGTAGTCAATGTCGCCGCTCCGCGCGCGCGATATGCCGAGGGCCGCATGTACGTCAGCGCAAATCAGCGCCTTGTCCCGCCTGCGCCGCCCGGGCAATCTCCGCGGCCAGACACTCCGGACACAGACAGCGGCTGCGTGGGTCGAGCCTGTCCGCCGGCAACGGCGGCATCTCGCGGCACCAGCACTCGGACAACTGCGCATGCATTGCACAGTCGAATGCGTTGCCGCAGCGCGGGCAGCGCGCGCTGCGTTGGGAACGGGAAGCGGACGGTTTCATCGCGGGCAAATGTCGCGCAAGCATCGGTCAGGAGATGATGCCACGACCGGCAAGCCAGCGTCAGTCGTCCGTTCGGCTAATTCACAAGCCTCACGCGAGCAGGTTAAGCTGGATCGCCAATCAGGGCTGTAGCGCTCCCGTTGCACCGTGCGAAAAGTCCATGCCGGGCGCCGCCCGCGCCATGATCGAAAACCCTGTCGCAGCCCGTCAGTCCTGTACAATTCGGCCTGTTTTAACTGTTCCGTGCCTGAGCCTGCCGCCATGTCCGAGCTTCCCGACCTTTCGCAGATCGCGCCCACCCTCAAGGCTGAAATCCTGGCCGAGGCGCTGCCCTACATTCGCCAGTATCACGGTAAAACCGTGGTCATCAAGTACGGCGGCAACGCCATGACCGAGGAGCGGCTCAAGCAAGGCTTCGCGCGCGACGTGATCCTGCTGAAGCTGGTCGGCATCAATCCGGTCATCGTGCACGGCGGCGGTCCGCAAATCGACCAGGCACTCAAGAAGATCGGCAAACAAGGCACGTTCATCCAGGGCATGCGCGTCACCGACGAAGAGACGATGGAAGTCGTCGAATGGGTGCTCGGCGGCGAAGTGCAGCAGGACATCGTCACGCTCATCAATCACTTCGGCGGGCACGCGGTCGGCCTGACGGGCAAGGACGGCGGCCTGATCCACGCGCGCAAGATGCTGATGCCGGACCGCGACAATCCTGGCCAGTACGTCGATATCGGCCAGGTGGGCGAAGTCGAGGCGATCAACCCGGCCGTGGTGAAAGCGCTGCAGGACGACGCGTTCATTCCGGTCATCTCGCCGATCGGATTCGGCGAAGACGGCCTGTCGTACAACATCAACGCGGACCTGGTGGCGGGCAAGCTCGCTGTCGTGCTGAATGCCGAAAAGCTCGTGATGATGACCAACATCCCCGGCGTGATGGACAAGGAAGGCAATCTGCTGACCGACCTGTCCGCTCGCGAAATCGACGGCCTGTTCGCAGACGGCACCATCTCCGGCGGCATGCTGCCGAAAATCTCGTCGGCGCTGGACGCGGCGAAGAGCGGTGTACGCTCGGTGCACATTATCGACGGCCGTATCGAGCACTCGGTGCTGCTGGAGATTCTCACCGAACAGCCGTTCGGCACGATGATCCGCTCACATTGATTCCTGCCTCGAGCCTGGCACCGACGGCGCGCTGCAACGGGGCGTCGTTTGTGTCGTGCGTTTCCTATCGCACTGCTGGCACCGCTGATCGCGCGTGCGGCACCTATGGCCGCATCCGGGGCAACGCATACCGCGGCCCCGCACATGCTACCTCGTCGCGCCGGCATGCTCTCGTCTCTTCTTCAAACGCCCGCATCGTGAACTCTGCGCGTTCGGCGCGTGCAGCTGTCGTGCGCAGCTGAACGGGCGGCCTTCATCATGCGCACCCCCACCTCCCGACGCCGTCGTCCGCATATCGCGGATGGCAAGCCGGTCTGGCTGTTCGATCTCGACAACACGCTGCACCGCGCGTCACATGCGATCTTCCCGGCGATCAACCATGGGATGACGCAGTACATCATCGACGCGCTGCAAGTGGACATCGACGAAGCCAACCGTCTGCGCACCGGCTATACGCGGCGCTACGGCGCGGCGCTGCTCGGGCTGACGCGCCACCATCCGTTCGACGGAAACGACTTCCTGAAGGTCGTCCACACGTTCCCCGATCTGGGCTCGATGATCCGTCACGAGCGCGGCATCGCGCGCCTCGTCGCGGCGCTGCCGGGCCGCAAAATCGTGCTGACCAACGCGCCCGAGGCTTACGCGCGCGCCGTGCTCGCCGAACTGCGCATCGAGCGTCTGTTCGAGCAGGTGATTGCCATCGAGCACATGCGCGATCGCCGCCGCTGGCGCGCCAAGCCCGACCACGCGATGTTGCGCAAGGCCATGCGCGACGCACACGTGTCCCTCGAGGACGTGATCCTTGTCGAGGACACGCGCTCGCATCTGAAGCACTATCGGCGTCTCGGCATCCGCACCGTGTGGATCACCGGCCATCTGCCGCGCAAGCCGCACGCGGACGGTGTGCCGACGCGTCTGCCGGGCACCGGCCGGCCGCACTATGTGGACCGGAGCATTCGTTCGTTAAAATCGCTACGACTGGGCAGCCGCTCGGTACGATGGAAGGGACAGCAGCCGGGACGACAGCCATGCAGCCGATCGACAAGCCTGACCAAGCCTTAGCCGAACCCGAAGCCGCTGCGCCGGCCGCCCAGCGCGCGCAGCGCCTGAAGCCCGGCGAGCGGCGCGTGCATATCCTGCAGACGCTCGCCGCGATGCTCGAAGCGCCGAAAAGCGAAAAGATCACCACGGCGGCGCTCGCCGCCCGGCTCGGCGTATCGGAAGCCGCGCTGTACCGGCATTTCGCAAGCAAGGCGCAAATGTTCGAAGGGCTGATCGAGTTCATCGAGCAAACGCTGTTCGGCCTCATCAACCAGATCGCCGACAGGGAAAGCAACGGCGTCCTGCAAGCGCGCGGCATCGCCTTGATGCTGCTCAATTTCTCCGCGAAGAACCCCGGCATGACCCGGGTGCTGACGTGCGAAGCCCTGGTCGGCGAGCACGAACGGCTGACCGAGCGCGTCAATCAGATGCTGGAGCGCGTCGAGGCGTCGCTCAAGCAGTGCTTGCGGCTGGCGCAGACCGAAGCGATCGCCGCTGCGGACGAACCCGCCGACCTGGCCGCCCGAGCCACGGTCCCGCTGCCCGCCGGCTACGATCCCGCGATCCGCGCGAGCTTGCTGCTGAGTTACATCATCGGCCGCTGGCATCGTTACGTACGCAGCGGTTTCGCGCGTGCGCCCGCCGAAAATGCCGACGCGCAACTGCTGCTAATTCTTCAGTAGTCCGCGCCGAACGCGACGCTCGGAGGTCTGCCAGCGACGCTGCGGCGCAGGATTTTCCGCTATACTTTGCGCCTGACTGCGGCGCCCCATGCATCGGGAACCGCATTCCAGAACACCTGAACACCTATCACGCGCCGATTTGCTGACTCGATTGCGGGCGCGCGAGCCGCTGCGAAACTCGCGGTTCACTATAAATGCGGCTAAAGAGGTCGTCAGCCGCGCACACAGTCTGTCTCCGTGCTTTGCCGACGCCGTCTAGCCGCCCTGTTTCTGTTAAATGGCGGAATGAATGGAATCGATCGGTATCGTCGCTCCCCAAAAAATGCATTTCACCGAGCCGCTGCAGTTGCAGAACGGTAGTTCGCTCGCCGCTTACGACCTGATGGTCGAGACTTACGGCACCCTCAATGCCACGCGCAGCAATGCGGTGCTGGTGTGCCACGCGCTCAATGCGTCGCATCACGTGGCGGGCGTGTACGCGGACAATCCGAAGGATGTCGGCTGGTGGGACAACATGGTGGGCCCGGGCAAACCCCTCGACACCGACACATTCTTCGTGATCGGCGTGAACAACCTGGGCTCGTGCTTCGGCTCGACTGGGCCGATGAGCGTCGACCCGGCCACCGGCGTTCAGTATGGCGCGACGTTTCCCGTTGTGACCGTGGAAGACTGGGTCAACGCGCAGGCGCGCGTCGCCGATGAGTTCGGCATCACGCGTTTCGCCGCGGTGATGGGCGGCAGCCTCGGAGGCATGCAGGCGCTCGCGTGGAGCATGATGTATCCGGAACGTGTCGCGCATTGCATCGTGGTTGCGTCCACTCCGAAGCTGTCCGCGCAGAACATCGCCTTCAACGAGGTCGCGCGCTCGGCGATTCTCTCGGACCCCGACTTTCATGGCGGCAACTACTACGCGCACGGTGTGAAGCCGAAACGCGGGCTGCGCGTCGCGCGCATGATCGGCCACATCACGTATCTGTCGGACGACGACATGGCCGAGAAATTCGGCCGTTCGCTGCGCCGCGCGGAAGGCGCGCTGGACGCATACAACTTCAACTTCGACGTCGAGTTCGAAGTCGAGTCGTACCTGCGCTACCAGGGCGACAAGTTCGCCGATTACTTCGACGCGAACACCTATCTGCTGATCACCCGCGCGCTGGATTACTTCGATCCCGCCAAGGCCTTCGACGGCGACCTGACGGCAGCGCTCGCGCACACCACCGCCAAATATCTGATCGCGAGCTTCGCAACCGACTGGCGCTTCGCGCCCGCCCGCTCGCTGGAACTGGTCAAAGCGCTGCTCGATCACAAGCGCACCGTCACGTATGCGGAGATCGACGCGCCGCACGGCCACGACGCCTTCCTGCTCGACGACGCGCGCTATCACAACCTGATGCGCGCCTACTACGAACGTATTGCGAACGAGGTGAACGCATGAACCAGCGAGCACTCGATTACCTGGCGCTGCGCCCGGACTTCCGCGCGATCGCCCGCTGGGTCGAACCGCGCGCCACCGTGCTGGACCTCGGCTGCGGCGACGGCTCGCTGCTGTCGCTGTTGACCGAAGAGCTCGACGTGCAAGGCTACGGCATCGAGATCAACGACGCGGGGGTGTTGGCGTCGGCGCAAAACGGCGTCAACGTGATCCAGCAAAATCTCGAAGACGGGCTGCGGCTGTTCGAAGACGGCAGCTTCGATTTCGCGATTCTGTCGCAGACGCTGCAAACCATTCATCAGACCGCCGCGATCCTGCGCGAGACGGTGAGAGTGGGCAAGCAATGCATCGTGTCGTTTCCGAATTTCGGCTACTGGGCGCATCGGCTGTCGGTGCTGCAAGGTCGCATGCCGGTGTCCAGGTCGCTGCCGTATCAATGGCATAACACGCCGAACGTGCGGGTGCTGACCATCGAAGATTTCGAAGCGCTCGCGCCGGAAGTCGGCCTCGAAATTCTCGACCGCGTGGTGCTGCACGACGGACAGGTGGTGCGCTGGGGCGTGAACTGGCGTGGTAGTCTTGCGGTCTATCGCGTCAAGAAAAGCTAACGCAAGTTATCCACATGTCCAACCCGCCGCACGAGGCGCCTGCACTTACCGCTCACGAAGAACATCCCGGCTGGCGCGCGTTCCTGAATACGCGCATGCTGATCTGCGTGTTTCTCGGCTTTACGTCTGGCTTGCCGCTCTTCACGCTCGTCTATCTGGTGCAGGCATGGCTACGCTCCGAAGGCGTCAACCTGAAGGAAATCGGCCTGTTTGCGCTGATCCAGTTCCCGTACACGTGGAAATTCATCTGGGCGCCGCTCATGGACCGCTATGTGCCCCGCTTGCCAGGCTGGCGACCGGGGCGGCGGCGCGGCTGGATGCTCGTCACGCAGATCCTGGTGGGCGGCGCGATCGCGGCTTTGGGCTTCGTGTCGCCGCGCGAGTCGATCTGGACCGTTGCGGCATTGACCGCGCTCGTTGCGTTTTTCGGCGCGAGCCAGGACATCGTGATCGACGCATACCGGCGCGAGTTGCTGAGCGATACGCAGCAGGGTCTGGGCAACGCGGTGCATGTGAATGCGTACAAGATTGCGGCGCTGGTGCCCGGCTCGCTCGCGTTGATTCTGTCCGACCATTTGCCGTGGGCCACCGTGTTCATCGTCACGGCTGTGTTCATGCTGCCGGGCATGGTGATGACGCTGGTGGTCAGCGAGCCCAGAGTTCACGGCGCACCGCCGAAGAACCTGCGCGAAGCGATCGTGCAGCCGTTCAAGGAATTCATCGAGCGCGACGGCTGGCGCGGCGCGCTGTTCGTGCTCGGCTTCATCTTTCTGTACAAGCTCGGTGACACGATGGCGACCACGCTGTCCACCTCGTTCTTTCTCGACATCGGTTTTTCGCGCACGCAGATCGGCGTGATCGCCAAGACCACCGCATTCGGCGCGAGTCTCGCGGGCGGTATCGTCGGCGGCGTCTGGCTGATGAAGAGCGGCATTGGCCGGGGCCTGTGGATCTTCGGCATCCTGCAGATGGTATCGACGCTCGGTTTTGCCTGGCTCGCCCATCTCGGCCCGGCCTCGCCCGGTCTCGCGGCGATTTACAACATCGCCGTCGGGCTTAGCGAGGGTACGACGAAGCTGCTGGCGTGGGTCGGCATCGACTGGGCGGTACAACTGGAGCCACGGTCGGTCGCGCTGGCGCTGGTCTACGGCTTCGAAACCTTCGCCACCGGCCTGACGATGGCGGCGTTCACCGCGTACATCGCGAGCACCACCGACCCGCGCTATACGGCCACCCAGTTCGCGTTGTTCACAAGTCTCGCTTCTGTGCCGCGCACCTTGGCATCGGCGGCGAGCGGCTACGTGGTCGCGCGGATCGGCTGGTTCGACTATTTCATCGTGTGTACTGCGCTTGCGTTGCCCGGCATGCTGCTGCTGTTGCGCATCGCGCCGTGGAGAGAGCGGCCGTGACAGCCCAACACTCCACTCGCGCGCTGCGCGTCTCCGAGAAGCGCGCGCCATGGTTCGGTTTCAACGGCAGCCGCGCGGCGCGGTTTGCGGTTTGCGCGCTCGGCTGTGCGCTCAGCCTCGCTTTGTCGATGCCGTCGAACGCGCACGCCGCATCTGCGTCGGCGGCCGGCGCATCGGCGCCTGCAACGGCGACCGCGCCGGCCACCGCCATCGGAACGGCGCCCCCGCCAAGTTCAAAGTCCGCGGCAAACGCCGACAGCGCGACAGCGGTGGTGCCCAACAGCGCCGCTAGTTCTGCGAGCCCTACCGGCACACCCAACCCCGGCAGCACACCCGCCGCGACGCCACCCGCTGCGGCGCCGCAGCCACAGCCGCCCGTCACCGCCAAGACACCCGCCGCGACGCCTGCGCCGCCCGCGTCCCCGCCGCCGTACTCGCCGAATACATCGAACACGCAGTTGCGCTACGGCGACTACCTGGTGTTCCGCAATCTCATCCCTTCGCCGATGCTCGAGGCCCAAGCCACCGAAGAGTTCAACCAGATCGCCTACGGCGCGGAACATGCGAAGCGCCTGTACGGCGACACCGACACACACGTCATCCGGGTGCGTTCGATCGTCGACCGGATGATTCCTTACTCGTTGAAATGGAATGAGCGGGCCAAGGGCTGGAAGTGGGACGTCGCGGTGGTGCGCTCCACCGACATCCGCATGTACTGCCTGCCGGGCGGCAAGATCGTCGTGTACGGCGGACTGCTGGACCGCCTGCGTCTGAGCGACAACGAACTCGCCATGCTGATCGGCCACGAAATAGCGCACGCGCTGCGCGAGCATGCGCGCGAAAGGCTCGGCCAGCTTCAGGCCAGCCAGCTCGATTCGTCCGGCACGATCTCGCAGTTGTTCGGGCTGGCCGATCTCGGCGCAGCGCCGCTTGGCGTCGGCTCGCGTCTGCTCGAAATGAAGTACGAGAGCACCGACGAAACCGAAGCCGACGTGATCGGCAGCGACGTCGCGTCACGCGCGGGCTTCGATCCGCGCGCGGCGGTGCCGCTGTGGGACAAACTCGCACAAGCGACGCGCGGCGATCGCGAGCGCGGCTTCATCTTCGTGCACCCCTACACGCCGGCCCGCCGTCAAGACATCATCAAGCGTCTGCCCGACATGCTGCCGCTCTTTGCGAAGGCGATCGGCAAGACCGTGGATACGCTGCCCGATTACGCGGGCGTCGAACGCCCGCGCCGTAAAACGGCCGCCGACTGAAGCCCAGGCGGCGCAGCCGGGAAGTGCTTACTTCCTGACTTCGTGATCGTAGTCGACCGTCAGCGGCGCATGGTCGCTGAACTTGATATCGCGGAACACGTCGGTGCGTTTGGCCTTGCTTGCGATGCCCGGCGTCGCAATCTGGTAGTCGATCCGCCAGCCAACATTCTTCGCATAAGCCTGGCCGCGATTGCTCCACCATGTGTACTGCTCCGGGCGCTGGTCCAGCGTGCGGAACACGTCGACATATCCCACTTCGTCGAACAGTCTGGTCAGCCACGCGCGCTCTTCCGGCAGGCAGCCCGAGTTCTTCTGGTTGCTCTTCCAGTTCTTGATGTCGATTTCCTTGTGCACGATGTTCACGTCGCCGCACAGGATCACTTCTCGCTCCCGGGCCAGTTCAGCCAGATGCGGCATGAACTCGTCCATGAAACGGTACTTGGCCTGCTGACGTTCGTCTCCGCTCGAACCCGACGGCACGTACACCGAAACCACCGACAGCTTGCCGAAACGCAGCTCGACATAGCGCCCTTCCGGGTCGAACTCCTCGCTGCCGAAGCCGATCACCACTTCGTCGGGTTCGTGGCGCGTGTAGACGCCCGCGCCGCTATAGCCCTTCTTTACTGCGTGCTGGAAATAACCGGTGAAATCGTGCGGCGCCATGAATTCCGGCGTCATGTCGTCCTGGGAGCATTTGATTTCCTGCACGCACAGCACGTCGGCATTCTGTTGGCCGAACCATTCGAAGAAGCCTTTCTTCGCGGCCGAGCGGATGCCGTTCAGATTGGCCGTAATCACACGCAACATGTCGTTCCTTCAATTCGTTGGGAGGACTAACGGGCAAGTCACTCGACCTTGATACCCTTTAGCGATTCCTTGGGAGGCGGATACTCGAGCTTGAGCTCCTGCAGCGCACGCAGCAACAGCTCGGCGACCATCAGGTTGCGATGCGTCTTCGAGTCCGCCGGTATCACGTACCACGGCGCGTAATCGGTCGACGTCATCGCGAGCGCATCGCGATAGACCGCCTGATAGACGTTCCATTGTTTGCGCGCATCCAGATCGGACAAGTCGAATTTCCAGTGTTTGCGGGGATCGTCGATACGCGCTTGCAGACGCTCACGCTGCTCGTCCTTCGAAATGTGCAGCATGCACTTGACGATGGTCGTGCCGCTATACGCGAGCATCTCTTCAAACTGGCGGATGTGGCAGCAGCGCTGCGCGAAGCCCTGCGCATCCAGTTCGCCCCGCACGGTAGGCACGAGCAGGTCTTCGTAGTGGCTGCGGTTGAAGATCGTCAGCTCGCCCGCGGCGGGCGCCTGGGCATGGACGCGCCATAGAAAATCGTGCGCGAGTTCGATCGGCGTCGGCGCCTTGAATGGCACGATGCGCAAGCCGAGCGGATCGACGTCGTGAAACACCGCGCGAATCGTGCCGTCCTTGCCGCTCGTGTCCATGCCTTGCAGCACCAGCAACACGCGACGCGTTTGCTGCGCGTGCAGGCACTCCTGCAGAGTATTGAGCTGCGTGCCGATTTCCGCGAGTCGATCGTGGTCCCTGTCTTTGGAGCCGCTTGAAAATGGCTTCGCGCCCGGATCGAAGTCCTCGAGTGAGAACCTGGAATTTTTCTTGCCGTCGTCGAAGTACGGCACGCGGAAATCGTCGAGTTCGGGTTGCTTGGCCATCTTCACACTCCGTGATCTGAGGTAAGGGGGTCGCGAGAGCGGGCCAGCAAAAAGAACCGGGCCGTTGCCGCACTTTCGTTTCCGGCAACAGCCCGTGGTACCCCGCGCGCGACCGCCCTGGCCGCGCTTTTTCAACTCACGACAGCTTCTTCTTTAGCAATTCGTTGACCTGCGCGGGATTGGCCTTGCCCTTGGTCGCCTTCATCGCCTGGCCAATCAGCGCGTTGAATGCCTTTTCCTTGCCGGCACGGAATTCCTCGACCGACTTCGGATTCGCGGCGAGCACCTCGTCGATGATCGCTTCCAGTGCGCCGGTATCTGAAATCTGCTTGAGGCCCTTCGCTTCGATGATTCGATCGGCAGCGGCTTCGTCGGTCGCCTTCTCTTCCCAGATTGCGAGGAAGATTTCCTTCGCGATCTTGTTCGAGATGGTGCCGTCGGCGATGCGTTGCAATAGCAGCGCGAGTTGCGCGGACGAAACCGGTGAAGCGTCGAACTCCAACCCCTCGCGATTCAGTTGCGACGACACTTCGCCCATCAGCCAGTTCGCCGCGACCTTCGCGTTGGCCGGACCGACCTTGCCGACCACCGCTTCGTAGTAGCTGGCCATGCTCTTGCCCGAGGTCAACACATTGGCGTCGTACGGCGTGAGGCCGTATTGCGACACAAAGCGCTGCTGGATCGCGACCGGCAGTTCGGGCATCTCGCCTTTCACGCGTTCGACCCATGCCGCGTCGATCACGAGCGGCATCAGATCCGGATCGGGGAAATAGCGGTAGTCGTGCGCGTCTTCCTTGCTGCGCATCGAGCGCGTTTCGCGCTTGTCAGGATCGTATAGACGCGTTTCCTGCACCACCGTGCCGCCGTCTTCGATCAGTTCGATCTGGCGACGCACTTCGTACTGGATCGCTTCTTCGAGAAAGCGGAACGAGTTCAGGTTCTTGATCTCGGCGCGCGTGCCGAATTCCGCCTGACCGAGCGGTCGCACCGACACGTTCGCGTCGCAACGGAACGAGCCTTCCTGCATGTTGCCGTCGCAAATGCCGAGCCACGTGACGAGCGTGTGCAACGTCTTGGCGTAGGCCACCGCTTCGGCCGCGCTGCGCATTTCCGGCTCGGTGACGATTTCGAGCAGCGGCGTGCCCGCCCGATTCAGGTCGATCCCGGTCATGCCCGCGAAGTCTTCGTGCAGCGACTTGCCTGCGTCTTCCTCGAGGTGGGCACGCGTGAGGTTGACGACTTTCTCGTACGCTTCTTTACCCGCTTTCTCATTGGCCGGCACTTGAATGGTCACCGAGCCGCCTTGTACGACAGGGATTTCGTACTGGCTGATCTGATAGCCCTTCGGCAGATCGGGGTAGAAATAATTCTTGCGCGCGAAGATGCTGCGCGGCGCCACGGTCGCGCCGATCGCGAGACCGAACTGGATCGCGCGCTCGACCGCGCCGCGATTCATCACCGGCAAGGTGCCCGGCAGCGCGAGATCGACGGGGCAGGCCTGCGTGTTCGGGGCGGCGCCGAATTGCGTGGCCGCACCCGAAAATATTTTCGATCGAGTCGACAGTTGCGCGTGGGTCTCCAGACCGATCACGACTTCCCATTGTTTGGCCATGGTGCTCACACTCCTGCCGGTGCTTTGCGGTGCCAGTCGGTCGCGCGCTGGAACGCGTCGGCCACTTGCAGCATCCGGGCTTCATTGAAATAGTTGCCGATGATCTGCAGACCGACGGGACGCCGTGCATTCGCGCCCGCGCCGAACCCGCACGGCACGCTCATGCCCGGCAAACCGGCAAGGCTCACCGACAGCGTATAGATGTCGGCCAGATACATCTGCACCGGATCGTCGCCCTTCGCGCCGAGATCCCACGCCACCGAAGGCGCGACCGGCCCCATGATGACGTCGCACTGCGTGAACGCTTCCTGGAAGTCCTGCGCGATGATGCGGCGGATCTTCTGCGCCTGCAGGTAGTACGCGTCGTAATAGCCGTGCGACAGCACGTACGCGCCGACCATGATCCGGCGCTTCACTTCCGGGCCGAAGCCTTCGGCGCGCGACTTCTTGTACATGTCGAGCAGATCGCGGTATTCAGCGGCGCGATGGCCGAAGCGCACGCCGTCGAAACGCGACAGGTTCGACGAAGCCTCGGCCGGAGCGATCACGTAGTACACCGGGATCGACAGCTCGGTTTTCGGCAGCGAGACATCGACGAGCGTGGCACCGAGCGCTTCGTACTGCTTGAGCGCCGCGTCGATCGACGCGCGCACGTCGTCGGCCAGACCCGCGCCGAAATACTCTTTGGGCAAGCCAATGCGCAAGCCGGCGAGCGGCTTGTCCGCGCCGTCTTCCTTCCACGGCTTGCCGAGATAGCGCGCGTAGTCTTCGTCGTCGCGCACCAGGCTGGTCGAATCACGCTCGTCGAAGCCGGCCATTGCATTGAGCAGCGTCGCGCAATCGGCGGCGCTCTTTGCCATTGGACCGCCCTGATCCAGCGACGACGCGAACGCAATCATCCCGTAACGCGACACGCGGCCATAGGTCGGCTTGATGCCGGTGATGCCGGAAAACGACGCCGGCTGACGAATCGAGCCGCCGGTGTCGGTGCCGGTTGCGGCGGGCGCGAGACGCGCGGCCACGGCCGCTGCGGAGCCGCCCGACGAACCGCCCGGCACGGACTGCCGGTCCCACGGATTCTGCACCGGGCCGAAGTACGAATTCTCGTTGGAGGAGCCCATCGCGAATTCGTCCATATTCGTCTTGCCCACGCACACCATGCCGGCGTTCTGCAAGCGCGCGACCACGGTGGCATCGAACGGGCTTTGATAGTTCGCCAGCATCTTCGAGCCGGCGGTGGAGCGCCACCCCTGGGTGACGAACACGTCTTTGTGGGCGATCGGCAGGCCGACCAGCGGGCCGGCATGGCCCGTGTGGAGCAATGCGTCGGCGGCTTTCGCCTGCGCGAGCGTCAGCTCGTGATCGACCTGGATGAACGCGTTCAGGCCATTGGCCGCGTCAATCCGCTTTAGATACAACTGCGCCAGTTCCTCTGCGGAGCATTCCTTGGCCGACAGTGCGGCGCGCAGTTCGGTGAGACTCTTTTCATGCATTGCGTTTTTATCCTGGAAAGCGCGGCAGCGCAGTCACGCTGCCGTGGAGGCGTTCGGCTGCCCGCCGGCGAACCTGGCCGGCAAAGCCGCTGCAGCGGACCCGCGCGGTGCGCGCAGCGCCTCGCCGCCGGCTCGCGAGCCGCGCCGGGGCTTGCCGCGCGGGTCTTACTCGATCACTTTCGGCACGAGGTACAGGCCGTCTTGCACGGCCGGCGCCGGGCGTTGGAAAGCTTCGCGGTCGACCGTCTCGGTAACGGCGTCGCTACGCAGACGCAGCGCGACGTCTTCGATCTGCTCGATCGGATGAGCCAGCGGCTCGATGCCAGTGGTATCGACCGCCTGCATTTGCTCGACGAGGCCGAAAAAATCATTGAGCTGGGCACGCGTGTGCTCGGCGTCGGCGTCGGCTAGTTCGAGCCGCGCGAGATGCGCGATGCGCTTTACATCGGTCAGGGTCAGGGCCATGCAGTCACCGGAAATTGTGGTGGACTGCCGCAGTACAGAAAAACGACGCTGCGACAGCAGGTTACGACGCATTAGGACGAGTTCGAAAAAGGTCGGCGACGGCAAAAAAGTGCCGTCCGTTTCCTTCAAAACATCCAAAATTATAAGGTATGATTACGCGTTCGACCCAAACCCGGACCGACTTACCAAGGCCCCGCTGAACAATTCCCAAAGAACGTTCGGATATTTCCGCCCTGGCTTGGCAACGGCCTCCGGTAGACTCCCCCGCAGCTTCACGTTCATGTGGCGCAACTTCCGCCCGGTAGAAGCTGTTATTTTTCCGCTGCCGCCCTACGCAAACCTTGCGAGGCCCGGCCCCCAGCGAGACAGGATTTTGAATGTTCGGTTTTTTGCGCAGCTACTTCTCCAACGATCTGGCGATTGACCTTGGCACCGCCAACACGCTCATCTACATGCGTGGCAAGGGAATCGTTCTCGATGAACCGTCGGTGGTTTCGATCCGCCAGGAAGGCGGTCCCAACGGCAAGAAAACCATTCAGGCAGTCGGCAAGGAAGCCAAGCAGATGCTCGGCAAGGTGCCCGGCAACATCGAGGCGATCCGCCCGATGAAAGACGGCGTGATCGCCGACTTCACCGTCACCGAGCAGATGATCAAGCAGTTCATCAAGACGGCGCACGAGTCCCGCATGTTCTCGCCGTCGCCGCGCATCATCATCTGCGTGCCGTGCGGCTCCACCCAGGTCGAGCGCCGCGCGATCAAGGAAGCCGCGCACGGCGCGGGCGCCTCGCAGGTGTACCTGATCGAAGAACCGATGGCCGCCGCAATCGGCGCGGGCCTGCCGGTATCGGAAGCTACCGGCTCGATGGTCGTCGACATCGGCGGCGGCACGACGGAAGTCGGCGTGATCTCGCTCGGCGGCATCGTGTACAAGGGCTCGGTGCGCGTCGGCGGCGACAAGTTCGACGAAGCAATCGTCAATTACATCCGCCGAAACTACGGCATGCTAATCGGCGAGCAAACTGCCGAAGCCATCAAGAAGGAAATCGGCTCGGCGTTCCCGGGTTCGGAAGTCAAGGAAATGGAAGTGAAGGGCCGCAATCTGTCGGAGGGCATCCCGCGCAGCTTCACGATCTCCAGCAACGAAATCCTCGAAGCGCTCACCGATCCGCTGAACCAGATCGTGTCGTCGGTGAAGATCGCGCTGGAACAAACGCCGCCGGAACTCGGCGCGGACATCGCCGAACGCGGCATGATGCTCACAGGCGGTGGCGCACTCTTGCGCGATCTGGACCGCCTGCTCGCCGAAGAAACCGGCCTGCCGGTGCTCGTCGCCGAAGACCCGCTGACTTGCGTCGTGCGCGGCTCGGGCATGGCGCTCGAACGCATGGACAAGCTGGGCAGCATCTTCTCGTACGAGTAAGCGAGCCCCTTTCCATGTCAGCAGCGCGGATCTGGCACACGGCCCCTTGCGGGCCGGTGTGCCGTTGGCTGGGCAGACCAGCCTCCGTGCGCTGAACGCGCGACGCGCGCGCGCCGCCGTCTCACCCAACCGCTCACGCCCCCGGCGCCGACCATGGAATACAGTCCGCCGCCCCTGTTCAAGCAAGGCCCATCCGCGCTCGCGCGGCTCGTGTTTTTCGTCGTGCTGGCAATTGCCTTGCTGATCTCCGATGCCCGCTTCCGGACGCTCGAAATTGTTCGCGGCGTGCTCGGCGCGGGCCTTTATCCGTTGCAACGCGCGGCCCTCGTGCCGCGCGACATTTTCATGGGCGCGGCCGACCTGGCCGTGACGAGCACCACACTGCGCAGCGAGAACGACAAGCTGCGCACCAAAGACCTTCAGTTGTCGCAGCAAGCCAATACGGCGGGCGAACTCGCCGCCGAAAACGCCCATTTGCGCGCGCTGCTGCAACTGTCGCAGCGCTCCACCACGCAAACGTTGCCTGCCGAAATCCAGTACGACACGCGCGATCCGTTCACGCAAAAGGTCATCATCGGGCGCGGTGCACAGCAGGGCATCCAGGACGGTTCGCCGGTCGTCAATGAAGACGGCGTGATCGGCCAGGTGACGCGTGTATTCCCGTTGCAGGCCGAAGTCACGCTGCTGACCGACAAGGATCAGGCGGTGCCGGTGCAGATCGTGCGCACAGGCTTGCGCAGCGTGATTTACGGCACACCGAAGGGTGACACGCTCGACTTGCGCTTCGTGCCGATCAGCGCCGACGTGCAGACCGGCGACGAACTCGTCACCAGCGGACTCGACGGGGTGTACCCGCCGGGACTGCCGGTCGCCAAGGTGGTGCGGGTCGACAAACAGGCGGACACGGCGTTCGCGCACGTGGTCTGCCTGCCGGTCGCACCGGTGCGCGGGGCGCGGCAGTTGCTGGTGCTGCACTACGTGAACAATGTGCCGCCGCGTCCGGTCGAAGAACCCGACGCCGCCACGGTCGCGAAGGAAGCGAAAAAGAAGGGCGGCAAGCAGCCCGACGGTAAAACCGCGGCGGATAAACCCACTGCAAAGCCGGGCGAAAAAGCGGCCGCCCAAAAACCGGCCGCCGAACCACCCGCCGCCGCGAGAAACGCCGAAAAAGCCGCAGCCAAGCCGGCCGCGTCGGAGAAGAAGTCCGTCGACAAAAAGACCGCCGAAAAGAAGACCTCCGAGAAGAGCGCGAAGCCGCAAGCCGCGCCGGGGGTTCAGCCATGAACCGTCCGCAATATATTCTGCAGCCGGTCAATCCGTACTTCATTGCGTTCAGCCTCGCCGCGGCGTTCCTGTTGAACCTGATGCCGTGGGGGCGCCTCATCGGGGTGCCCGACTTCGTCGCGCTCGTGCTGCTGTTCTGGAACGTGCACCAGCCGCGCAAAGTCGGCATGGGTATCGCATTTTTCCTCGGCTTGCTGATGGACGTGCACAACGCCAGTCTGCTCGGCGAGCACGCGCTGGCGTACACGCTGCTGTCGTATGGCGCGATCACGATCCACCGGCGTGTGCTATGGATGTCGCTCGGCGTGCAAGCCTTCGCGGTGATGCCGCTGCTGGTCGCCGGGCAACTGGTGCCGTTCGTGATCCGTCTGCTGACGGGTGCGGCGTTTCCGGGCTGGGGTTACCTGATCGACGGTTTCGTCGAAGCCGCGCTGTGGCCGATCGCCAGCGTGCTGTTGTTGATGCCGCAGCGTCGTCCGGCCGATCCGGACGATACGCGGCCCATTTGATCCCGCATCGGGCGCGCTGGCCGTTCCGCTGCGCTGAAACTCGTCCGCCCGCTCGGCGCGCAGCGATGTTCATGTCCCCCGTCCTGGCCCGGATGGGGCGCACACTATTGACGGCCGTCAACCGGCCTTTTGCAGAATCGCATGACCGAATTTAAGGACACTCAGCAACAGCTCACGAAATTCCGCCTGCGCGTCGCGGCGGCGGGTTTGTTTGTGTTCGTCTGCTTCGGGCTGATCGGCTTCCGTTTCCTGTTCCTGCAGGTCTGGCACTACAGCAAATACTCGCTGCAGGCCGATGAAAATCGCATCTCCGTCGCGCCGATCGTGCCGAACCGCGGCATCATCACCGACCGCAACGGCGTGGTGCTCGCGAAGAACTACTCGGCCTACACGCTCGAACTCACGCCGTCCAAGCTGAACGACTCGCTCGAAAACGTGATCGACAATCTGGCCACGGTCGTGTCGATTGACGCGCGCGACCGCCGCCGTTTCAAGAAGCTGCAGGAAGACTCGAAGAACTTCGAAAGTCTGCCGATCCGCACCCGCCTCACCGACGACGAAGTCGCGCGCTTCACCGCGCAGCGTTTCCGTTTCCCGGGCGTCGAAGTGCGCGCGCGGTTGTTCCGCCAGTACCCGCTCGGGCCAACCGCGGCGCACGTGATCGGCTACATCGGCCGGATTTCGCAGCGTGACCAGGACCGCATCGACGACGCGAGCGACCAGAACGACAGTGATCCGGACCACTACGATCCGCGGCTCGATGCGAACAACTACAAGGGCACCGACTACATCGGCAAGATCGGCGTGGAACAGAGCTACGAAACCGAGCTGCACGGCCAGACCGGTTTCGAGGAAGTGGAAGTGACGGCCGGCGGCCGGCCGGTACGCACCCTGTCGCGCACCCAGGCGACGCCGGGCAACAACCTCGTGCTGTCGCTCGATATCGGTCTGCAGCAAGTCGCCGAGCAGGCGTTCGCCGGACGCCGCGGCGCCCTGGTCGCGATCGAACCGTCGACCGGCGACGTGCTCGCCTTCGTGTCAGCGCCGAGCTTTGATCCGAATTCCTTCGTCGACGGCATCGATCAGCAGACCTGGGACGAGCTGAACAACTCGCCAGACCATCCTCTGCTGAACCGGCCGCTGCACGGCACTTATCCGCCCGGCTCGACCTATAAGCCGTTCATGGCGCTCGCCGCGCTCACGCTGCATAAGCGCACGCCGGGCTGGGGTTTCCAGGATCCGGGCTCATACACGTTCGGCGGCCACACGTTTCGCAACGACGTGCGTTCGGGCCAAGGCTGGGTCGATATGAACCGGGCGATCGTGGTGTCGAACGACACGTATTTCTACATGCTCGCGCACGATCTCGGCGTCAATAACATCGCCAACTTCATGAAGCCGTGGGGGTTCGGCCAGATCACCGGCATCGACATCTCGGGCGAGGCGCGCGGTATCCTGCCGTCGACGGAATGGAAGCGCAAAGCGTACCGCAAGCCCGAGCAGCAACGCTGGTATGAAGGCGAGACGATCAGCCTCGGCATCGGTCAGGGCTACAACTCGTTCACCATTCTCCAGCTCGCTCACGCGACCGCCACGCTGGCGAACAACGGCATCGTGATGAAGCCCCACCTCGTGCGCGACATCGAAAACCCGATCACCAAAGAAACGCACGCGGTCGTGCGCGAACCCAGCGACAAGATCGCGGTGAAGCAGTCGGACATCGACATCATCAAGCGTGCGATGGAAGGCGTCGTCACCAACGGTACGGCGTCCAAACTGTTCATCGGGGCGCAGTACCAGGCAGCCGGCAAAACCGGCACGGCGCAGGTCTACTCGCTGCAGGGCGCGAACTACAAGGGTCACGCGATCGCCGAGCGTCTGCGCGACCACGCACTCTTCATCGCGTTTGCGCCCGCCGAGCAGCCGAAGATCGCGCTTGCGCTGATCGTCGAAAACGGCGGCTGGGGCGCGGAGTCGGCGGGTCCGATCGCGCGCAAGGTGCTGGACTACTACCTGGTCGGCAAGACCAAGCCGGGCGCCGAGGCGGCTGCCGTCGCGGCTGCGGCGTCGGCGACGCAGGACGCGTCCGCGCCGCAAGTCGGCGACGCGCCGCCGCAGCAGGAAGGGGCGCAGCCGGTCAGGATCGCGGCGGGCTTCACCGCGTTGCCGATGCCGGGCGCGGCTTCGGCGGCGGCTGCTTCTGCGACAGCGGCTTCGGCTGTCTCTGCCGCGAATCCGGCATCCGCCCCTGCGACGGCGTCCAGTGCGGTCGCCACCGGGGCGTCGGCGCCAGCGCCGGCCTCCGCGTCCGCCACCCCGAAAAAGCCAGCGCCGCGCAAATCCGGCGCGCCACGCACACCGCGTGCGGCCAGCGACGCCGCGCCGAGCGCCGCAGCCCCGTCACGCGATGACGCCATGCAGGCCGCGCCGCGACGCCAGCCGGTCGCCGGCGGCATCGACGAATAAGGAGATAGGCATGCAATTCGACAAGCGCGCCTGGCTCGAGCGCATCCAGCGGATGTTCGCGGGCTTCGACCGTCCGCTGGCACTGATCGTGTTCCTGCTGCTGTGCGTCGGCATCGTCACGCTGTATAGCGCCAGCCTCGACGTCCCGGGGCGTGTGGAAGACCAGTTGCGCAACATCCTGCTGACGTTCGTGCTGATGTGGGCACTCGCCAACGTGCCGCCCACCCTGCTGATGCGCTTCGCGGTCCCGCTCTATACGTTTGGGATCGCGTTACTGGTCGCGGTGGCGTTGTTCGGCCTCACGAAAAAAGGCGCCAAGCGCTGGATCAACGTCGGCGTGGTGGTCCAGCCGTCCGAGATCCTCAAGATTGCCACGCCGCTGATGCTCGCGTGGTACTACCAGCGCCGCGAAAGCGTGATGCGCTGGTACGACTATCTGGTCGGCCTGGTGATTCTCGCGGTGCCCGTCGCTCTGATCGCCAAGCAGCCAGACCTGGGGACGGCCGTGCTGGTGTTCGCGGCCGGCCTCTTCGTGATTTATTTTGCGGGCCTGAGTTTCAAGCTGATCGTGCCCGTGCTGGTTGCGGGTGTGATCGCGGTCGCCTCCATCGCGGCGTTCCAGGGCAAGATCTGTCAGCCCGAAGTGCAATGGCCGTTGATGCACGACTATCAGAAGCACCGCATCTGCACGCTGCTCGATCCGACCTCCGATCCGCTCGGCAAAGGCTTCCACACCATTCAGGCGGTCATTGCGATCGGCTCCGGCGGCCCACTCGGCAAGGGCTGGCTGAAAGGAACCCAGGCGCATCTGGAGTTCATTCCTGAAAAGCATACCGACTTCATTTTCGCCGTGTTCGCCGAAGAGTTCGGCCTGGCCGGGGGCGTCGTGCTGCTCACCCTCTACATGCTGCTGATCGCGCGCGGGCTGTATATCGCGGCCAACGGCGCGACGCTGTTCGGGCGCCTGCTGGCCGGATCGCTGACGATGGCGTTCTTCACCTACGCGTTCGTCAATATCGGCATGGTCAGCGGGATCTTGCCGGTGGTGGGCGTGCCGCTGCCCTTCATGAGCTACGGCGGCACCGCACTCACCACGCTGGGGGTCGCGATCGGACTCATCATGAATGTCGGGCGGCAGAAGCGGTTGATGCAGAGTTAGCGCAGCAGCGGTTGGGTAACATCGAGGCAGGCGGCACGCGCAGGCGCGAACGAAGCATCGAAAGGCACGAGGGGCGCACCGTCATCAGGAGCGCCCCTTTTTTGCTTACTGCGGCTTCACTTCCTTTTGATCCCGCAACTGCGCACTGAGCTGCTGGTACTTGAGCCGCGCTGCCGGGTCGCCCTGAGCCGCGGCGGCCGCGTAGTAGGCGCGCGCCACGTTCAGATTCTTGTCCACGCCGTCGCCGCCGCGCTCGTAGAACGAGCCGGTCACGTACTGCGCGGTCATGTCGCCGCCCTGCGCCGCCTTCTTGTACCAGACGAACGCCTGCTGATTGTTGCGCTCCGTGCCGCGTCCATCGAGGAACTGGTTGGCCAGCGCCAGCTCCGCCTGCACGTGTCCCTGTTGCGCGGCCTTCAGGAACCAGTGGTGTGCCTCGACCGGATCGCGGCCGACAAATTCGCCGTCGTCGTACATCTTGCCGTACACGTATTGGGCATGCGACATGTTGGCATCGGCGGCCTTGCGCAGCCATTTCTTGCCTTCGTCGACATTCACCGAGGTGCCCTCGCCGTTGAGCAGCATCATCGCGTAGTTGAACTGCGCGAGCCGGCTGCCGCGCTCGGCCGCCTTGCGAAATTCGGCAAGCGCCGCGCCCAGGTTGCCGGCGTTGTAGTCGGCCACCGCGGTTTGCGTCTGCGGATCGTTCGACCTGGGCGGCCGGTCCTGCCCATAGGCCGTCAGACTGGCCGCGCCGCTCGACAGCAGCACCGCGGTCAGCGCCGCACGCACGACCACTTTCTGCAACTTCCCCTTCATGACCTGACCTCCTGCAACGCCTGGCGAGTCGCGCGCAACATCCACATGACGTCGGCGGCCAGCGCAATGAAACGAAATCCGGCATCGCGATGCTGCTTCGCACTCGCGACGTCCATGGCGAAAATGCCGGCCGCGATGCCGGCCTTGTCGGCGGCGCTGACGATCCGCGCCATGGCCGCCTGCACGTCGGCATGCTTCGAATCGCCGAGGTGACCGAGGCTCGCCGCCAGATCGGCCGGTCCGACAAACACGCAATCGACACCCGGCGTCGCCGCGATCGCTTCGACCTCCCGCAAGCCGCGGGCCGACTCGATCTGCACGATGCTCGCAATCTGCGCGTTGGCCGTCTGCACGTAATCGCGCCGCATGCCGTAGCCCGACGCGCGCACCACGCCGGCGACGCCGCGTTGACCGTCGAGCGCCCCGGCGCTCGGATATTGCGTGAGACGCACGGCGTGCGCGGCGTCGGCGGCGGATTCGATGTTCGGGAACATCAGCGTGCGGGCGCCCGCATCCAGCACCCGCTTGACGAGCCACGACTCACTGGCGGGCAGGCGCACCACCGGCTCGGTGGGCAGATGCGCGGCGGCGATGGCGCGCAATTGCGACGCGACATCGCCGCTATCGTTCGGCGCGTGCTCCATGTCGATCAGCAGCCAGTCGAAACCGGCGTGCGCGAGCGCTTCGGCGGCGGCATCGCTCGCGAGCGACAGCCACAAGCCGAACAGCGGATCGGTTTCGCTCAGACGTTGCTTGAGCGGATTGGTGAAGGTGCTCATCGCCGCGCACCGTGAGCGCGAGGGGGCGCGTCGCCGGTGGCTGTGCGAGAGAGCGGACCCGGCTCGTGGGGAAGGCAAAGGATGGCGCAAAGATCGGCACTGAGGCCGTCTCGGCCTGCGTGCCTGCTGCGGCGCAATGCGATGACCGGCATGTCTCGCTCCGTATGGTTATCGAAGCGATCATACCGTGGACAATAACGCGCCGGTTGGGCCGCCCACGCACGCGATTTCCTGCCGCACGGGTTACCGGCCGGGGATTTTAGTCGCGAACCACGTCAGCCCAGCAATTTGGCGTCTCGTAAAGACGCAGCTTGTGGAGGCGCAAATTCACGCCATAGTGCGCGTCGTACACACTCGCGAGGATGTCGAACGCGACAGCGGCAAGATTTTCCACGGTCGGGATCCGGTCCAGGACCACCGTCTTGTGACCGGCCATGCTCTGGAGAAAGCCGAGCACCTGCTTGTCACCTTCGTAGACGAGAAACGCATGATCCCAATTGTCGACCAGATGCTCGACCGCGAGGGCCTTCACGTCGGCGAAATCCATCACCATGCCGCGATCGGGCGCGCCCTCGGTGTCGACCAGATCGCCTTGCAGCGTGATTTCGAGCACATAGCGATGGCCGTGCAGATTACGGCACTGGCTGCGGTGATCGGGAATGCGGTGGCCCGCATCGAATTCGAGTTTTCGTGTAATCGTCAGCACGGCAAATCAGGGAATGTTCAGATACTTGTGGGTCTGCATCGACAGGCGCCATTGCGGATGGCGTTTGCACCAGTCGATCGCGAGCTTGGTGTTGATGTCGCGCGACGGGCCGTCCATCGGCTGGACGAGGAAATACTCGAAGTCGAGCTTCGCATACTCGGACAAGCGCTGGTTGTCCTGTGGAATCACGACCTTCAGTTCGTTGCCTCGCGTGACGACGAGCGGTGCGTCGGCCTTCGGGCTCACGCAGATCCAGTCGATCGTGTCGAGCACGGGCAGCGACCCATTGGTTTCGATCGCGATCTCGAAGTCCGCTGCATGCAGCGCATCCACCAGCGGCGGGTCGATCTGCAACATCGGCTCTCCGCCGGTGCAGACGACGAAGCGTTCCCCCTCGCCTTGCGGCCACAGCGACGCGATCATCGCCACCAGTTCTTCGGTAGTGCGGTATTTGCCGCCGTTCTCGCCATCGGTACCGACAAAATCAGTATCGCAGAAACGGCACACCGCATCGGCCCGATCTTCTTCGCGGCCGGACCACAGATTGCAGCCGGCGAAGCGGCAGAACACGGCGGGACGCCCAGCATTCGCGCCCTCGCCCTGCAACGTGTAGAAGATTTCCTTGACCGCGTAAGTCATGCTGCTTTCTGCCTCGAGTTCCTGATATTCGTGAAGATGATCGCTGATGTTTGCAGATGCCGCCGCGCCCGCCGTCAGACCGGCTCGGTAACCTTCTCTCCGGCCAGATACGCTTCGTAGCCGCGCTTGCGCAACCGGCATGCCGGGCATTCGCCACAGCCGAAGCCCCAGGCATGCAATTCTGAACGTTCGCCGACATAGCAGGTATGCGTCTCGACGCGCACCAGTTCGACCAGCTCGCCGCCGCCCAACTCGTGCGCAAGGCGCCATGTGTCCGCCTTGTCGAGCCACATCAGCGGTGTTTCCAGCAGCAGCCGGCTGTCCATGCCGAGATTGAGCGCCACCTGCAACGCCTTCATGGTGTCGTCGCGGCAATCGGGATAGCCCGAAAAATCCGTCTCGCACATTCCGCCGACCAACACCTGCAAGCCGCGCCGATAGGCGATTGCCGCCGCGATGGTCATGAACATCAGATTGCGGCCCGGCACGAACGTGTTCGGCAAGCCGTTGGCCGTCGCTTCGATCTCGATCTCGCGTGTCATCGCGGTGTCGCTGATCGCGCCGAGCACCGACAGGTCGATCATGTGGTCGTCGCCGAGGCGGCCGGCCCACGCGGGAATCGCGCGTGTAACGGCCGCGCGAAACCCTTCGCGGCATTCGAGTTCGACGCGGTGCCGCTGACCGTAGTCGAAGCCGAGCGTTTCGACAGTCTCGTAACGATCGAGCGCCCAGGCGAGGCACGTGGCGGAATCCTGGCCGCCGGAAAACAGCACGAGAGCGCTACGCTTGGCGTCTTTGCGGATCACCGTGAAACTCCGTGAATGATGAGTACCGCGTCGCGCTGCACGAGGTGCGCCATGCAAGCAATGCGGCGCGACGCGTGCCGGCTTGCTGCCGGCCCAACGCAGTATAGGTCGCGCCTTTCGCATGCAGAGTGCGGGGCGCTTATACCGATTAATTGTCGGGCGAGGGGTTCGGTGCGGGTGGCGGCCAGAACCGCCCGACACGGGCGCAGCGGAGGTGCCACGCTCAGCTGATGTCTTTCGCGCAAGTCCTTGAACTGGCGCGATTTTATCACGCGAGGCCGAACGCCGCCGAGCGCGCCCCGCTGTATGCTCGCTTGGTTAAGCCACGAACATCCGCCGGTACCCGACAGAAAAGGAAAAGCCCCAGGAATCTTGCGATTTCCTGGGGCTGAATCCTGGTGGCCTGGGACGGAATCGAACCATCGACACGCGGATTTTCAATCCGCTGCTCTACCAACTGAGCTACCGGGCCAACGAAGAACGAAATAATATCAAAGCGCCACCAGCCGGGCAAGCCCTTCGCGAAAAAACTTGCCGAGCCAGGATTGGCGCATGGCTCACTGAGCCGGAGCCGAACCCGCCGCCCTTGTCACTCCCCTTTGTTCTTGCCCAGGTCGACCCCAAGCTGCTTGAGCTTGCGATACAGATGCGTGCGCTCCAACCCGGTCTTTTCCGCGACGCGCGTCATGCTGCCGTTCTCACGCGCGAGGTGATATTCGAAGTACGCGCGCTCGAACGCGTCGCGCGCATCACGCAGCGGAATATCGAACGAGATCGACGCCGTTTGCGCGGCCAGTGCGCCGCTGCCCATGCCGTCGGTCGAGAGCATGGGCAACGCGGCCGCCGAGGCCACCGCCGATACGCTCACCGGCAATACCGGCTTGGCCGCCGCGCCGCCCGGCACAGCCGCCGAGTTGCCGCGCGCGAGTCCCTGCTCGACAGCCTTCAGCAGCTTCTGCAACGCGATCGGTTTCTCCAGAAAATTGAGCGCACCGATCCGGGTGGCTTCGACCGCCGTGTCGATGGTCGCGTGGCCGGACATCATGATCACGGGCATGGTCAACTGCCCTTGCGCGGCCCACTCCTTGAGCAAGGTCACGCCGTCGGTGTCGGGCATCCAGATGTCGAGCAGCACGAGGTCCGGCGCCTGACGCAAACGGAACTCGCGCGCCTCCTGCGCATTTTCAGCGGCCTCCACGACATGCCCCTCGTCGCTCAGGATCTCCGAGAGCAATTCCCGGATGCCCATTTCATCGTCTACCACCAGGATGGTTGCCATTTACGCTGCCCTTGTCTGCACTGTTGCTTTTTTCTTTCCTTGCGACGCACTGCCGCCATGCGCCGGCCGCGGCCCTGCACCCGCCGCCGCGGCATCGTCCGCCAGTTGAAGGAAGAGGATCGAAATCTGCGCGCCCTCGATCACGTCGCCCGCTTTCAAGCGATTGCGGATGTCGATGCGCGCGCCATGTTCGTCGACGATTTTCTTGACCATCGCAAGGCCCAAGCCCGTACCTTTCGCCTTGGTCGTTACGTAGGGCTCGAATGCGCGTGTGAGGATACGCGCGGGGAACCCCGGTCCGTTATCCGACACGGTCAGACGCACCGCGACGCGTACTTTGCCTTGCGCGTCGGGGTCTCCGTATTCTACTGTCCTCGTCTCGAGCAACACATGCGGATGCTCGAGCTCGGCTACCGCATCCTGCGCGTTCTGCAGCAGGTTGTGAATCACCTGACGCAATTGTGTCGCGTCGCCGCGAATCGCCGGCAACTCTGCAAGCTCCACCTGGATCGCACCTTTACCTTCTTCAATACCGTACAGCGTAAGCACTTCGCTGACGAGATCGTTCAGTTGCAGATGGGCGAGCACGGCCGGCGGCGTGCGCGCGTAGTCGCGGAAGTCGTCGACCATCTGCTTCATCGCGGCAACCTGGTTCACGATGGTGGTCGCGCCGCGCTTCAATACGTCGGCATCGGATGGCGCGAGCTTGTCGGCCAGCTTCATCTGCAGACGCTCGGCGGAGAGCTGGATCGGGGTGAGCGGGTTCTTGATCTCGTGCGCGAGACGCCGCGCGACTTCGCCCCAGGCAATCGAACGCTGCGCGGAGATGACGTCGGAGATATCGTCGAACACGACCACGTAGCCGGACGTCTGCATGTCTTCCGCGTCGCGGTCCGTTGCCGAAACGAGCCGCGCCCCGCGTACTAGCAAGGTGAGCGGTTCGGTTTCGCCGGGCACCTGGATCGAGAACTGTTGCTGCCAGTGACCGCGATCGTCATGACCGTCGCCGCTCGCCGCCTCGCGATCGGCAAACGCCTTGCGGACCATGCCGCCGAACTCGCTGAGCGCACCGATCTGATCGAGCGACGAGCCCAGCACGGTCTGGAATGGCTGACGGAAAATCCGCTCCGCGCCACGGTTCGCAGTCGTCAATCTGAACTGGCGATCGAACACGAACACACCGGCGGTCAAATTCGCCAGAATGCTTTCCAGATACGCCTTCGAATGTTCGAGCGCGATGCGGTTGTTCTCGACCGCCGCGCGCGCTTCGGACAACTGCCGTGTCATAGCGTTGAACGACTGCGTGAGAAAGCCCAGTTCGTCGCGCGATTTGATCTCGCGCTTGGGCGTGTAGTCGCCTTCGGTAATTTCCTTGGTGCCTTGCGCGAGCAGGAACAACGGCCGCGCCAGCTGATTGCCGAGTGCGAGCGCCAGCATCATCGCGATGAAGGTGGCGAGGAACAGCGCCAACGTCAGCGTGCCGATGTACATCTTGCGCAGACCGGTACGCCCGAGCGCCTTCTCCTGATACTCGCGGTAGGCGCGCTGCACCGCGTCCGCATTGTGCGCGAGCGAGGGCGACACCGGCTGCGTGAGTTGCAGGAAGCGTTCGGTGGGCTGCAGCAGTGCGGCGTTCGAATCCGGAATGCGCTGCACGACCCGCAGCCGCAGCGCGCCCTTGCCGCCTTGCGCCTTCGCATCGCCGTCCACTTCCCCTTCGATCGCCGCGTAGCCGCGGCCACGCGCCTGATCGATCATCAGCGGCGTGGGCAAGTCAGTCGGCAGGAGTGTCGCGTAATTGCTTGTTGCCTGCGCGACCACGTGCATGTCAGGCGTCGCGCCGGACATGCTGCGCGTGGGCTCGACGATGAGCGCGTCCTGCACACCGAACTGATCGCGCAGACGCAGCAGGGTGAGCGTCGTGCCGGCGGCATCCGCGCTGGCTAGTTGCTCCGACATGAGGCGTCCCTTCGTCTGCAGATCCGACAGAGACGCGTCGAGCATGCCGCGCCCAAGATTGAGGCCCGACGTGAGCGCAGTTTCGACGTTCACGTCGAACCACGATTCGATACTGCGCGACACGAACTGATACGAGACCACGTAGATGATCCCGCCCGGCACCACGCCAACGAGCGCCATGAAGAACGCGAGTTTCGCGAGAAGCCGTGTGCCGAACTTGCCCGTGCGCAGCCGCGCGATGATGATGATGACGAGCGTCGCGACCACCAGCAGGAAGATCATCGCAACAGCGACATTCGACGCGTACAGCCACTGGTAGTAACGATCGAAGAATTCGGTGTTCGCGCTGGCGGCGGCCAGCAGCACGAGCAGCAACACGGCCGTGACCGCGACCGTCGACACCAGCACGCGCACGACGATGCTGCCGACGCTGGTGGTTGAGCGCACTCTATTTAGCACGTTCGGTCGCCGTGAAAGTAAAACGCTTCCAATCGGAAGCGAGGTTCCAGTCGCGGTTGTTCACCGCGTCGATCTGGAACGGCTTGGGCATCAGCGCGATGTCGAGTTGCATGCGCACCGACGCGTTATAGGTCTCGCCCACGCGCACCTGGTTGCGGTCGATCACGTGCCATGAGGTGACGTGCTTGATCACCGCGAGCGCATCTTTGAGCGTAGTGAAACCGAGCTGCAAGCCGCCCGACGACACGCTCGACACGCGGTACTCTCGCGTGAGCGGCTGGAACGACAGGCGGATGCTCTGTGAGACGCTCACCGGCTGCTCGTCGAACCAATACCAGCGCGGGCGGCTCAACTCGAAGTCGGTGGTGAAATAAAGCGGAATGCCTTTGTTCACCGCATCTTCGAGGTTGCTGTTGAGTTCGAAATCGAAACGCGCGTCAAGACTCCAGCCGTTGTTGTCGGCTTGCAGCGACGCCCGCTGCACCGCGATCGAGTCAGCGTGCGCCGCGCCCGGCACCGCCAGCCATACGGCCAGCGCAACCCAGAGCACGGCGGCGAGCCGAAGCGGGAAAAAACGTTTGATGGTCACCGTTTCTGAAAGCGCGCGTAGAAAAATCCGTCGTGGTCTGAGTTCGCACCGGGGCTGTCTTCAGCGGGTTGTCCGGCAGGGGAACCGGCCGATGTATCGGCGGGCGCGCGAGCGACCGAAGGCAAAAGCTGCCCCGGCGCGTCCAATCGTACCGCATCCTGGTATTTGTTTTCAAACCACTGCGCCTGCAACTCCCCTTCTTCGGGAAAGATCGAACACGTAACGTAAAGCATCTCGCCGCCTGGTTTCAGAAGCGGCCAAAGCGCGTCGAGGATGCGGCGTTGCTCTGCTACCAGCGCGGGAATGTCCGACGCGCGGCGCAGCCAGCGGATGTCCGGGTGACGCCGCACGATGCCCGACGCCGAACACGGCACGTCGGCGAGAATGCGGTCGAACGGCTGGTCGATGTCGTCGTGCCACTTCGCCGGGGTGCCCGCGTCGCCGATCCGCACTTCCGCAGCGAGCTTCAGCCGCTGCAGGTTTTCGCCGATGCGCCGCGCGCGCGACGCGTCGCTTTCGAGCGCGACGAGTTGCACATTGGCGAGTTCGAGCAGGTGCCCAGTCTTGCCGCCGGGCGCCGCGCACGCGTCGAGCACACGCATGCCGTCGCGCACGCCAAGCAGTTGCGCGGCCAGTTGCGCACCGGCGTCCTGCACCGAGACGACGCCGTCGTTGAAGCCGGGAATGCGGTCCACCGGCATCGGCGTGTCGAGCCTAACCGCGTAGTCGCCCGCTTTGCTCGCTCGAACGTGATGGTCTTCCAGCACCTGCAAGTAGGCCTCGACCGTCGAGCGGCGGACGTTCACGCGCAACGTCAGCGGACCTTGCGTGTTGCCGGATGCAAGCACCGCCTGCCAGGCGTCGGGCCATGCCCGTCTTACCGCGTCGATCCACCAGGCCGGATAGTTCCAGCGGGCCACTTCGTCGGCTTGCGCGGCGTTCAGCAGCGTCTCGCGCTCGCGCAGGAAATGTCGCAGCACCGCGTTGACGAGCCCCTTGGCGAACGCAAATTCGCGGCGCGCGGCGATCGCGCTCACCGCCTGATCGACCACCGTAAACGACGAGTAGGCGGCGCTCTCTTCGTCGTCGACCAGCAGCGCGAGCGAACACGCGAGCACGTGACCGACGTGCGGCGGCGGCGCTTTTTTCACCAGCTTTGAAATCAGCCATTCGGCGACGGCCAGACGCCGCATCGTGCGATAGGCGATGTCTTGCACTGCGCCGCGTGCGGCGGCGGCGCTGCCCTCAGGCGCGGACACGAACACAGATTGCAGCGCAGCCGGCAAAGCCGCGCCGAGGCGCACGGCCCCGACGGCTTGCGCTGCGCAGTCGAGCGCAAAGCCGAGCGATTCCGGAGCCAGATGCAGCGTCGACAACCGAGATTCGCGCGGTCGCGCCGATGGGGAAGCAGAACGCGAAGAAGGCTTTGAAGTCATGAAAGAGGCAAAGGCAGGCCACGCGGTGCGCGCGACACAATCAGCGCACATTGTAGCGTGGCGCTGGGCGGCTGCCGCCGTGCGCAGACGCGGCGGGCCGGTGACAGGATGGTGGACAAATCGGCGGCGGGCAGAATATTGCCTGACCCGCAGTGACGGATTGACAGGTGGCGCAGACCCGGGGGGCGTCACGTGGTGGGCAATCGCGCAAGATTCTGCGTCGCGACTCGAAGCTTTTTCTCGAGCCAGCTCTGGCAAACAATACTGACACACGCGTTTCGGTGCGCCAAATAAAAAGGCGGGTCCGCGACCCGCCTTCATCTTTCCCGGCGCAACCGCGCCGGCTTATTCGAAGCGCCCGGTGCGCGCCATCTCCATCAAGCGCGCGATACGTTCTTCGGTAGCCGGGTGAGTCGAGAACAGATTCGCGATGCCGCCGCCCGACAGCGGATTCATGATCATCATCTGCGCGGTAGCTGGATGCTGCTCGGCCACGGGAAAAGGAATCCCGCTCGCGTAGCGATGGATCTTATCGAGCGCCGAAGCCAGCGCCTGCGGATCGCCGGAAATCTGCGCCCCGCCACGGTCGGCTTCGAATTCTCGAGCACGGGAAATCGCCATCTGGATCAGCGCACCCGCGATCGGCGCCAGCAGCGCGACGGCGATGCTGGCAATCGGGTTCGCCGGACGGCCGTTTTCATCGCGACCGCCGAAGAACATCGCGAAATTAGCCAATGCGGAAATGGCGCCGGCCATGGTCGCCGAAACCGTCGAGATCAGAATATCGCGATGCTTCACGTGCGCGAGTTCGTGCGCCATCACCCCGCGCATCTCGCGCTCCGACAGCACCCGCAGAATACCGGTCGTAGCCGCGAGCGCGGCATGCTCCGGGTTGCGTCCGGTGGCAAAAGCGTTCGGCGCGTCTTCGTTGATCAGGTACACGCGCGGCATCGGCAGGTTCGCGCGCGCGGCCAGTTCTCGCACCATGCGGTAGAACTGCGGTGCGCTGGTTTCGTCGACTTCCTGCGCGTTGTACATGCGCAGCACCATCTTGTCCGAAAACCAGTACGAGAAGAAGTTCATTCCAAGGGCGATGACGAGCGCGATCATCATGCCTCGCGACCCACCGATCATCCCACCGATCACGATGAAAAGGGCCGTGATCGCGGCCATCAACATCGCGGTTTTGACCCAATTGAACATGTCTGCAACTCCTTGCCCTAAGCGCGGGCTTCATATCCGTGCCGCGCGATCGCGGCGCCTGATTGTAAGCTAAACGTTAGATATGGGCAGGCGAGGATAATTCAATCATCTCGATGCAGTGGCGAGCTTGATACCCAAGCCGACGAACGCACCGCCGACGCCGCGGTCCAGCCACTTTTTCACCGAAGGCTTGCCCGAAAAGCGCTGCGTCACACTGCCCGCGATCCACGCGACGAAGCTGTTCCACAGCATGCTCATCACCACGAACACCGCGCCGAGCGTCAGAAACGCGAGCGCTTTGCGATCGCTGCCGGTCGTCACGAATTGCGGGAAGAAGGAGACGAAGAACAGCACCACCTTGGGATTTAGCACATTGGTCCAGAACCCTTGCAGGAACAGCTGTTTGAGCGACTTGGGCGCGCCGACTGCGCGCGATTCGCCCTCCGTCGCCGCCGTTGCAGGTTTGACAAAGATGAGCCGCGTGCCGAGATAGATCAGATAGATCGCGCCGGCAAATTTGATGACGGTAAAGGCCGTGGCCGACGCCGCGAGCAGCGCGGTCAGCCCGAAAGCGCACGCAAGCGAATGCACACAGCAACCGGCCGAGATGCCGAGCGCGGACATCAACCCTGCGCCGCGGCCCTGAGCGACGCTGCGCCCGACGATATAAGCCGTATCGGGACCGGGCGTCACGTTCAGAAGAAAGACCGCCGCGACAAAAAATTCGAAATGGGTAATGCCGAACATTGAGGACCTCAGACTGTGCTGTCGCATGCGCGATTTTAACGCGCGGCCGAGTCGCGGCGGAGGACTCGAACCTAGGCCGATTGGCGGATGTTCGAGTCCTTCGCAGACTGTTATTTTGCTTCGGGTAGCTTGAAACGCTGGCCCACGGCAAGCGATGAACCGGCCAGGAAGTCACGCACCGGCAGGCGCTTGCCGCCGGGTTTCTGCAGTAGCGTCAGCCGCAATGCGGCTTCGCCACATGCAACGATCACGCCCTCCGCAGAAACGTCGGTGATCGTGCCGGGTGCGCTGCCGGCTGGGGCATCGGCGGTGAGCGAAGCCCAGATTTTGATCGAACTACCGTCTTCTAGCGTGGCAACCGCGCCGGGAAACGGGTCGAACGCGCGCACGTGGCGCGCAAGCACCGCAGCCGGGCGACGCCAGTCGAGCGCGGCTTCGTGCTTGCCGATTTTTTCCGCGTAGGTCACGCCTTCCGCGGGTTGCGGCGTGGACGTCAGCTTGCCGTTGCGCTCCAGTTCGATCAACGCTTCGACGATCAGCTTCGCGCCGTCCTGCGCGAGACGGTCATGCAACGTGGCGGTGGTGTCGTCGTCGGAAATGCGCGTGCGCGCCTCGGAAATCATCGCGCCGGTGTCCAGGCCGGCGTCCATCTGCATTAGCGTGATGCCGGTTTCAGCGTCGCCCGCTTCGATCGCGCGGTGGATCGGCGCCGCACCGCGCCAGCGCGGCAGCAACGACGCGTGAATGTTGATGCAGCCCAACGGTGGGATATCGAGCACTTCCTGCGGCAGGATCAGTCCGTAGGCGGCGACCACCATTACGTCGTGCGGCGTGGCGCGCAGTTGATCGATCGCGGCGGCGGCTTCCACCGGATACTTGCCGGCGCGTCGCAGCGACGGCGGCTGCGCGAGCGCGAGCCCATGCTCCAGCGCATATCGCTTGACCGGGCTGGCCTGCAATTTCATGCCGCGTCCGGCGGGCCGGTCCGGCTGGGTCAGCACGAGCGGCACCGGAAATCCGGCACCGTGAATCGCGGCCAGCGCGGACGCCGCGAACTCGGGCGTACCGGCAAAAATGACGCGCAACGAATGACTCATGAAAGGGGGCGGTGGACGAGGTGAACGCGCATTACATCGCGTGCGCGAGCTTCTTCATCTTGCTCTTGATGCGCGTTTGCTTCAGCGACGACAGATATTCGACGAATACGCGGCCCATCAGGTGATCCATCTCGTGCTGAACGCACACGGCGAGCAGTCCTTCGCAATCCATCTCGAAGGTTTCGCCCTTCTGGTTCAGCGCGCGCACGCGGACTTTCTCCGCTCGCTCGACGTTATCGTAGATGCCCGGCACGGAAAGGCAGCCCTCTTCCGAGACCTTCCTCTCATCGCTCGACCAGACGATTTCGGGATTGATGAGGGCGAGCAACTGGTCGTGCGTGTCGGATACGTCGATCACGATCACGCGTTCGTGCACGTCCACCTGAGTGGCGGCGAGGCCCACGCCCGGTGCTGCGTACATGGTCTCTGCCATGTCCGCGACGAGTCGGCGGATGCGGTCGTTGACCGCTTCCACCGGCTTCGCAATCTTGTGCAGGCGCTTGTCCGGGTAGTTGAGGATATTCAGTAAAGCCATGGTTTCGAGTGTGATTTGACGCGCCGCTGACCGTTGGAGATTCACGTTGGCCGTTCGGCCAGGTTGTGAGCCCGTCGCATTACGCAGAGGATAGATGATGTCGAACCGGTTCGATTCAACGCGCCTCGTGCGCTACACGGCACGCCCCCACGGGTGGGCGCGGCGCTGCTGTTATTTCGGATGATGAAAATTTTAGCATGGTGCCCGGCTGCCCGCTGGCCCTGAGGAGAAGCGACTCGCAATGCACACCTTGCCAACAACCGATATGGAACTCGCCGCCTGGCTGCGGCTCTCGCTCGCGCCGGGGCTGAAGCCCGCGGCGCTGCGCTTGATGCTGGGCGCTTTTGGGCTGCCGGAGGCGATTTTCGGCCAATCGCCCGAGGCGCTAGCGGCAATCGCGGGCGAAGCGGCGGCGCGCGCCGCGCTGGCGCCGACTGGTCACGATTTCGACAGCCAGCTCGACACCGTCATTGCGTGGCGCGAGCTGCCCGGCAACCATGTCGTGACGCTCGACGACCCCGCCTACCCGTCCGCGCTGCTGACCATGCCTGACCCGCCGCCGCTGCTATATGTAAAAGGCCGGCTGGACCGGTTGCATACGAGAGCAGTGGCACTGGTGGGCAGCCGCAGCGCGACGCCGCAGGGCGTCGAGGACGCGGAACGTTTCGCGCGCGAGCTGTCGGCAGCGGGGGTCACGATTGTGTCGGGGCTCGCGCTCGGCATCGACGGCGCCGCGCATCGGGGCGGCCTGGAAGGCATCGGCGGGACCGTCGCCGTAATCGGCACCGGGGCCGACCTCGTGTATCCGGCGGCGCATCATGCTCTGGCGCGGCAGATTGCGGTGCAAGGCGCCATCGTCTCCGAATGGCCGCTTGGCACCCCCGCGCGGGCTGAGAATTTCCCGCAGCGTAATCGCTTGATCGCGGGGCTCGTCAGTGGTGTGGTGATCGTCGAAGCGGCGATGCGCTCCGGTTCGCTGATCACCGCGCGGCTCGCCAACGAAATGGGACGCGATATCTTCGCGTTGCCTGGCTCCATCCACGCGCCGCTGTCGCGTGGGTGTCATCGAATCATCAAGCAGGGGGCGAAGCTGGTCGAGACGCCGGACGAGGTGTTGGAGGAACTGGGCTTTGCAACAGGGACGGCGGTCCGAGGTGCCGCAGCGCCGAAGCGAACCGTCGCGTGGGACGGCCACCGTTCGCCGAATGAGGGGGCGGTCGGAACGTCATCAGGAGCCCAGCCGAACTTGCCGGCGGCGCACGCGGGATGCACCGTTGCAACGGACTCGGGCGCACCAGGCACACGGTCAGCCGCTGCGGTTGACTCGAGCACTGCGCGAACAGGTGTCGAGACTCACTCGGAGTCTGTGGCAGTTGCAGCCACAACGGCCTTCGCCGATGCAGTAGCGCTGCCGCCCGCATCAGGTGCCGACGTGGTCAACTCCGAGGCGCAACGGCTCCTGGCCGCGCTCGGCCACTCGCCCACCACGCTTGAAATTCTCGCCACCCGCACCGAGATGGAGGAAGCAGCCCTACAAACCACCTTGCTGCAGCTGGAACTTGCCGGCCAGATAACCGTGCTGCCCGGCGGCCGCTTCATGCGGGTCACGCACAGCCGACCCCGCCTGGATCAGGGTTGACCACCGTTCCGGATCGCCCATGCTACATTCGCGCGAAAGCACCTGACAAAGTACGCAAGGAACCCACCACATGCCCGCGCTGAATCTCGACACCGACCAAGACCGGATCGCCGAGCGCGTCAATGAACCCGAAACGCTGTTCGTTGCCTGCCTGTGCGCGGAGTGGTGCGGCACGTGTCGCGAATATCGGGAAGCCTTCGACAAACTGGCCGACCGGCATCCGGAGATGTGCTTCGCATGGATCGACATCGAGACCCACGCTGACCGCTTCGACGATCTGGATGTCGAGAATTTCCCGACCATCCTAATTGAAGACTCCATCACGACACGTTTTTTCGGCACCGTTTTGCCGCAGGCGGCCATAGTCGAGCGGATGCTGGCGGACTTGACGGCCGTGCCCGGCATCACCGGCGCGCCCAAGCTGCGGCCCGCGCTGACGGTCCTCTGAACGCTGTTGCGTCGGCGAGCGAGCCACGCGGCAAACGCGGGTCGGCAGTGATGCGCATCGTGTCCGCCGCAACTTGCCCCAGCGCAAAGCGTGCACTTATGATGGCGCGCTTTTATGGCACTTGACACGCCGCCTTCGCGCCGTGTGCTATAAAGCGGTCGTCAATGGGTCGCAAAGGTCGCAAACGAGGGTCGCGCGCTAATTTCGCGCACTCAAGGCCATCAACCCGCATCTACCAACCTCACATCGAGTCATGTCCAAAGCACTGATCATCGCCGAAAAGCCTTCTGTCGCGAACGACATCGCGCGCGCTTTGGGCGGCTTTACCAAGCATGACGAATACTACGAAAGCGACGACTACGTCCTTTCCTCGGCAGTCGGTCACCTGCTGGAAATTGCCGCGCCCGAAGACTACGAAGTCAAACGCGGCAAGTGGAGTTTCGCCAATCTGCCCGTCATTCCACCGCACTTCGATCTGAATCCGATCGCCAAGAGCGAGTCGCGCCTGAAGGTGCTGACCAAGCTGCTCAAGCGCAAAGACATCGACCGCCTGATCAACGCCTGCGACGCGGGGCGCGAGGGCGAGCTGATCTTTCGTCTGATCGCGCAGCACGCCAAAGCCAAGCAGCCGGTGCAGCGTCTGTGGCTACAGTCCATGACGGCCGGCGCGATCCGCGATGGCTTCGCGCGCCTGCGCAGCGACGAAGAAATGCAGCCGCTCGCCGATGCGGCGCGCTGCCGCTCGGAAGCGGACTGGCTGGTCGGCATCAACGGCACCCGCGCCATGACCGCGTTCAACAGCAAGGGCGGCGGTTTCTTCCTGACTACCGTCGGGCGGGTGCAAACCCCGACGCTGTCGATCGTCGTCGAACGCGAAGAGAAGATTCGCCGCTTCGTGCCGCGCGATTATTGGGAAGTGAAAGCGGAGTTCGTCTGCGCCGCCGGGTTTTACGAAGGCCGGTGGTTCGATCCGAAGTTCAAGCGCGACGAGTTCGATCCGGAAAAGCGCGACTCGCGTCTGTGGGCGCTGCCGGCGGCCGAGACGATCGTCGCCGCATGCCGCGGTCAGATCGGCAAGGTGACGGAAGAATCGAAACCGTCGACGCAGCTATCGCCGGCGCTGTTCGACCTGACCAGCTTGCAGCGCGAGGCCAACGGCCGCTTCGGCTTTTCGGCGAAGAACACGCTGGGTCTTGCGCAGGCGCTGTATGAAAAGCATAAGGTCCTGACCTATCCCCGGACCGACGCTCGCGCGTTGCCCGAAGACTATATGGATACGGTCAAGCAGACGCTCGGCATGCTCAAGGAGAGCAACAACTATCTGCCGTTTGCCAAGCAGGTGCTCGACAAGGGCTGGGTGAAGCCGAACAAGCGCATCTTCGACAACTCGAAGATCAGCGACCACTTTGCAATCATCCCGACACTGCAGGCGCCCAAGAATCTGTCAGAGCCGGAACAAAAGCTCTATGACCTCGTCGTGAAGCGTTTTCTGTCGGTGTTTTTCCCGGCCGCCGAATTCCGCGTGACGACACGGATCACCGAAGTGGTGGGCCATCACTTCAAGACCGAAGGCAAGGTGCTGGTCGAGCCGGGCTGGCTGCAGGTCTACGGCCGCGAAATCAGCGGCGAAGACGCGAACCTGGTGCCGGTGCAGAAGGATGAGAAGGTCAAGACCGACAAGATCGCGGCCCAGCAACTGGTGACGAAGCCGCCCGCACGCTACAACGAAGCGACTTTGCTGTCGGCGATGGAAGGCGCGGGCAAGCTGGTCGAAGACGACGAGTTGCGCGAAGCGATGGCGGCGAAGGGTCTCGGCACGCCAGCCACGCGGGCCGCCATCATCGAAGGTCTGCTCGGCGAAAAGTATCTGATCCGCGAAGGTCGCGATCTGATTCCGACCGCCAAGGCTTTCCAGCTGATGACGCTCTTGCGCGGCCTCGGCGTGAAGGAACTGACCGCGCCGGAATTGACGGGCGAGTGGGAATACAAGCTTTCGCAGATGGAACGCGGCAACCTGCCGCGCGACGCGTTCATGCAGGAAATCGCCCGCATGACACAAACCATCGTCAAGCGCGCAAAGGAGTACGATTCCGACACGATCCCGGGTGATTACGCGACGTTGCAGACGCCCTGCCCGAATTGCGGCGGCCAGGTGAAGGAAAACTACCGGCGGTTTGCCTGCTCCAAATGCGAGTTCTCCATTTCGAAGATTCCGGGCGGGCGTCAGTTTGAGATTCCGGAAGTCGAAGAGCTGCTGCAAAACAAAACGATCGGACCGCTCTCGGGTTTCCGCAGCAAGATGGGCCGGCCGTTCTCGGCAATCCTGAAACTGTCGTTCGACGACGAGATCAAGAACTACAAGCTCGAGTTCGACTTCGGCCAGGATGCGGGCGGCGAAGACGGCGAGCCGCCTGACTTCTCCGATCAGCAGCCGGTCGGCATGTGTCCGAAGTGCAACGGCCGCGTGTTCGAACATGGCATGAGCTATGTCTGTGAGAACTCGGTCGCCAATCCGAAAACGTGCGACTTCCGCTCCGGCAAGGTGATCCTGCAGCAGGAGATTGCTCGCGAGCAGATGGCCAAGCTGCTAGAGGAAGGCCGCACGGATCTGCTCACCAACTTCAAGTCCTCCCGTACGGGCCGCAACTTCAAGGCGTTCCTGGTCAAGCAGACCGACGGCAAGATCGGCTTCGAATTCGAGAAGAAGGAGCCTTCGGCTAAAACTGCCGCGAAGACCGCGGCGGCCAGGTCGGCTGCGCAGGCCGCAGCGGAGCCGGAAGATGGCGAAACGACGGTGGCGGTAAAGGCCGCGCCGGCAGCCAGGAAGGTTCCAGCGAAAAAGGCGCCCGCCGCGCGGACCGCCGCAGCCAAGAAGGCCCCTGCGAAGAAAGCGGTAGCTCGCAAAACCGGCTCTTAATTCGGCTGGTCGGGCCGCAGAGCAATTCTTTTCCGGCCCGCCTGCTTCGCATTTGTCGATAAAAAAGCGCAATCACGTCATGTGATTGCGCTTTTCATTTCGACGTGCGGAAACGTCGGCTACGGCATTGACGCCCCGCCCAATGCGCCGTTACAGCGGCGATAACGCCGTTGGCCGCGCACGGTTCGTCGTCTTTGCCAACGTCTTGGGCACCGGCGACAACTCGCTATCCAGCAACCGCGACAGCGGCTCGGCGCCATCGAACGCTTCCGGCGGCATGGCCGAGCGGGCAGGATCGAAGGCCGCCGACGCAGCGGGCCGCTCGAGGCCGTCCTTGATCCACTGCTCGCCAAGCAGGCTATTCGGCGTTTGACTGAAATGCTCGACCAGATGGTCGATGAAGGTGCGGACTTTCGCCGGCAAATGACGGCGACTCGGATATGCAATGTTGATCTCGACCTGCGGCAAGCGGTAATCGCCGAGCAGGCGCACGAGCCTGCCGCGCGTCATGTCACGGCCTATCAGATAGCTCGGCAGAATCGCAATGCCCATGCCGAGCAACGCGAATTGCCGCAGCATTTCCGTGTTGTTCGCAACGATCACGTTCGACGGACGCACGCGCACTTCACCTTCTGGCCCCGTGAACACGCGCTCGTCACCCCAGTACTCAGACGGCAGGCTCAAGCACGGATGCTCCAGCAGGTCCTGGGGACGCACCGGCATGCCGTGCTTCTCCAGATACGCGGGCGTGGCGCACACGGTCATGCAGCCGGTGGTAAGACGGCGCGTGACGATGCTTGCGCTGCGCATTTGCCGCGCGATCACCACCCCGACGTCGAAACCTTCTTCAACCAGATCGACCTGACGGTCCACCAGCGTCACATCGGGGATGACTTTCGGATAGCGCTGCGCATATGTTTGCAGCACGGGGGCGAGATTATGCAGACCGAACACGACGGGCGCGACGATTCGCAAGGTGCCGACGGGTTCGTGATTACGCGCGACCACCATTTGTTCGACGTCTTCCAGTTCGTCGAGAATCTGACGCGCGCGCTCGAGGTAGACCTGCCCGGATTCGGTCAGGGACAAGCTGCGGGTTGTGCGGTTGAGCAACCGCGTACCGAGACGGCCTTCGAGGTCTGCAACGTGACGGGTGGCGACCGCGTTGGAAATATCCATCGCGCTCGCAGCGCGGGCAAAACTGCCGAGATCCGCCACTCTGACGAAAACTCGCATCGACTGCAAATGATCCATAGGACAACTCCTGCCGTGTTACTGCTTCCTGACAATTAGGGAAAACCAGTGAAGCGAACTGGGAATTCTCCTACGACTCGCAGATTCGTGCAGAAGTTGCCCGGAAATCGGAAATATTGCGGAATCTCGTGCGACTCCAACCGCCAATCCCGGGAGGGATCGCCGATTATTCCGGAAAGACAAACAATGTGCTGCGATGCACCTTTTCTGCACGTTGAGACCAACAGACGCGCGGGACGATCCCGGCATGGCGCAAACCGCAAGAACGGGTGAGTGGGACGAGCAAATAAAAAGCCGCCCGGAGGCGGCTTTCTCTTAGAAGTGAACGCTCACATGCTACGCGGCGAGCTTTCCTTCGAGCGTGCGTTTTGCCTGCGCCAACGCTGGCGGCAGGCCTTGCCGCAATGTGTCAAAGAGCTCGGCATGCAACGCGAGTTCGGCGCGCCAGGCCGCGTCGTCCACCGAGATCACCTGCTGGAATTGTTCCCGGCTGAAATCAAGGCCGCTCCAGTCGATGTCCTCGTAGTGCGGCGACACGCCGAACGCATGCTCCTCCCCTTGCGCCGTGCCTTCGATCCGGCCGACCATCCAGCTCAACACCCGCATGTTTTCGCCGAAGCCCGGCCAGACGAACTTGCCGTCCGGGCCCTTGCGGAACCAGTTGACGCAAAAGATTTTCGGCAGCTTTGCGTTCATTTCTTGCAGACGCTCGCCCGTCTTCAGCCAGTGGCCGAAGTAGTCGCTCATGTTGTAGCCGCAAAACGGCAGCATAGCGAATGGGTCGCGCCGCACGACGCCCTGCTGGCCGGCCGCGGCGGCGGTCGTTTCGGAGCCCATGGTCGCCGCCATGTAGACGCCCTCCACCCAGTTGCGTGCTTCCGTGACAAGCGGCACGGTGGTCGAGCGGCGGCCGCCGAAGATGAACGCGTCGATCGCGACGCCTGCCGGATTCTCCCAGTCGGTGTCGATCGACGGACATTGGGAGGCCGGCGCAGTGAAGCGCGCATTCGGGTGCGCCGCTTTGCGCCCGGTCTCCTTCGCGATGGCTGGCGTCCATTCTCTGCGCTGCCAGTCGATCAGGTGCGCAGGCGGTTCGTCGGTCAGGCCTTCCCACCAGACGTCGCCGTCGTCCGTCAGCGCGACGTTCGTGAAAATCACATTTTCCTTGAGCGTCGCCATCGCGTTGTAGTTGGTTTTCTCGCTCGTGCCCGGCGCGACGCCGAAATAACCCGCCTCGGGGTTGATCGCGTACAGGCGACCGTCCGCGCCCGGCTTGATCCACGCAATATCGTCGCCGATGGTCGAAATTTTCCAGCCGTTGAGGCCTTCCGGCGGAATCAGCATCGCGAAGTTGGTCTTGCCGCACGCCGACGGGAAAGCCGCCGCGACATGATGCTTACGCCCTTGCGGCGAAGTCACACCGAGAATCAGCATATGTTCGGCGAGCCAACCCTCGGCGCGGCCCATCGTCGACGCGATACGCAACGCGAAGCACTTCTTGCCGAGCAGCGCATTGCCGCCGTAGCCCGAACCGTAGCTCCAGATTTCGCGCGCTTCGGGAAAATGTACGATGTACTTGGTTTTGTTGCACGGCCATGGCACATCCTGCTCGCCCGCCGCGAGCGGCGCGCCCACCGAATGCACGCATGGCACGAACTCGCCATGTTCGCCTAGCACCTCGTAGACCTTGCGGCCCATACGCGTCATGATGCGCATATTGGTGGCCACGTACGGGCTGTCGCTCAGTTCCACGCCGATGTGCGCGATGGGTGAGCCGAGCGGGCCCATCGAAAACGGCACGACGTACATCGTGCGGCCGCGCATCGCGCCGTCGAAGAGACCGTCGAGCGTCGAGCGCATTTCGGCCGGGGCAGTCCAGTTGTTGGTAGGGCCGGCGTCTTCCGCGCGCTGCGAACAGATGAAGGTACGGTCCTCGACGCGCGCCACGTCGGATGGATCGGACAGTGCCAGGTAAGAATTCGGGCGTTTCGCCGGATTGAGTTTGGTGAGGGTGCCGGCTTCGACCATCTGCGCGCAAAGGCGGTCGTATTCTTCCTGCGAGCCGTCGCACCAGACGACCTTGGCCGGCTTGGTCAGCGCGGCGACGCGGCGAACCCAGTCGATCAGTTTGCGGTTCCTGACCCACGCGGGCGGCTCGATCGCGGCCTGTCCTTCGAATGAGGGATGATTCATCGACTTGTCTCCGTTTAAAAGCAATGGGAAAACGGTACAAGCCCGGCGACACTGCATGCGAGAGGCGTCAATTCATCGCGCCGAGATTCCGGTTACCTCGCCGCGACATTGCGCAGGTCAACCTGGGCCATCCAGCTTGCCGGGCGAGGCGCCGCGCTGACGGGGCTTCTGCAACCGTCTGTAAAGCGGCTTGCCTCAACACGCAACAAACTGTTAAAAACGAGCAATTTGCCGATACGTGGCGCTGGCGTGCTTCGCGACAGCTTCTACGGTAAGGCATCCAAGCACACCGGCATGTGAGCTAAGCCACATGATGGGAAAGGCAGCATAACACTCCATCACGCACCGCAAAGGTGCGTCGCAAGACACATACCATGAAGATTGCCATCCTCGACGATTACCAGGACGCCGTTCGTAAGCTTGACTGTTTTCAATTGCTGGCCGACCACGAAGTCAAGGTCTTCAACAACACGGTCCGCGGTTTGGGCCAACTGGCAAGCCGTCTGTCGGAAGTCGATGCGCTCGTCCTGATTCGCGAACGTACTCGCATCAACTCGCAACTGCTCGACAAATTGCCGCGTTTGCGCATGATCAGCCAGACCGGCAAGGTGTCCAGCCACATCGATCTGCCTGCCTGTACCGAGCGGGGAATCGCCGTCCTAGAAGGCAGCGGCTCGCCGTTCGCGCCGGCAGAGTTGACGTGGGCTCTCATCATGGCGGCGCAGCGCCGCATTCCGCAATACGTAGCTAACCTTAAGCAGGGTGCCTGGCAGCAGTCCGGGCTGAAGACGTCGGCGCTGCCGCCCAATTTCGGCTTGGGCCAGGTGTTGCGCGGCCAGACGCTGGGGATTTGGGGTTACGGCAAGATCGGGCGGCTGGTTGCGGGCTATGGCAAGGCGTTCGGCATGAACGTGCGGGTGTGGGGCCGCGAGCATTCACGCGAAGCCGCTCGCAGTGATGGCTACGACGTAGCCGAGAGCCGTGAAGCACTGTTCGAACAAAGTGACGTGCTGTCGCTGCACCTGCGCCTGCACGACGACACGCGCGGCATCGTCAAGCAGGAAGACCTGATGCGCATGAAGCCCACCGCCTTGCTCGTCAACACGAGCCGGGCGGAACTGCTCGACGAGAACGCGCTCGTCAACGCGCTGTCGCACAACCGTCCGGGCATGGTGGCGATCGACGTCTACGAAAGCGAGCCCATCCTGCAGGGATACAGCCTGCTGCGTATGGAGAACGTGATCTGCACGCCGCACATCGGCTATGTTGAGCGCGAAAGCTATGAGCAGTATTTCACCGCGGCGTTCAGGAACATTCTGGCATTCGACGCTGGCGACACGGCCAGCGTGGCCAATCCCGAAGCGTTGCAGGGTGGGCGTCGGCGGTAATTTGGGCTGACGGTTTGGTGACCGCATCAAGTCGGGCAAGCCAGCGCCGATCCGCGTGTTTTGTTTGGCCGGTGTCCGGATTGCTAATGCAAGTGCAGGGAGTTCGCGGGCCGCGCATGTTTGCCCGAAAGCCGCGCCGCGACTCGCTCTAGCGCGCTTCGTGCGTGCCAGCTTCCAGCAAACCGGGGATGCGCCCGAGGAAAGTCTCGCCGTCGGCGCGGCCGAGGTTATACGCATGCACCATCTGTGAAGGGCTGGTGTAATCCCAACTCGAAATCGGCACCTTGCGCGACGGCTGCACATAGAGCCGTTGCTGAGCACCGTGCGGCACGACGAACATCTGCGGCCGCGGATAGAGGCGCGTGACCATCACGAGCACGTTGCCGGGCGCGTCGGGGTCGAGCGCACTGACCGGCACGTTGTCGACCATGCCGCCGTCAAGCACCGGCCGACCGTTGCGCCGCAAAACCGGCGTGAACGGCGGCGTACTCGACGATTGCAGGATCAGATCTGCGAGGTCCTCGACGCTTGCGCAATCCTGTGCGCGCACAAATTCCGGATGAAAGCCCAGCGTCTGCCCGAGCGTCGGATGCAGCGTCTTGCGCACGTATTTTTCGATGTTGTATGCGATCAGCCCCGCAGCGACCGCGCTGCGCGCGCCCAGCCAGCGCGGCAGATGTGACACGCCGATGCGGATTTCAGGCGCGTCGGCCAGCGTGGAGAACTTTTCACCGTAAATGTCGAGCAGCGCCTGCCGGTAGATCCGGTAATGCGGAAACACTGACTCGCCGCGTAGCAGATTGCCCCAGTATGCGTTGCGGGCGTTATCACGTAGCGCTTCCTGGTAATAGCGCATCGCCCAGGCGGAATCGCGCGTATAGAGCATGCAGGCGGTAGCGGCGCCGGCCGAAATGCCGGTGATCACGCGCGGACGGATATGCAATTCGGGCTGCACCACATCCCAAAAGCCTGCCTGCCACCAGCAGCGATTGCCGCCGCCGGCGAATACGACCTGATCGAACATCGTGGGTGGTTCCTCCGCGGCCGCTGCCGCGCGCTTCAATCGAGCAACGCGTACGTCGTGGTAGCGTGGACGGCCATGTTGCCGGTTTCGTCGAACAATTCGACTTCGCCGAACACGAGATTGCGGCCCATGCGCAGCACGCGCGCGGTGATCAGCACGTCGCCCTTGCGCACCGCGCGCATGAAGCTGATGTTCAGCGAGACGGTGGTCATCGGCTTGAAGCCGCCGAGCGCAGCCGAAATGGCGACGACCATTGCGGTGTCGGCGGCCGCCATGAACACCTGGCCGCAGATCACGCCGCCCGAATGGCGCAGGCCGCCGGAAAACGGCAGGCGCAGCGTCGCGCTTTCTTCGTCGGCCTTGACGGGTGTCAGCGTGAGAGCCCGGACCCATGGCGCGAGAATGCGTTCGAGTAACTCGACAATCTCTTTGTGGTCCATGGCGTTTCCCGGTGAAAAGCTGCGCGACGCTCCGCGCGGCGAGGTGTCCGCGACATGATACCGGGTGGATGCGCGCAGTGGCTTTTCGGGGGACTTCCGTCGAGGAGTGGCGAGGGGCCGACCGATCGGATTTTTTAAGACATCTGCTGAACGGGGCTTGGCAAGCTCGAAAAGTTACTGCATAATTTCGCTTCTGTTTGGGGCGTTAGCTCAGTTGGTAGAGCAGCGGACTCTTAATCCGTAGGTCGAGTGTTCGAGTCACTCACGCCCCACCAAGTATTCCGAAGCCCGGTTAGCGAAAGCTGACCGGGCTTTTTGCATTTGGGCATTGGCCAGCGATTCGCGGTGGACCCATCCTTGCGAACCCGCTTTCGACCTGTAACAGACCAACGGCAAACGCATGCGCGATGAACCGCTCGATGCACATCCGCATCGCCGGACCGGAATATTCGGGCTTTTCAGCCCACCGTGTTCGGCACCGGTCGTCATTCCGCCGTCGCGCGTCGGCCTCAAGGCAAACCCGGCCGAAGTGTCCCCCGTCCCATTCGCCGGCAGACCGGCAAGTTGAAGATAGCCGCGCCATTCAACCTGCCAACACCTCTTACCCTCAAACCCTTTGCAAACTGAATTCCGTCAACGCGTTCGTCAGCACATTCACGGCCTGCTCGGTGACAGCGTTGTAAAGAGACGCCCGCAAACCGCCCACTGAACGGTGCCCTTCTAGTCCAACGATGCCCTGCTCCCGAGCCGCGGCGACAAACTCGTCGTCGAGCCGCGAATCGCCGAATGTGAAGGCCACGTTCATTTGCGAACGCCAGCGACGGTCCGCGTGGATGGTCACGCCTCCGTCCAATGCGTCCAGCGTCTCGTATAGCCGCCGCGCCTTCCTTTCATTGATGCCTTGCATCGCGCGCAGACCGCCGACATCAAAGCGCAGCCAGCGCGTAATCAGCGTCAGCACATAGATCGCGAATACGGGCGGCGTGTTGTAGTTGGAACCATGCGACACGTGGGTGCGAAAATCGAGGATCGCCGGCAAACCGCCTGGGATCCGTTCCAGAAGCGAGCGCTTGATTACCGCCACCGTCACGCCAGCGGGACCCAGATTCTTCTGGGCATGCGCATAGATCATCGAATAGGCGTCTGGCCGAATCGGCTTCGACAGAAAATCGGACGACATGTCGGCAATCAGCGGTACTCGCGTCGCCTGTTCACACACAGGAAATTGCAAACCTTCCACGGTCTCATTCGACACGTAGTGCAAATAGGCAGCTGAGCTCGAAATATCCAGCTCATCGAGAGCGGGCAATTGACGATAGCCAGTCGCGTAGCCGTCCCACGCGACTTTTCTCTTCGTCACTTTGGCAGCCTCCGACGTTGCACGGCCGCTCCAGTAGCCCGACGTCACATATTCCGGCGGCGCGAATCCTGGCCCGGCGAAATTCATCGGTACCATCGCGAACTGCAGACTACTGCCTCCCTGCTGGAAGGTAATGGCGTAGTCGTTTGATATGCCAAGCAGAATACGCAAGTTCGATTCGGCTTCTTCCAGTATCGAACGGAACCAGTCGGAACGATGGCTCATGCCGAGAACGGAAATGCCGGTTTCCGGCAAAGCGTCGATCGCGATGCGCGTCTGCTCCAGCACCGTTTCAGGGAGCGCTCCGGGACCGCCGGAGAAATTCAGTGCATTGGACTTCACTTTGCCTCCAAGGCCAGCCGTTGGATGGATCATGCTTGCCCGCCCGCGCAACGCAGCATTTGATGAAAGGCGTCAGCGACCCGACGAATTTGTGGAACCTTGTAGGGGAAAATGTTCGGGTCGTCCATGTCGTGCACGACCATGCCCGTCGCGATCTCGAATATGAGCAGTCGGCCATCGCTCGTTTCCGCGCAATCGAATCCTACGTAGTCCAAACCAGTCAATTCGACGATGTTGTGAAAGGCCACGCGGTGACGCACGGCAAATTCGGTGTCAAAGGTTGCCATCATGCGCGCCTCTTCCTCTCTCCGCTCCGGATGGGCCACCATTTCCAGATAGGGGTAGTGGACCATCCATTCTTTGGAAATGCCCATGTGGCACAGGAACGGCTTTCGATCGATGATCACGATCCGGTATTTGCGAAACAAGCCATCGGCGCTGCTGTAGTCGACGAACGGCGCCACATAGTATTGCGTCGCGACTGACTCAGCGAGATAGCGGCCGAGTTCCTGTTCGTCGGACACTTTTGCCAGCCCTTGTCCGGCGTGCGACCCGATGGGCCGGATAATGAACGGATAGTTTCCGTCGAGCACCCCTGACAAGTTGAACGCACCCGACGCCGCATGATCGACCTCCTCGCGGGACAGCCGCACCGTGTGGGCCATGCAGATACCGGCGGCCGCGCCCAGCAACGCATAGGCGGCGTCGCGCAGGGTTTTTTCAATGTGTTCGGCGCGGTTTAGCACGCGGCAGGCAGTCCCGCTCGTCAGCGACTTGATCTGGGCAAGGACATCTGCGGCTTCATCCGACGCACACGCCGCCACCAGGATGAGGTCGTGCTCGGGCAAGCTGGCGTCGTCCATCGGCTGCGCATCGGCATACAGGACTTCTATCTGCAGGTCGGCGTTTTCTAGCAGACATTCGAAAGGCGTGTTCGCCATCAGATCGCCGGGAGCCTTCAGTACCAGCAGCTTCAACGGAGACTGCGTCGTCCGTGCGCTCTTTAACCGGTAGCACCGCGTCATTCGAAGCGCTTGCTCCTGAACCGCAAGAGCGGCCGCCTTCTGGTATTTCAACTGAAGGACCAGCGACAAGTCGAGCAGTGCGTACGGGTCATCATGGTGCTTGACGTGCTCGAGCAGCAATTCGCCCAACTGTGTGAGATCGTTTCCAGCAGTTGCTTCACGCAGCAGCGCGGCCAGTCCCAACGGCTGACGCGTCCGCGGATGGCGGGCATCACCCGTCAATTGAGTTCGAGCAGTGTTCATGAATGGCGCGTTTCAGTGGCGTCACGTCCGGGGCGCGAAAGAATGCGCTTGCAGCACTTGGCAGCGAAGTCCCGTCCGAGTCATTCCGGTGAGCGGGCCTTGTCATCCGCAATGTGCGCGGCAAGCTGCACTGACCCTATGGTGTGACCAATGATACGAGCCTGGGGCTGAGCCAAAACGAGGGAACAGAGGGGCGATTGGTGCTCTATTCGGAGGTCTTCGAGGTGACGACTAGTCGGGAGCCCGGTCGCAAGCCCCCGTGCGGGACATCAACGGCACAGCGCTTGCGCCAGCGCCGCGCACAAGTCACTTCGCGCTTACGTCGATATTGCCGAGATACTTCGCAGCCAACGTCTTCACCGTGCCATCGGCCTGCAGTTTGGCGATCGCCGCATTCAAGCGCTCGCGCAACTCCGTGTCGCCCTTGCGAATCCCATACGCGATGCCGCTGCCGAGAATCTTGTCGTCGCGCACCGGCTGACCAACGAACGCGTAGTCCTTGCCGTCAGGCTTCGACAGAAAACCGGTTTGTCCTGCGGGCGCCAGCACGAGCGTCGCGTCGAGACGGCCCGCCGTCATATCCGTGTACACCTGGTTCTGATCCTGGTACGGCACGACGGTTACGCCGGCGGGCTCCCAATGCGTTTTCGCGAAGGTTTCCTGGATGGACGCCTGCAATACGCCGACCCGCTTGCCCTTCAACGACTCGGGCGTGGGCAGCAGACCGCTGTCGCGCCGGGCGATCAACTGCGTCGGCACGCGATAGACGACCGTCGTGAAATCGATCGCCTGACGGCGCTGTTCGGTCGCGTTCATCGCTGAGTTGATCGCGTCGAACTTGCGGCCCTGCAACGCGGGAATCAGACCGTCGAACGAGGTCTCGACCCACTTGCACGTCATATGCGCAGCCGCGCAAACGGCATTGCCGACGTCGATATCCAGCCCCTGCAGTTGGCCATTCGGGCCTTTCGATTCAAACGGCGGATACTGTGCTTCGACTCCGAAACGCAGCGTCGAGGTGTCCGCCGCGTTGGCGGCAGACGACGCCGCGAGCGACGCGACCGCGCAGGCCAGCGCGATCAAAGGCTTGAGTAGCTTCATGACCGATTCCTTTTCCATTCGCGTGAGTTGCAACGCATGCGCCGCGATCCGCTGATGCGCGAACGCGCGACGATTACATAGTTTGAAAGATTGCGGCACCAGTGCGCCGCCGTCAATGCGCGCGATCAGATCTCGCACAACCGCCGCGCGCCTTCGATCAGCGTGGCGTCGTCCTTCGAGAAACTCAGACGGATCAAGCCGGAGTCCGTGCCGTCGGTATAAAACGCCGACAACGGGATCGTCGCCACGCGCGCATCGCGGATGAGTCGCAGCACGAAATCGCTGTCGCTTTCGTCGGAGAAGCCGCGAAAGCGGGCGAGCATGAAAAAGCTGCCTTCGCTCGGCAACAGCTCGAAGCGCGATTCGCGCAATGCGTGCGCAAGCAGGTCGCGCTTCTTCTGATAGAACGCGGACAAGCCAAGATAGCTCTCGCGATTGGCGAGCGCCTCGACGAACGCGTACTGCATCGGCGTATCGGCGGAAAACACCATGAACTGATGGACCTTGCGAATCTCGTCCATCAGCGCGGCGGGTGCCAGGCAATAGCCGACGCGCCAGCCGGTCACGTGATACGACTTGCCGAACGACGACACGATGACGCTGCGCTCCGCGAGTTCGGCGTGGCACGCCATGCTCTGATGCCGCGTGCCGTCGAACACCACGTGTTCATAGACCTCGTCCGAGAGGATCACGATGTCGGTGTTACGGGTGAGCGCCTTCAGCCGCGCGATGTCAGCTTCGCCAAACACGGTCGCGGTCGGGTTGTGCGGCGTATTGATGATGATCATGCGCGTCTTCGGCGTAATCGCCGCGGCGACCTCGTCCCAGTTCACGCGGAAGTCGCTCAACGACAGTTTGACCGCGACCGGCGTTGCACCTTGCAGCCGGACAATCGGACCGTAGCTGTCGAATGAAGGCTCGAAGTAAATGACTTCGTCGCCCGGATGCACGAGGGCGCTGATGGTCGAGTACAACCCTTCGCTGGCACTCGCAATCACGGTGACTTCGCTGGCCGGGTCGTAGCGCACGCCGTACATCGTCTCGACCTTGTCCGCCAGCGCTTCGCGCAACGCGGCGATGCCGGCCATCGGTGCGTACTGGTTGTGGCCGGCGCGCATGGCCTGCGCGACGCCCTCGATCAGTTTCGCGTCCGGCGCGAAATTGGGCGCACCTTGCGACAGATTCAGCGCATCGTGCTGCGCCGCGAGTTGGCCGATCACGGTAAATATCGTCGTGCCTACATCAGGCAGTTTCGAGCGGGCTTGCATGGCGCTCTGCATAAGGCTATCTCCCTTTCTCCATCCGGCTGCGGATTCGCGGACGGCCGACAGCGCGGCGATCCTTCCATTGGAGTGATTAGGCATCAGCCAAAGAAGCGTCACAATCGAAACTTTGTCATGCGCCGCATGCGTTTATGTCATGGCACGCGCGAAAGCGCGCCGGCTCAGGCGGGACCGGCTCAGTCAAGGCTGGCGGGGAAAAACGGGAGTGAGCGGGATAAAACGGGACGAAGCGCAACAGGGCGCGGCAGTCTGCGGAATCCGGAAAACCGCGGAGGTATGACGTAATGTGATGCACGTGGACGGCTGCGCGCGCAGCCGTCCACGTGCATCAGGCCTCGTCCATCAGACGGACCTTGACCTTCTTGCCCTTGACCTTGCCGGCACTGAGCTTGCGCACCGCGTCGCGTGCGACGCTGCGCTGCACCGCCACATAGGTCGACATCTCGGTCACGTTGATCTTGCCGATCTGCGCGCCGGCGAAACCCGCCTCGCCGGTCAGCGCGCCCAGCACGTCGCCGGGCCGGATCTTCTCCTTGCGGCCGCCGAGAATCTGCAGGGTTTCCATCGGCGGCAGCAGCGGCTCCTTGCTCGCCGCGGTGAGCTCCGACAGCTTGTGCCATTCGACGTCGCGCTTTTGCGCCTGTTCGAGACTGCCGACGCGGCCCATCTCGTTCATGCTCGCGAGGCTCAGCGCCCAGCCTTCCTGATCGGCGCGGCCCGTGCGGCCGATGCGGTGCACGTGCACTTCAGGGTCCGGCGTCACGTCGACATTGATGACCGCCTCGAGTTGCGCGATGTCGAGACCGCGCGCGGCGACGTCGGTCGCCACCAGCACCGAGCAGCTGCGGTTCGCGAACTGTATCAGCACCTGGTCGCGCTCGCGCTGATCGAGTTCGCCGTGCAACGCAAGCGCATGGAAACCTTGCGCGCGCAGCACGTCGAGCAGATCGCGGCACTGCTGCTTGGTATTGCAGAACGCGAGCGTGCTCACCGGACGGTAGTGATTCAGCAGCAGGCCAACCGCATGCAGCCGCTCGTCTTCGGTCACTTCATAGAAACGCTGGCGGATCTTGGTGTTGTCGTGCCGTTCGGCAAGCTTCACTTCCTTAGGATGACGCAAGAATTGCTGGCTGAGCTTGACGATGCCATCGGGGTACGTCGCGGAAAACAGCAGCGTTTGCCGTTCCTTCGGGCATTGCTTCGCCACGGTCGCGATATCGTCGAAGAAGCCCATGTCGAGCATGCGGTCGGCTTCGTCGAGCACCAGCGTGTTGAGCGACTGCAGCGGCAGGCTGCCGCGCTCCAGGTGATCCATGATGCGACCCGGCGTACCTACCACGATGTGCGCGCCGTGTTCGAGGCTCGCGGTTTGCGGACGCATCGGCGTGCCGCCGCACAACGTGAGCACCTTGATGTTTTCTTCGGCGCGCGCAAGGCGGCGGATTTCCTGGGTGACCTGATCGGCGAGTTCGCGCGTCGGGCACAACACCATCGCCTGCACGGCAAAGTTGCGCGTGTCGAGGCGCGCAAGCAGTGCCAGCGCGAATGCAGCGGTTTTGCCGCTGCCGGTCTTCGCCTGGGCGATCAGATCGTGGCCGGCGAGTGCGATGGGCAGGCTCGCGGCCTGAATCGGCGTCATCTCGACGTAGCCGAGCTGCGTCAGGTTCGTGAGGGTCGCGGGCGGCAGTGCCAGCTCGCTAAAAGGCGCGCCGGCGGTGGTGGGACTGTTCATAAGCTGAGGGCTCGCAATTGGACTGGGGACGGAAGATCAACCGGCCATGGGACCGAGGTCGGGACGGCCTTCGAGCTGCTCGTAAAGCACCGAACCATCTTCGCCTTCGAAGCGTTCCAGGTAATTGCGCGTTGCGCACAGCGGACAACGGAACAGCAGCCCTTGCCCTTCGTTCTTGATAACGACGTCCGACTCTTCCCACTTCGTTTCGCAGGTCTTGTTTCTACAGGTGAACACGTTGATTCTCCAACTGGATTCGATGATTGATTGGCGGGCCGCACGAAGGCCCGGCCATGATGGGTTGCCGCCGCGCCACCGCATTGCCGCGGCCGGGGCGCTTCAACCCAGATGCGTATGGCGCGCGCGCGGCGCGCTGACGTCCATTTCGCTAAGACCGTGCACGATCCCGCAGTCCTGAACGGCCTGTTCGCCTCGGCATTGCTCGCGCAGCGTGGTCAGTTGCACTTTCAGTTGCTTGAGCTCTTCGATGCGGCTGTCGACGTGCGCGATGTGCTCGTCGATCAGCGCATTGATGCCGCCGCAGCCGTTCGCCGGCGCGTCTGTCAGACGCAGCAACGCGCGGATTTCGTCGTGGGTCATGTCGAGCGCGCGGCAATTGCGGATGAAGCGCAATCGTTCGACGTGCCTCGCCGTGTAACTGCGGTAATTCGCCTGTGTGCGCTCCGCTTCGGGCAATAGCGCTTCTTTCTCGTAGAACCGGATGGTTTCGGTCGTGCAATGGGCGATTTTCGCCAATTCGCCGATCTTCATGCGCCCTCCGGATAGCGGCCTTGAGCCTAGCCTTGACCTTGTAGTGGCTTCAAGGTGTTTACTAGACCACAAATCGACCCAGGAAGCCACCATGCACGATGCCAGCCAACTCGAAGCTGACCGCTGCGAACACGACAAGGCCTGTGCTCGCGAGGACGTCGGCAGTGCCCACGGGCACCCGCATGCGCCGGCAAAGGACGAAAGCGGCGGACCTCGCCGCGACGAGAAGCACAAGTGTGATCGTCCGCACGAGACGGACGGCCATTGCGGCGGCCACGGCTCTGCCTACGCGCACGGCCATGCCGGCGCCGGCTGCTGCGCGAGTGCGACCGCTATCCCCGTGCCACAGTCCCTGCCCCGATCCGAAGCCGTCGGCGCCGACACACGCACCGCGATCCGCATCATGCAAATGGATTGCCCGACGGAAGAAGCGCTGATCCGCAAGAAACTCGATCGCATGCCGGACGTGCGCAGCATCGACTTCAATCTGATGCAGCGCGTGCTGACCGTCGTGCATACGCCGACTGCCCTCGAAGCCATCCTCGCGGCGCTGCGTTCGCTCGACTTTACGCCGGAGCTCGCGGACGCCGCCCCGAACCCAGCAGCTGGGGACGTCGGTCACGCGTCGCCCAAGCCGTGGTGGCCGCTCGCACTCGCGGGCGTCGCCGCCGCGGGTTCAGAAGCCGCCGCCGGTTGGCTCGGTGCGCCGGTCTGGCTGTCCGCGGCTCTGGCAATCATCGCGATCGCCTCTTGCGGCCTCACCACGTACCGGAAGGGCTGGCTCGCGCTGCGCAGCGGCACCCTGAACATCAATGCATTGATGAGCATTGCTGTAACCGGCGCTCTGATCCTGCGCCAGTGGCCCGAAGCCGCGATGGTGATGGTGCTCTTCACAGTCGCGGAATTGATCGAAGCGAAGTCGCTCGACCGCGCTCGCAATGCGATCCGGGATTTGATGCGGCTCGCCCCGCCGCAGGCGAACGTGCAACAGCGCGACGGTGCCTGGCGTCTCACCAGCCTCGACGCGATCAAGCCAGGCGCGCTGGTGCGCGTGAAGCCGGGCGAGCGGATCGCGCTCGACGGCGAGATCGTCGCGGGCCGCTCGAGCGTCGATCAGGCGCCGATCACCGGCGAAAGCCTGCCGGCCGACAAGACCATCGGCGACGCGGTGTTCGCCGGCACGATCAACCAGGCGGGCTCGCTCGACTACCGCGTCACGGCTGCGGCCGCCGACACGACGCTCGCGCGCATCATCCACGCCGTGGAAGAAGCGCAAGGCAGCAGAGCCCCGACGCAACGTTTCGTCGACCGCTTTGCGCGGGTCTACACGCCGTTCGTGATCGCTATTGCGCTGGCGGTCGGAATAGCGCCGCCGCTGCTGCTCGGCGCAGCGTGGCACGAATGGGTCTACAAGGCCCTCGTGATGCTCGTGATCGCGTGTCCCTGCGCACTCGTGATCTCGACGCCGGTGACCATCGTCAGCGGGCTCGCGACCGCCGCGCGCAAAGGCATTCTGATCAAAGGAGGCGCATACCTTGAACAGGGCCGCAAGCTGAGCCGGCTCGCGCTCGACAAGACCGGCACGATCACGCACGGCAAACCCGTGCAGACCGGGTTAGAAATGCTCGGCTGCGCTGATGCCGCTGACGTCGCGGGCGGCGTCGACGCAATCCGATGCCGGTCGCTTGCGGCGAGTCTCGCGGGGCGCTCCGACCATCCGGTATCGATGGCGATTACGGCAGCAGCCAAAAGCGATGCCGTCACGACCCTCGCAGTTCATTCGTTCGAGGCGCTGGCGGGACGTGGCGTGCGCGGTGTGATCGACGGCTCGCCGTATTGGCTCGGCAATCATCGGCTGGCCGAAGAGCTCGGCCGCGCTTCGGCTTCGCTCGAAGCGCGGCTCGACACGCTCGAACGGGAAGGCAAAACCGTCGTGATGCTAATGGACGCCGAACGCGTTCTGGCGCTCTTTGCCGTTGCCGATACGGTGAAGCAGACGAGCCGCGCCGCCATCGCCGAACTGCGGCGCCTCGGCGTCGCCACGGCAATGCTCAGCGGCGACGACCGGCACACCGCGTCGGCGATCGCGCAGCAGGTCGGGGTCGACGAAGCGCTGGGGGACATGTTGCCGCAAGACAAGCTCGAGGTGATCGCGCGATGGTCGGCGCAAGGTGCGACGGTCGGCATGGTCGGCGACGGCATCAACGATGCGCCCGCGCTAGCGCGCGCCGACATCGGCTTCGCAATGGGGGCGATGGGCACCGACACCGCAATCGAAACCGCCGATGTCGCGCTGATGGACGACGACCTGCGCAAGGTTCCACTGTTCATCCGCCTCTCCAAGGCGACGCACGTGGTGCTGGTGCAGAATATCGCGCTGGCGCTCGGCCTCAAAAGCGTATTTCTCGTGCTGACCTTGATGGGGCTCGGCACGATGTGGATGGCCGTATTCGCCGATGTGGGCGCGAGTTTGCTGGTGGTTGGAAACGGCTTGCGTCTGCTGCGCAAGTGAGCGCGGCCCGCTAGCGTATTGCCCGCGTGCCGCTAGTGAGCAATAGCGCGCTCGCCTACGAACTGACGCCCGACCGCCGCCTTTAATGTCTCCGACGGCCGCATGCCGAACAGCTTCCGGTAACCGGTCGCGAACTGGCTCAGATGCCAGAAGCCCCAGGCCGCCGCGACATCCTGCACGGAGCACGCATCGCGCGATGCATTGGATAGGTCGCGCCGCGCGCCGTTTAGGCGGATCGCGCGCAGATAGCTGGCGGGCGCCATGCCGAGCACGTCTTCAAAGCAGTATTGCAGCGTGCGCCTGCTCACATGAAGACGCTTGCACAACTCAGGCACATTGACCGCACGCTCGCGATGGGCCAGCACATACTCGCGCGCTTCAGAGACGATCGACTGACGGCGCGGCCGCGCCGCCATCGCAAGCGGCTGCGCAGCCGGCAACGCGCCGACATCGAACAACAACGCCAGCACGGACGCCTGCAAGCTGTTGCGCGCGACGGCAGACAGCGGGGCGCCGCTCGCCGCGCCGCCGTGCAGCAGGCGGCGCAGCGATGCGCACAGCCGCTCTTTGCGTGCCATGCCGATCGGCACGACTGCGGTATCCGGCACATGATCGCCGAGGCCGATACGCTCCACTTGAGCCACGTACCGGCGCAGCACGTCGCCCGTCACGACCACGCCGAAAATCTCGTAGCCCGACGAGGTCAGCAATTCGAATTCGACGCCGCCCGGCCGAACGCGAGCGCATCGGCCGAGATTACCTGCGCGTCGATCCGCCTTGAACCGGCTGGGCAGCTCGGAATACCGAACCAGTACGTGTCCTTCTGCACTTCGCACGTTTGGCGCAACGCGTGGCTGGTCGTCTCGACGAACACCTGCAGGTGATCCATACAGAGCTCCGTCAATCCGCCGGTAAAGCAGCCGGCGCTCAACTGGTCGTAGGTCTGATGCCAGCCGTGAAGGTTGCGCGCCTGCTCGTCGGCGTCGTGAGCGATGCGGGTCTGCACGCAAAGCCTGGCTGCGGCGTGAGCGTCGAATGGGTCAGGCTGTCGCCCTGCATTGCAATTGTCGTCGTCGTACCGGATCGGTGAAAACGGATATGGCGCAAAACAAGGCAAGTCCCATGCCGAATGTCCGCGTGGTCTTTTTCGTCCGCCTATGGGCGGCAGTCTACCTGCTGCTGTTCAATTGATGAACAGCGCTGAACACACTGCTCACAAACGCAACGGCGCATCGCCCTATTCTGAACAGCGTCACGCGTGATGCCGCGCGCCAGTGCTCAACCGACAGACACCGATCACCAGCCCGATGCATTGGCACACTTCTGGCTCTACGCTGTCGCGGTCGAGCGAAACGTCTCGCCGAATATGGCCCATTCAAACATGCGAGGAGCACACGATGAATCACGCAGAGATGCAGTTTCTGACCACCGAATTTCCGTACCGGAAGCGCAGTTGATCATCGACGTGGTGCCTGGCAACGGCGGGATGTTTTCTTTAGAGCGCCCGAGCGGCATGCGCTTTTTGACGCGCTCCAGACTTTTCGAAGATGACGAGAGCGCGTGGCTGTAGAGGCATCCGGTGGCGCGGGCCGATGCGTGATCACTCAGGTCGCATCGGGGTATGTGACTCGTCGCTCACCGCGGGCGTGGGCGGCACGCCTGCCAGCAGCGCATCACTCTCGTCATTCAGGCCGACGCCGGTCAGCCCAAGGCGCCGCGCATGCGTGAGCAGGTAGTGCAACTTGTGCGCGGCCAACGGATAGTCCAATCCTTCGGGGCGTACGTTTGAAATGCAGTTGCGCTGCGCGTCGCTGCAGCCCACTTTCGGCGCGTACGTTATGTAGATGCCCAGACTATCGGGTGAACTCAAACCTGGCCGTTCGCCGATCAGCATCACCACGATCCTGGCACCGAGCAGCTCGCCGATTTCGTCGCCGAGCGCGACGCGCGCCTGACGCGCGACCACCACAGGGCCGATCGTCCAATCCGCGAGCTTCGGGCGGACGGCTTGCAGCAACGGTATAGCCTGCCTCGATGCGGCGAACGCCGACAGACCATCGCCTATCACGAATACCACGTCGCTCGGCTGCGCCGAGCACTGCGTGAGCGCGGCCCGACTCGCTTCCGATAAACGCCGCCCGAGGTCGGGGCGCCGCAAGTAATGCTCGCGATCGGGCGCGGCGCTATGCACGTCCAGTGACGCGAAACCTTGCGCGTGCAACTGCTCGTGCAACGCCTCGGCATCGAGCGGATGATGCACGGCGTCGCGCGCCTGCGCATGCGACAGGTTGAACGCGAGCAATGGCGCGGTCGGCAAGCTGCTGCCGGCGCGGCCCAATGCAATGCGCGCGTGGGTGAACTGGCGCAGCGCGTTCCACGGATCTTTTTCGAGGAAGTCGCTCATGCGATGCCCATCCAGTCGCGCGCGCCTTGCAGCAGCGGTTGTTGCGCCGATGCGCTCAGCAGTGCGCCGCGCGAGTCGGTGATCTGCATCGACTCCAGCCACTCTTCAAACTCGGGCGCGCGACGCAAGCCGAGTACCTCGCGCACGTACAGCGCGTCGTGGAAAGACGTGCTCTGATAGTTGAGCATCACGTCGTCTGCGCCCGGAATGCCCATGATGAAGTTGATGCCTGCTACACCGAGCAGCGTCAGCAGATTGTCCATGTCGTCCTGATCGGCTTCGGCGTGATTGGTATAGCAGATGTCGCAACCCATCGGCACGCCGAGCAGCTTGCCGCAGAAGTGGTCTTCGAGACCGGCGCGTGTGATCTGCTTGCCGTCGTACAGATACTCCGGACCGATGAACCCCACTACCGTGTTGACCAGAAACGGATCGAACTTGCGCGCCACCGCGTACGCGCGTACTTCGCAAGTCTGTTGATCGACGCCGGAATGCGCGTCGGCCGACAGCGCGCTGCCCTGGCCGGTTTCGAAGTACATCAGATTGCTGCCGACCGTGCCGCGTTTGAGCGACAGCCCCGCTTCGTATGCTTCCTGCAGCAGTGCCAGAGAAATGCCGAAGCCCTCGTTCGCTTTCTGCGTGCCCGCTATCGACTGGAACACCAGATCGACCGGTGCGCCTTTTTCAATTGCGGCGAGCGTGCTCGTGACGTGCGTGAGCACGCACGATTGCGTCGGCACCTGATAGCGCTGGCGGAACTCATCGATCATCAGCAACAGCTTCATGATCGCGGCGAGATTGTCGCTTGCCGGATTGATGCCGATCATCGCGTCGCCGCAGCCGTACATCAGGCCGTCGAGCATCGATGCGGCGATGCCTTTGACGTCGTCGGTCGGATGATTCGGTTGCAGCCGCACCGACATGTGCCCCGGCAAGCCGACGGTGTTTCGAAAACGCGTGATCACCGGACGTTTGCGCGCCGCCACGATGAGATCCTGATTGCGCATCAGCTTCGACACCGACGCGACCATTTCCGGCGTAAGGCCGGGGCCGATGCGCGTGAGCGCATGCGCATCGGTCGTGCTGCTCAGCAGCCAGTTGCGGAAGTCGCCGACCGTCAAATGCGCGATCTCGGCAAACGCCTGCGGCGAGTGATCGTCGATCACGAGACGCGTGACTTCGTCGCTTTCGTACGGGATCAACGCTTCGTTCAGGAACGCACGCAGCGGCACCTGCGCGAGCGCCATCTTTGCAGCGACGCGCTCTTCTTCGCTCGCCGCCGCGATGCCCGCGAGCTGGTCGCCGGATCGTAACGGACTGGCTTTTGCCAGCAGCGTTTTCAGATCCGCGAAACGATATGTGCGGCTGCCGATCGACTCGGTGTAGCTCATGCTTACGACTCCATCGCCACTGCGCGCGCAGCGGCGCGTTCCGTCATTCTTCCAGCAAAACGTCCGCCGGCGCCGTGTCGCGTTGATGGCCCGTCAACAGAAAATAGACGTAGCCCAGCGCGAGAAAGAGTGCGAACACGACTGCCACCAGAAAGTTGAAGTAGACCATCGTCGCCAGACAGATCAGCGCGGCTATCAGCGCGAACGCCGGGAAAAACGGAAAGAGCGGCGCGCGGAACGGGCGTTCCATGTCCGGCACGGTGCGGCGCAACTTGAACAGCGACAACATGCTGACGATGTACATCACGATAGCGCCAAACACGGACATCGTCACGATGTTTGCCGTCAGTGTCTGACCGCCGAACTGGATCAACTCGTCGCTGTAAATCGCGGCGATGCCGACCGCGCCGCCCGCGAGAATCGCGCGATGCGGCGTCTTGAAGCGCGGATGCACTTTGGACAGCCACCCCGGCAGATAACCCGCGCGAGCCAGCGCGAAGATCTGTCGCGAGTAGCCGAGGATGATGCCGTGAAACGACGCGACGAGGCCGAACAGTCCGAGCCACACCAGCATATGCATCCACCCGCTGTGTTCGCCGACGATGAACTTCATCGCTTGGGGCAGCGGGTCATTGATGTTCGCGAGCTTGGTCCAGTCGCCCGCCGCGCCGGCAAATACCATCACGCCGATCGCCAGCACGACCAGCGTCAGAATGCCGGTGACGTAGGCGATCGGAATGGACCGCTTGGGGTCGCGCGCTTCTTCGGCGGCCATTGCAACGCCTTCGATCGCGAGGAAAAACCAGATCGCGAACGGAATTGCCGCAAACATGCCGTGGAACGAACCCATGCTGAACGTGTTCGCGCCGGCCCAGCCGCCCGCCATGAAGTTCGACCAGCGAAAGCCCGGCGTCACGACGCCCATGAACACGAGCAGTTCGAAGATGGCGAGTAGCGTCACACACAACTCGAAGGCCGCGGCGATCTGCACCCCGACGATGTTCAAAGCCATGAAGACGAGATACGCGCACATGGCCGCGTGCTTCGGCTCGAGACCGGGAAACTGCACGTGCAGATAGGCGCCGATGGCCAGCGCGATGGCCGGTGGCGCGAACACGAATTCGACCAGCGTCGCCGCGCCGGCCAGATAACCGCCGGTTGGGCCGAACGCCTGGCGTGCGTAGGCGAACGGGCCGCCTGCGTGTGGGATCGACGTGGTGAGCTCGGTGAAACTGAAGATGAACGTCGTATACATTGCGGCAATGAAAACAGCCGTGACGACGAAGCCGAGCGTGCCGGCGCTCGCCCAACCGTAGCTCCAGCCGAAATATTCACCAGAGATGACGAGGCCGACTGCGATGCCCCATAGCTGCCATGTGCCGAGCGTCTGCTTCAGCTCATGATGCATGACCTTGCCGATGGTCTGGTTGCTTGACTCTGATTTCATCGCACGCTCCTGATATTTGGCGTTTGCTGCGTGGGCCGACAGGCTTCAGGCGATGGTAGTGAGCCATTAATCGAGGTGTTATCGAAATTCGGCAATTCGTGCGGGCGTGGGGTGTGCGAGCAGCGGATGCTTACATGGGGTTGTGTGCGGCTTACGGAGTCCCGGGATTTTGCTGTTGTCCTGAGTCCGCGCCTTTTCTTTTCAAGTTTTATATATGTATACGTAGTAGTAGTTAACAAGGATCGCACCTGGCTGTGGATAACCGGCGATTTCGTTGAGGGGTGGCCAGCGTACTTCTACAAAAGTTGTCCAGAGGGCGAAGTGGATAACCTTCGGCTCGCGGATCGCGCTCGCGGCAGGTTGCTGGCGATCGAGGTCCTTCGGAAGCAAAAAAGGGTTACGAGCGCAAAGCTCGTAACCCTTTTCAGTTCATCGGCGGCAAGTGAGCGGCGCAAGCGCTCGCGCGCTCAGGCCGCTTTCAGACGCGCAGGCTATTCACGATTGGCGTTCCGCCCGACGGAAGCTCGACCGACACACCTCAAACGTCAATATTCCCCGCCCGCAAAGCATTCGACTCGATGAAAGCGCGACGCGGCTCAACATCGTCGCCCATCAGCGTAGTGAAGATGCCGTCGGCAGCAATCGCATCCTCGATCTGCACGCGAAGCAAACGCCGCACAGCCGGGTCCATGGTTGTCTCCCAAAGCTGCCCAGGGTTCATTTCACCGAGGCCCTTATAGCGCTGCTTCGAAATGTTGCGTTCAGCGTCAGCCAAAAGCCACTTCATCGCACTCTTGAAGTCATTGACAGCCATACTCCGCTCGCCACGCTTGATCATCGCGCCAGCGCCGATCAACCCCTTAAAGGTATTCGCCGTATTGACGAGCTGCTGATAGTCCGCGGTCAACTGAAACTCTTCATCGAATACGGAGACCTTCTGATTGCCATGATGGGTGCGTGCGATGCGCAGCGAGCGCAGCTCACGCGCCGGGTCATACATGGTCGTGACCCTCACTTCGGGCTTGAGCGCGTCGTCGCGCAGCTTGGCCTCAAGCGCCTTGGCCGACGTCTCAGCCGCCGCTTCGTTGGAGAGGTCGATAATGACCCCATCCATCACCGCCTCCAGCGCCCCCGCGTCATATAACCGGCTCAGACGATTGACAACGGCTTGCGCAAGCAAATAAGCGCGCGCCAGTTCGCCCAGCGCATCGCCGGTAATCGGCGTTGCGTTTTCCGACGGCACGAGCTCCGACCCTTGCAGCGCAAGCTTCAGAATGTGAGCATTGACCTCGGACTCGTCTTTCAGATATCGCTCGTCCTTGCCTGCCTTGATCTTGTACAACGGCGGCTGCGCGATGTAGATATACCCACGCTCGATCATCTCCGGCATCTGCCGATAGAAGAACGTCAACAACAAGGTCCGAATGTGCGCACCATCGACGTCAGCATCGGTCATGATGATGATGCGGTGATAGCGCAGCTTGTCGAGGTTGTAGTCTTCCTTGCCGATCCCGCATCCGAGAGCGGTAATCAGCGTCACGATCTGCTCCGAAGAAAGCAGCTTGTCATAGCGCGCTTTCTCGACGTTGAGCACCTTGCCGCGCAGCGGCAAGATCGCCTGAAACTTCCGGTCACGGCCCTGCTTTGCCGAGCCGCCTGCCGAGTCGCCCTCGACGATATAAATTTCCGACTTCGCCGGATCCTTCTCCTGGCAGTCGGCGAGCTTCCCAGGCAAACCGACGCCGTCGAGCACGCCCTTGCGACGCGTCATCTCGCGCGCCTTGCGTGCCGCGTCGCGCGCGCGCGCCGCATCGACGATCTTGCTGCAGATGATCTTCGCGTCGTTCGGCGTTTCCTGCAGGAATTCCTCAAGCGCCTTCGCGACCACATCTTCCACCGGCGCGCGCACTTCCGAGGACACCAGCTTGTCCTTGGTCTGCGCGCTGAACTTCGGCTCCGGCACCTTCACCGATAGCACGCACGACAGCCCCTCGCGCATGTCGTCGCCCGAGGTCTCGACCTTCGCTTTCTTCGCGACTTCGTGATCGGCGATGTACTTGTTCAATACGCGCGTCATCGCCGCGCGCAAGCCGGTCAAGTGCGTGCCGCCGTCGCGCTGCGGGATGTTGTTGGTGAAACACAGCACGTTTTCGTTGTAGCTGTCGTTCCACTGCATCGCCACTTCCACGCCCACGCCGTCCTTCTCGCCGTTCACGTGGAATATGGTGGGGTGCAGCACGCTCTTGGTCTTGTTGATGTACTCGACAAAACCCTTCACGCCACCGACGAACGCGAAATCTTCGTCTTTGCCCGAGCGCTGATCGCTCAGGCGAATCCGCACGCCGTTATTCAGGAACGACAGTTCGCGAATCCGCTTGGCCAGAATGTCGTAGTGATATTCGACGTTGCCGAAGATCGTTTCGTCGGCCATGAAGTGCACTTCGGTGCCGCGGTTTTCGGTGTCGCCGGTCACGGGCATGGGCGATACCGCCACGCCGCCGATTTCTTCGATCACGCGGTTCTGCGGCACGCCACGGTGGAATTCCATGAAGTGCTTTTTGCCGTCGCGGCGCACCGTGAGGCGCAGCCACGCGGACAGCGCGTTCACGCACGACACGCCCACGCCGTGCAGACCGCCGGAGACCTTGTAGCTGTTCTGGTCGAACTTGCCGCCGGCGTGCAGCTCGGTCATCACGATCTCCGCGGCGCTGCGCTTGGGGTCGTGCTTGTCGTCCATCTTCAGGCCGGTCGGCACGCCGCGGCCGTTGTCGGTGATGGAGATGGAGTTGTCCGCGTGAATGATCACCTGAATGTCGTTACAGTGCCCGGCCAATGCCTCGTCGATGGAATTGTCGAGCACTTCGAACACAAGGTGATGCAAACCGGTGCCATCCGATGTATCCCCGATGTACATCCCTGGCCGCTTGCGCACGGCCTCCAGACCTTCGAGGATCTGAATGGACGACGCGCCGTAGCTGTTGTCGGGTTGCGTATTGTTCATTTCAGTCATGGATTTTTTCCGGTTCTGCGTTGCTGCCAGGTTGCTGCTCGGGACTTTTCAAAACGCCATAAAAACGCCAAAGGGGCGCTGCGCCCCTTGGTGTGTTCCAGGTGTTGGACGCGTCAGATGCGCATCGGCATCACCACGTATTTGAATTCGTCGTTCTCGGGAATCGTGATCAATGCGCTGGAGCTGGCGTCGCCCAGGCTCACTTGCAACATGTCTACCTTCAGGTTCGCGAGCACGTCGAGCAGATACGTGACGTTGAACCCGATGTCGACGCTGTCGCCGTCGTACGCGATTTCCAGTTCTTCCTGCGCCTCTTCCTGATCGGCGTTGGTGGACATGATCTTCAACTGGCCCGGCTCGATGATGCAGCGCACGCCCTTGAATTTGTCCGACGTCAGGATCGCCGCGCGTTGCAGCGAACGCTGCAGTTCTTCGCGACCGATCAGAAACTGATTCTTGTGCGACTTCGGAATCACGCGCTGGAAGTCGGGGAATTTGCCTTCCACCAGTTTGGACACCAGTTCGACCTGCCCAAACGTGAACTTGACCTGCGTTTGCGCGATGTCGATCTTCAGCGTGTCGTCGATGTCTTCCAGCAGGCGCTGCAACTCCAGAATTGTCTTGCGCGGAATGATCACTTCCTGACGCGCGAACGAGCCTTCAATCTTCATCGACGAAAACGCCAGACGGTGGCCGTCGGTTGCGACTGCCATCAACTGGTCGCCGTCCACGACCAGCAGCATGCCGTTCAGGTAATAGCGGATGTCCTGCTGGGCCATCGAAAAATGGACCATGCCGAGCAACTGGCGAAACGTCTTCTGCGGAACCACGAGGCTCGCGCCGTAGTCTTTAGCTTGCGCGACCGTCGGAAATTCGTCGGCGGCGAGTGTTTGCAGCGCAAACCGGCTCTTGCCGGATTGCACGGTCAAACGCTTGTCGTTCAGCATGAGCGTGACCTGGCCGTCGGGCATGGCGCGCAGGATGTCGAGGAGCTTGCGTGCGGCCACCGTGGTCGCCACCGAATCGCCGCCCACGCCGAAATCGGCGCGCGTGGTGATCTGCAACTCGAGGTCCGTGGACAGGAACGACACGTCCGGGCCGTTCTTGGTAATCAGCAAATTGGCGAGGATCGGCAGCGTATGGCGGCGTTCGACGATGCCGCTCACAGTTTGCAGCGGCCTGAGGAGGTTATCGCGTTCGGTCTTGACCAGTTGCATAGAGTTCCTTCGTTGATATAACGGCCTGCGCGCCTTGCCAGGCAATCGTTCCAGCGCGCAGCCGTGGCTCCCCGCCGGCGCCGCGCAGCACCCGTCACGGCGTGAAATCCGCCCGCGGCCGCTGGGCGGTTAAACCTGTATTGTGCCTGAAAACGGAACCGCCTCACTAAAATGGGGGCGAGTTGGAAAATAAACAGGTCAATGTTTCCGTCGCGGTCGCTCAGCCCTTCAGCGTCTGCTCGAGAACGTGCAATTCGTGGTTCAGTTGCGCGTCCTTGCTGCGCTCGTCGGCAATTTTGCGCACTGCATGCAGCACCGTGGTGTGATCGCGCCCGCCGAACAGCTCGCCGATTTCCGGCAGGCTCTTCTGCGTCAGCTCCTTCGCCAGATACATCGCGATCTGCCGCGGCCGTGCGATGTTCGCCGGACGCTTCTTCGAATACATGTCCGCGACCTTGATGCTGTAGAAATCGGCCGCAGTCTTCTGGATGTTTTCGACCGAAATCTGCCGGTTCTGCACCGTCAGCAGATCCTTCAGCGCTTCTTTGGTGACTTCGATCGTGACTTCGCGGCCGTGGAACTTCGAATACGCGAGGATCTTGCGCAGCGCACCTTCCAGCTCGCGCACGTTGGAGCGCAGGTGCTTCGCGACGAAGAACGCGACGTCCTCGTTCAGGCTGACGAATTCCGATTGCGCCTTGCGCATCAGAATCGCGACGCGCATTTCCAGCTCGGGCGGCTCGATCGCGACCGTCAGCCCCGAGTCGAAGCGCGAGATCAAACGGTCGTCGATCCCGGAAATCTCCTTCGGGTACGTATCGCTGGTGATGATCACCTGCGCCTTGTTCGCCACCAGAGCCTCGAACGCGTAGAAGAATTCCTCCTGGGTGCGCGACTTGCCTGAGAAGAACTGAATATCGTCGATCAGCAGCAGGTCGAGCGAATGGTAGTAGCGCTTGAAGTCGTCGAACGCCTTGCGCTGGTATGCCTTCACCACGTCGGACACATACTGTTCCGCGTGAATGTAGCGAATCCGCGCGCCGGCCTTCTCCATCAGCAGCTGGTTGCCGATCGCGTGGATCAGGTGAGTCTTTCCCAGACCCACACCGCCATACAGGAACAGCGGGTTGTACGAAATGCCGGGATTGTCCGCGACCTGGATCGCTGCGGCGCGCGCCAGCTGGTTGGCCTTACCGGTCACGAAGTTCTCGAAGGTCAGAACCGGGTTCAGCTTGGAACGCTCGTACATCGAGTCGTTTTCGCCGCTGCTGTTCGAGCCCGCGCTCTGGCCCGGACGCCAGGTGCGGCGTGCGGCCGCGGCTTCGTGGGCGTCGAGGCTCGGCAGATCGAGGTCGGCGGCATCGTCGGCCGCCGCGCGGGCGTGCGCGTTTTGCGCGGCCATTGCCTGGTTGGCGCGCGCCATATGCGCCGCCTGCACCGCGCCCACGGCCGCGCCTACTGCGGTGCCGCCCCCAGGATGAGTACCCATTGGCGCGGCCGAAGCCGGACGCGCCGGCGCCGGCGACGCCGCCACCGGGGCGCGCAGGCCCGCCTTCGGATCCAGCACGAACTGCACGTCGATCGGCGCGTGCCAGAACTCGCGGGCCATGTCCGCAATACGGCCGGCGAACTGGCTCTTGACCCAGTCGAGCTTGAAGCGGTTCGGCGCAGCGATGCTGAGCGTGTTCGCAGCGGCGTCGAAGGCGACCGGGGCCAACGGTTTGATCCACGTCACGTACTGCTGGGGCGTGAGCTCGCGCTCCAGCAATGCGGAACAGTGTTGCCAGAAATCGTTCATCGAGTTGCTGTCGTTATGATGTGCACGGCGGTCGCCGCCGCCGCTGTCGCGCGCACGCAACATGGCCTCGAGCAGCCAGGCGTAACGGCCCCAGGCGCTGTGCCACAAGGGTTTGCGGGACAAGCGAGCCGGAGCGGCGTGCAGCATTTTTGGGAAGTAAGGCGAGATTCTAACGCCAAAACGGACCCGCAAGGGAGTTATCCACAGGGACCGATCATCTGGCGGCCCGGCTCGGGCTGGCGGTCGAACCTGGCTAAACTGTTGACGGCCAACGGAAAAGCGGTTTAAATAGCGGGTTCCGCGAAAACCAATTCAGCAGACCTCCGGCCATTGCGCTTTCCGCGATGATCGCGCGGTTTTTTTTCGATCAAGTGAGAGCAACATGAAACGTACTTACCAACCGTCCGTCACCCGTCGCAAGCGCACCCACGGCTTTCGCGTTCGCATGAAGACCGCAGGTGGCCGCAAGGTCATCAACGCACGCCGCGCGAAGGGCCGCAAGCGCCTCGCCATCTAAGGCGAGCGGATTGCGCGCTGTGACCGAAGCCCGCGGCGAAGCGGGAGCGGCAGGGGCGCAGCAACAGGGCTCGGTTCCGTTGCGAGCGCAAGCCGCCTTCCCCAAAGCCGCAAGGCTGCTGAAAACGGATGAATTTTCATCCGTTTTTCGTTTGCGCCCGTGGCGCCGTACCGCGCACTTCGTGGTCTATGGCCGGCCCACCGGCAACGAAGCTCGTTTAGGCCTCGTAATCGGCAAGAAGTATGCGCCGCGCGCGGCCACGCGTAATCTGGTGCGTCGAATTGCGCGTGAAGCGTTCCGGTTGCGTCGTGCGGAATTCGGCGGTTGGGACGTGCTGCTGCGTTTGCACACGCGTTTCGACAAGAAAGCTTTGCCGAGCGCTTCGTCACCGCCGCTGAAGGCGTTGTGCCGCGGCGAGATCGAGGCGCTGCTCGACAAGGCAGCGCGCGAAATTATCCGTCGCGAGGCGCCGCCCGCGGAAGCGCCCAAGACGGAATGACGCTCAAGTGACCGCCCGTATGCGAGTTTCGGCAGTTCAGGCAGCTTTGGCAGCCGTGCTGCACGGGTGTCACCCGGTATTTCACGTTGCGCGGCGCCGTCCGGCCGCACCTGCCATGCAAACGGTACTGATCGCTTTATTGCGTTTTTACAAGCTTGCCGTGAGCCCAATGCTCGGCAACCGGTGCCGCTTTTACCCTTCCTGCTCTGATTACGCGCGCGAAGCAATCCAGTATCATGGCGCCGCGCGCGGGACTTATCTCGCCGCCAGGCGTCTTTGCCGGTGTCATCCGTTTTCCGCGGGCGGCATCGATCTCGTCCCGCCTCCCACTTCTGAAAAGCGCTGACGCGCCGTTCCATCGACACTGAGACAACGCATGGATATCAAACGCACCGTCCTATGGGTCATCTTTTTCATGTCAGCTGTCATGCTGTTCGACAACTGGCAACGCGACCACGGACGCCCGTCGATGTTCTTCCCGAGCGCCACGCCGACCAAGACAGTCGGTAGCGCCGCACCGGGAACCACGACGCCGGGAACCCAGCCGGCCGATCTGCCGGCCACCCAGGCAGCCGCGCCCGCCAACGCACCGGGTGCCGCGCAATCGCAGCTCGTGAAGTTCTCCACCGACGTCTACAGCGGTGAGATCGACACCCGCGGCGGCACATTGTCGCGCCTGTCGCTCGTCAAGCAGGGCGACGGCAAGCAGCCCGATCTCGTGATCACGCTGTTCGACCGCACCGGCAATCACACATACCTGGCGCGCACAGGTCTGCTCGGCGGAGATTTCCCGAACCACAACGACGTCTTCACGCTGATGCCGAATCAGCAGACGGAACTCAAGGACGACCAAAAGTCGTTCAGCCTCAGCTTCCAGTCGCCGGAAAAGGGTGGCGTGAGGGTCATCAAGACCTATACGTTCACACGCGGCAGCTACGTGATCGGCGTCGAGACGAAGATCCAGAACGTCGGTACGACGCCCGTGTCGCCTTCGCTGTACATGGAACTGGTGCGTGACGACCAGCCGGTGGACACGCCGCGCTTCTCGCACACGTTCATCGGGCCGGCTGTCTATACCGACCAGCATCACTTCCAGAAGATGACGTTCGGCGACATCGACAAGAACAAGCAGGACTACGCGACCTCGGCCGACAACGGCTGGATCGCGATGGTTCAGCATTACTTCGCGTCGGCCTGGATTCCGCAGCAGGGTGTGAAGCGCGACATCTACGTCGAAAAGATCGACCCGTCGCTGTACCGCGTGGGCGCCAAGGAGCCGCTGCCGACCATCGCGCCCGGCCAGACGGTGAGCGTGTCGGCGCGCCTGTTTGCCGGTCCGGAAGAAGAGCGCATGCTCGAAGGCATCGCGCCGGGCCTGGAGCTGGTGAAGGACTACGGCTGGGTCACGATCATCGCGAAGCCACTGTTCTGGCTGCTCGAGAAGATCCATAGCTACGTCGGCAACTGGGGCTGGTCGATCGTGTTGCTCACGTTGCTGATCAAGGCCGTTTTCTTCCCGCTGTCGGCCGCGAGCTACAAGTCGATGGCGCGCATGAAGGCGATCACGCCGCGCATGCAGGCACTGCGTGAGCGCTTCAAGGGCGATCCGCAAAAGATGAACGCGGCGCTGATGGAGCTGTACAAAACCGAGAAGGTGAATCCGTTCGGCGGCTGTCTGCCGGTCGTGATCCAGATTCCGGTGTTCATCTCGCTGTACTGGGTGTTGCTGTCGTCGGTGGAAATGCGCGGCGCGCCGTGGATTCTGTGGATTCACGATCTGTCGCAGCAGGACCCGTACTTCATCCTGCCGGTCCTGATGGCCGTCTCGATGTTCCTGCAAACCAGACTGAATCCGACGCCGCCGGACCCCGTTCAGGCCAAGATGATGATGTTCATGCCGATCGCGTTCTCGGTGATGTTCTTCTTCTTCCCGGCCGGTCTGGTGCTGTACTACGTGGTGAACAACGTGCTGTCCATCGCACAGCAGTACTACATCACGCGAATGATGGGCAAGTCGAAGATGAAGCCGGCCTGAGGCTCTCTTCGAGGCTGCGGGCGGCAGAGCCCGCCTCCCATTTGCCGCAAGCCGACGCTGGCCGACAGCGCAGCGACAAAAAAGCCGCCCGGTGCAAACCCGGCGGCTTTTTCTATGAGCGCTCGAATCTCCGCCTCAGCCCCAACTAGTCTTCCGTGTCTTCGCCGTAGAAGCGCTCGATCATCTCCTCGACGAGGTTGCGGTCTTTTGGCATCAGCGACGCAATCTTCGAGGCCAGTTCAATGGTCTCCGGCGTAGGCGGATATTTCTCGCCGCGCGCAAGTGGCCGGTTGCTCGAACCAGGCGGCGGTCCATAGTGAAGCCAGTGCTCGTTGACGTTCAGCCATTCGGCTAACGTGCGCAGTTTGTCCGGTTTCGGGATCGTGGTGCCGGTGAGCCACTTATGTGCGGTTTGCGGTGTAACGGGACGCTCGCCGCGATAGCGCAGATTGAATTGCTCCGCGAGTTTGGTCCCGCCGCGAATCTTGAGCGGCTCCAGCAGATCCTTCAGCCGTTTGGCGAAGGCGGCTTTTTCTTTATCGGTTGGCATGGGCCAGATTGTGCAATTCAGCGTCCACCCAGTTGACAACCACGCAAGCTTCGGCTTAGCGTATTTGAGATAGTTTTAGCTTGCGATGCGCCACCCGCTAAGCGTTGACGGGAATTCGATTTTTTCGGTTTTTTCTTTATCTGACCGGTTTCTCCGCCTGCCGTCTGTCTTATCCTGTCCCATTTATTCCAAGATACGGCAGTAGCGATCGTAGCTTATTTGAGATAAATCCTATTTGCTCCGAAAAAGGCCAGCAACTCGAGCCTCGGCGCTTGCAAACAGTCCCAAGATTCGCCCGCGTTACAATGCGCTCGCGCGGCATCCGCCGCCCCTGTCCCGCCTGTCTGCCCGCTTTTGCCACCTTCCTATGCTCAACACCGACTCCGACCCGATCGTCGCCATTGCTACCGCGCCCGGCCGGGGAGGCATCGGTGTCGTGCGCATCTCGTGCGGGCGCGCGGGCGAGGTAGCGGCGCACCCGCTCATGCGGGCGCTCACCGGCCAGACGCTGGCGCCGCGCCATGCGAGCTACGTCCCGTTCCTCGACAGCAGCGGCGCTGCCCTCGACCGTGGTATCGGGCTGTACTTTCCCGCGCCGCATTCCTATACCGGCGAGCACGTTCTCGAACTGCAAGGCCACGGCGGCCCGGTCGTGATGCAACTCCTGCTGCAGCGCTGCATCGACGCCGGCCGCGCGTTTGGGTTGCGGCTGGCCGAGCCCGGCGAGTTCACCCGCCGCGCCTTCCTGAACGACAAGCTGGATCTCGCGCAAGCCGAAGCCGTCGCCGATCTGATCGAGGCCAGCACCGAGGCCGCCGCGCGCTCGGCGGGCCGCTCGCTCGACGGCGCGTTCTCGCGCGACATCCATGCGCTGGTCGAAGAAGTGATCACGCTGCGGATGCTGGTTGAGGCGACGCTCGACTTCCCGGAAGAAGAGATCGATTTCCTCGAAGCCGCCGACGCGCGCGGCAAGCTCGCGCGCATTCGCGGGCGCCTCGAGCAGGTGTTGAGTGAAGCGCGACAGGGCGCGTTGCTGCGCGAAGGCTTGTCGGTGGTGCTGGCGGGACAGCCGAACGTCGGCAAGTCGTCGCTGCTCAACGCGCTGGCCGGCGCGGAACTCGCCATCGTCACGCCGATCGCGGGCACCACGCGCGACAAGGTCGCGCAGACCATCCAGATCGAAGGCATTCCGCTGCACGTGATCGACACGGCCGGCTTGCGCGATACCGAGGACGAGGTGGAAAAAATCGGCATTGAGCGCACCTGGAGCGAGATCGAGCGGGCGGACGTGGTGTTGCACCTGCTCGACGCACGCACCGGCATGACAAGCGAGGACCAGACGATCGCCGCGCGCTTTCCCGCGGGAGTGCCCGTGGTGCGCGTGCTGAACAAAACCGACCTGACTGGACTCGCGCCCACGGCGCAGGCGCTCGATCCGGATCTCGACGTCAGCGAGGTGCGGTTGTCGGCGAAACACGGCGACGGGGTGGCGCTATTGCGCGAGGAGTTGTTGCGGATCGCCGGCTGGCAGGCGGGTGCGGAAAGCGTCTACCTCGCGCGCGAGCGACATCTGATTGCGTTGCGCGCCGCGCATGAGCATCTGGCGACGGCGGCGGGACACGCGGATCAAAATTCCCAGGCACTCGATCTGTTTGCCGAGGAGCTGCGGCTCGCGCAGGACCAACTGAACGCGATCACCGGCGAATTCAGTTCGGACGACCTTCTCGGAGTGATTTTCAGCAGATTCTGTATCGGCAAGTAGAGGTGAGTCCGCAGTGCGGTGCAAATGCCTTGCCACATCGCGCTTTCATTGCGCGTGAGCCGCCTGGCTCGTCAGCCATTGCGAACCCGAAATCGCCCGAATCTTCGGTACACAGGAGACGCAAGGCTTAGAATCGCTGCTGTCCGTACACCATCGATTCCAGCATGCCCCGCTTAGCCGTCCCCCTGACCGAGCACCAGATCCGCTCGCTCGAACCGCGCGCGACCCGCTATTGCGTCGCCGACGGGAATGGCCTCGTGATCGAAGTCATGACGACCGGCACGAAGGTCTGGCGCTTTCGCTATACGCTGAACGGCAAGCGCCAGCCGCTTGCGACGATCGGCGACTACCGGATGATCTCGCTGCGCGTTGCGCGGGCCAAGGCGCAGAAATATGCGCAGATGGTGGCGCAAGGCATTTCGCCGGTTGCCACCGCGCGGCGCGACCGCGGGGCCGAAAGCAAAGCGGACGTGCTGCGCGAAGCGGCCGAGCTTTATGTCGCCACGGCCATGGCGGGCAAGTCCGCCGAATATCGCCGCACGACCCGCCGCGCGCTCGACAAGGACGTTTTGCCGGCGATCGGCGGCAAACCGATCAACGCCGTGACTCCCGACGACATTGTCAAGATTTGCGAGCGGATCAAAAGCCGTGGCTCGCCGAAAATGGCGCTGCACACGCGCAACGTGGTCAAACGGCTTTATGCATATCTGATCGCCCGGCAACTCGCCAGCAGCAATCCGGCCGAGCTCGTGCCGGCGCGCTCGATCGCCACGTTTGAGAGCCGCTCCCGGGTTCTTGGCGGCGAAGAGATCGGCACAATGCTGCACGCAATCGACGCGTCGAGCATTCGCCGGGCGCTCAAGCTGGCGCTGCATCTGCTGGTGCTGACAATGGTGCGCAAGTCGGATCTGATCGAGTCGGCATGGACGGAATTCGACTTGGACCACGCTCGCTGGACGATCCCTGCCGCGCGTTTGAACGCCGATCGGGACCGCGTTGTCTATCTTGCGCATCAGGCTGTTTCGATCCTGCGCGAGCTCCAACGCACGAACGCGAACCGGCAGTTCGTATTCGCAAGCGTGCAGGGCGACGACCGGCCGATTGCCAAAAGTACGTTGAACCAGGCGGTCAAAGCGCTCGGGCTCGAGGTCGAGCACTTCGTGCTGCACGACTTCCGGCGCACCGCGTCGGCGCATGTCCGCGCAGCCGCGCAGCGGGATGCAGTAGTCGATGATGCCTCGGCGCTGGACGAAGAACGCCTCGGACTACACGATCCGGAGTCGGAGCAGCGGCGAGTCGTTCAGCGGTGGGCGGATTTTGTCGACACGCAGATTGATGTCGCACGGCACACGGCAACAGGTTCGGCCTGACGGACATGGGCGGGGTTTTGGCCGGCCCGGCCGACGCGTCGCACCCTAGGGAACCGTTGGTACACAAGACGACCCGGACCGGTCCGGAACGGCAGCGGGTGAAGGAGACGCGCATTGCCCGCCCGGTTTCAAGTAGCAAGGTTGTGCGCCCCACGAGGCCTGTTGCGCAAGCCTCATTCCCCCTTCGTTCCCCGATTCGCATCGCCTAAACTAAAGCATCGATGCATGCCGATGCGGAGGTTGCCATGCCTGAATCGTTGATCGCTTATTTGATGGGCCCCGCGGTAATGCTGGTGGTCGGCCTTGCTATCTGGGCGGCGTCCCGGTATCACCATGATACGAGGCCGCCGAAACTCGAACGCTGGCTCGATACGCACTACGCGGAGTGGCTGCATCACAAGCACTGAGCGGTGCATGAAATGGCAAGGCCGTCGCATCGAGCGACGGCCTTTTTTATCGCGGTGCGGGTTATCGCGCCAACCTGTACGGTCACCACCCCGCTTGCGGTTGAGGCTGCGCGTACCCATACTGCCCCGGCGGCGGTGCCCCGCAAGCGACATATGCGCGCTGGTACTGGTCGTAGCAGTATCCCGGCGGCGGTCCCGCATAAACCGGTGCCGGTTGATAGACCGGTTGCGCATAGACAGGCGGTTGATAAGCCACCACCGGCGCCGGACTCAACGCCGAGGTCACCACCGCGCCCAACACCGCCCCGCCGATCAGCGCGCCAACCAGGTCGCCACCATGACCGTGCGCGGACGCTTGCCCCGCTGCGCACAGACTTCCCGCCACCACCAACGCCACCGCGATCTTTTTCATGTTTATCTCCCGCCCGTTAAGGCATGGGGCGATTGTGAATGGCACGGGCAGAAATAGGTGCAGCAAGTGGTAACGGAACATTACGATATAACTGCCGGTCACCGCAAACATCAAGCGTGCGGCAGGCGCGCGGTGAAAGAAGTCGTGGACAATACCGAGAGTACCGCCCGACGCAACATGAACCTGCAACCAGCAAAGGACACGCGATGACCTACGACGCCAACAATCCCTTCGCACGGATTCTGCGCGGCGAACTGCCTTGCATCAAAGTGGCCGAAAGCGACGCGGCGCTGGCCTTCATGGACCTCATGCCGCAAGCCGATGGTCATCTGCTCGTCGTGCCGAAAGAACCGGTGGCCGAGATATTCGAATTGTCCGAAGCGTCCCTGGTAGCGAGCATGCGCATGACGCAAAAACTCGCGATAGCCGTGCGCGTCGCGTTGCGACCCGACGGCGTTTTCATCGGACAGTTCAATGGCGCGGCGGCCGGACAGACTGTGCCGCACGTGCATTTCCACGTGATTCCGCGCTGGCAGGGTCAGCCGCTAAAGATGCACGCGCGGGAGGTCGCCGACGCCGACACGCTCGAAGCGGTTGCCAAGCGCATCCGCGCGCACTGGCGCGCCGACTGACCATGCAGGCCGCATCGAACGGGGCGCCCTAACCCTGCGCAAAATCTTTGGAACCCGCGGGGTTCGGCACGTAACGAGGCTTTGACTGCCGTGTTGCGCTCAAGGCATTAATGGCTGAACCGCTTTTGGCCTAGCCAACGGGCTGGCTTTTCGGTGGCGGTTCGGGCGCGCGAACCGCCCTTCTTGAGCAAACCTCGTGCGGTTCAGAGGCGGTGCCGCGCACGACGCAGTGGATGGCGCCAGTCAATCCGTCGATGTCTGGAAGGCACGGCGTGCTCGTCGTGCAAATGACGGTGTTCCTGCCACAATTCGTCGGAAAAAAGAAAGGTGACGATGAGCAGCGGAATGACGAGGAATGCGCCCAATATCAAGTGCTCGATCATGGTGCCCTCCGATCGCAGGAGCATGAATTCATTGTAGAGCACCGCACGTGCCCATCTCGCGCCGCGGCGTTTATAAACATTCTGGCACCGCGTGACGGGTTGCCGTCGCCTTTTTGCCCTGCTTTGTCGCCTGGCCCACGCTGTCAGCAACGCATTTCGAGTAAAGCGGTGGACCTTCCCCGCGTACCTGGCATTGATTAAGTCCTGCATGTGGCCCGTTACTTCGCATTTCTTATGAACCCGCTGCCGTGACTTTGTGTGCAATGCACCAACGGAGCGGCTGCTTGGTATTGATTCGCTTAATTGCTGCTACGCGTTTACGCGGATCTATGCCGCAAAGCTTTGATCATTAAAGCTCGCCGAGCCGCGTCGCTTTTATTTATTTGCTTCAATGCCGGCCGATTGTCTCGGCAATCCACGTTTTGGAGCCACGCCGGAGGGTGCGGCAATTCGCCACTGTTGCGACCGCACACAGGATGTGCTTGTCGTTTTCTCCCGTTCTTCTAGAGTGAGTGATGCGCGCTAAATGTTGAAGTTAAATACATAGCTAACCTGAATGTCCGTTCTGGAGCCCGAGGTCAATATGAAAACACGCTTCGCCCTTGTTTTCGCGATTGCAAGTCTGGGTGCCGCGAGCGTCCAGGCGCAAGACGCCGTAATCGCTCCGCAGCAAACTATTCAGTTCAAGGCCAACGCGTATGGTTGCCTGTCGAAAGACAAACTCGACGCCGCCGACCAGCACGCGCGAGCCGGTGAACAGCAAAAAATGATGGAATTCTTCTCAGGATTCCAATGTGTTTCGACCCCGCCGAACTCCGATTTTCGAGTTGTCCGCGTGGTCGGCCACGATATCGAATTCGTGAATTCCGGCAATAGCGACACGCAAGGCCTCTGGGCGAACGACCGGTTTATCAAGCAATAAGCCCGAACGGCGGCGTTCCGGAAAAGAGCCGGAAAGCGACCGGTTATGTCGCATCCTCGGACGATCGAAAGCCCGCGATGTTAAACGGCGTGGGTGGAATTTAGCGGCTCAGCATTGAATGCTCGGGCCGCTTTAGCATGTCTGCGTGCTTGCGGCGTTCCGGCTGAGCCAAAGGAAAAAAGCCGATGCGGATTATCAGCCCGCATCGGCAGTACGCCTTCTCGCAAAGCGCAGCAACAATCAACAGAAAGAACCAGCCACTATCGGAGCACGATCATGCGTCGCTCGAAGCGGATCGCGCGGGACCGGGGCGCCGCGAAAATACGCGTGCGCGTCAGTTAGAAGCTCGCGTCAGTGGACGCGTTTGCTGCGACGGTACTGGTCGAACAGCACCGCCAGCAGCAGAATCCCGCCGCGAATCAGGTACTGGTAGAAGGTCGGCACGTTAAGCAGGCTCATCGCGTCCTGCACGGAGCCCATGATCAGCACGCCCACCAGCACTCCCGAAATCGTAGCCACCCCGCCCGTCAGGGAAACGCCGCCGAGCACGCACGCCCGAGATCACGCCGAGCTCCAGCCCGACCGACGTCTTCGGGTCGCCGAGACTCATACGCGAGGCGAGCATCACACCCGCGAAGCCGGTCACGAGTCCTTGCAACACGAACACCGTGATCTTGATGCGCGTGACGGACAAGCCCGCCAGCAAGGCCGCCTCGCCATTGCCGCCGACGGCCAGCACGTTCTTGCCGAACACCGTTTTCTTCAGCAGGAAACCGAACAACACGAAACCGACGATGTTGCTCCAGATCGGAAAGGAAATGCCGAGGAACGAGCCGCCGCCGAGGTCGAAGAAACGCTCCTCGGAGATCATGACCGCGTCACCGTTCGACGTGATGTACGCAAGGCCGCGCACGACTTCCATCATCGCGAGCGTGACGATCAGCGAGTTGATCTTGTAGCGCGCGACGAGCACGCCGTTCACGAGGCCGACTGCGCCGCCCGCCAGCACGCCGCCCAGGACGACGATCGACGCCACCGACAGATCCACTTCACCGAGCGCGAGCACGAACATCATGGTCACGGAGATCGAGCCGATCAGCGTGACGGAGAGCAGCAAGCCCTGGATATTGCGCGAGCTGATGAAGTCCGGGACAGTGAACGACAGCACTGCGAACAGGATGACGAACACCATCACGATGCCGGACTTGTTGATCAAATCCCAGCTGCGTGCGGCGCGCGCGCTCAGGCTCGCTGGGGCGACAGCTGGGGTCGTGGAATCGGTTGAGGGTGTGTTCATGATGTGTGTTTCCGTTTCAATGGCGCGATTCAGTCGCGTGCGTTCGTTTGGCGTGCTTCGCTCGGGCAGATGAAGGTGGACTTTCAGCGCGGCAGCGCGAGCTTGATCAGCGCATCGGGGGTGGCCTGCGCCTTCGGCAGATCGCCGACGATGCGCCCCTCCTTCATCACGATCACGCGGTCCGTGACGCCGATCACTTCGGCCAGATCGCTCGAGACAACGATGACCGTGCGGCCCGCATCGGCGAGTCCGTATAGCAGCCCGTAAATCTCGCTGCGCGCACCGACGTCGATGCCGCGCGTGGGCTCGTCCATCAGGAACACGTCGATGTTTTCCGCGAGCCAGCGCGACAAAATCACTTTTTGCTGATTGCCGCCGGACAATGTGCCGATCGGCGTCTCGCCGTTGCGCGTCTTGATCGCGAGCTTGCCGATGAATTCGCGGGCGGTCTGCGCTTCCTTGCGGCCGTTGAGCACGTTGAAGCGGCTGAAATGGCGGCGGCAACTGATGTTCAGGTTGTCCGATACCGAGGCGATCGACACGATGCCTTCCTGCTTGCGATCCTCCGGGCATAGTGCGACGCCCGCGCGTACCGCATCGCGCGGCGTGGCGAAGCGCACGCGCTTGCCTTTGAGCGTGATCTCGCCACCGGCCGGCTTGACCGCGCCGTAGATCGGCTTCATCGGCTCGGAACGGCCTGCGCCGACCAGCCCGAAGAAGCCGACGATTTCGCCTTTGCGCGCCGCGAACGAAGCCGGTTCGCGCAAGCCGGGTCCCATCAGGTCCTTGACGTCGATCTGCACGTCGCCGAGTTCGCGCGAACGGTAGCCATACACGTCGGCGATCGAGCGGCCGACCATGCAGCCGATCAGCCGATCGCGATCGAGCCCGTCGCCCGCTTCGAATGTGTCGATGCGGCGGCCGTCGCGAAACACCGTGACGCGATCGCACAGCTCATGGACTTCGTCCATCCGGTGCGTCACGTAGATGATCGCGCGGCCTTCGGCCTTCAACGCGCGGATGATGCGGAACAATTGCGTGGTCTGGCGCGACGACAGCGAACTGGTCGGTTCGTCGAACGCGATCATGCGCGCGTCGCGCATCAGCGCCTTGCCGATCTCGATCATCTGCCGCTGCCCGATGGACAGGTTCTTCACCTGCTGCGACGAATCGATCTTTTCGCCGAGCCGTTCCAGCTCACGTACCGCGCGGGCGAGCAGTGCCTTTTCGTCCAGTACACCGAAACGATTGGGCAGCGCACCGAGCATCAGGTTTTCCGCAACGGTGAGTTCGGGCACCAGATGCAGTTCCTGATAGATGATCGCGACGCCCGCCGCGATGGCCGCCTTGGTCGTGGTGAATTGCTGGGCAACGCCATCCAGCGACAGGGTGCCCGCCGCCGGTTGATTCACGCCGGACAGTACTTTGAGCAGCGTCGATTTGCCGGCGCCGTTTTCGCCCATCAAGCCATGCACTTCGCCGCGCCGCACTTCGAGCGAGACCTGATCGAGCGCGAGCACGCCGGGAAAGCGCACGGAGATGCCGTCGAGCTGCAGGTACGACGCGGCGTCGACGCTGGCCAAGGCGGACACAGGCAAAGGCGAGGGCGCTTGCGCCGACAGCGCCGATGCATCGCCGCGGGCGTCGGTGGGTAAGGACGTCATCGAAAAAACCTCGAACAAATGGACAACTGTGCTCAACAGCGCGGGCCGGTCTCGCGTCACCGCGAGGCGGCCCGCCAGAACCTGCGGACTCGAATCCGGCTTAAATGCCGAGTTCTTTACGCACTTCCTGCCAGTTGCTGCGCACCATCAGCTTGCCGGTGGTCTGCGTATCGGCGGGCGGCTGCTTGCCGTCCTTGATCCACTCGACGAGGTTTTCAGTGCTGTCCTTACCGTGGTTCGTCGAGCTCACGGCGATCGTGCCGTAGAAGCCGGTCGGTTCCTTCTTCAGGAACTCGGCGAACGCTTCCCCGGCACCGTTGATGCCGACGCCGATCACGTCCGCCGCCGGAATATGCAGCTGCTCGGTGGCGCGCACGCCGCCCAGCACGCTTTCCTCGTTGAGCGCGAAGACCACCCACTTCTTGATGTTCGGATGCTGAGCGAGCACCGGCGACGACGCGTTGAAACCGCCTTCGTCATCGGTCGTCTTTTGCGGGGCGTCGAAGATGTTTTCCTTCTTGAAGCCGCCGGCCAGCAGCGATTGCGTCGCACCGTCAGTGCGCAGTTTCGCGGTCGGCAGTTCGTAGTTCGTGATGCGCAGCGCGCCTACTTCTTCAGGCTTCCAGCCGCGGCGTTTCATTTCATCGCTGATCGCCTGACCGACCTGGTTGCCGATCTTCGACGCGGACATGCCCAGGTGCGGCACGTTCGCGAGCGGCTTGCCGGTGGAATCGACCAGTTGGTCGTCGACGGTGACGAACTTCATGTTGTAGCGCTTGGCACGCGCCTGGATTGCCGGTCCGAGCCGCACGTCGGGCGCGCAGATCACGAAGCCCTTGGCGCCTTGGGCGCCGAGGTGTCGATAGCGGCCAGCACTTTTTCGCCGTCCGGCGTGCCGATGTTGACCACCGAGAAGCCGTCCTTCTGACCGAGCGCGGTCGCGGCTTTCCGTTCGTTGATGAACCACGCCTGTTCCGGCATCTTCACCAAAGAGCCGACTTTGAGCTGCTGGTCAGCGTGCGCGGAGAGTTGCGCGGCGAACGGGGCGGCGAGGGCGGCGGCGGCCATCGCGGTGAGGGTCAAACTGCGAAGCTTGCTGGTCATGCGTGTCTCCTGAGGTTGAAAAGCTGAATTGTGTCGACGCTGCGCCGACGCCTGCGACCAGTCGCGAAACGCCGCTTGGGCCGCTTCGATCGCGGTGTCCGTCTGCCGCACATCCGCCCACACGTATTTGCCGACCGGTTCGTCCAGGTCCGATGGGTTGAACGACACGCCCGCGGTCGCGCCCGTCTCCCATCGGCCATTGATGTAATGGCGAAACGGGCTGGCAACGAGCGGAACGAGCGAATCGCGGTTCATCGACGGATGAGGTCATATGCGAGTTCTGAAAAGTCCACGAGTGGTATGAGCGAGCCCAATAACTTTCCAATCCCCTTTTGAGTCATCCCGATATCAGTTTCGGTATGGCATCATGGTGGCGGGGTGAGCAGAACCGCCGGGCGGCGCGAAACAAGGCCTTTCACCGAAGAAATAAAGCTGGGAGACACACGATGACGCGTAGCTACTCGAACTGGTTCGTCCGTGCGCGCCTGAAGACGCGGCAGCTGCTGCTGCTCGCGGCGATGGAGGAGGAAGGCAACGTGCGCCGGGCCGCCGACGTACTCGGCATGACCCAGCCCGCCGCCTCACGGCTGCTCAAGGAGCTGGAGGACATGCTGGAGGTCAGCCTGTTCGACCGCACGCCCCATGGCATGCACGCCACCTTGTACGGAGAGGTGATGATCCGGCATGCGCGCATGGTGTTGTCGAATCTGAGCCACGCGCACGAGGAAATTTCGGCGTTACGTTCCGGTCTCGCGGGCCAGGTGCGCATTGGCGTGATTGCGGCGGCGGCCGCGACGATGGTGCCGCGCGCGATCGCCAGCGTGAAGGAACGCTATCCGCAATTGCAGATCTGGGCGGAGGTGGAAACCTCGGACGTGATGCTGCCGCGGCTAGCCGAAGGCCAGCTCGACATCATGATCGGCCGGGTGCTGGAACGGCAAAACCAGTTCAAGGCGGAAATCCGCTACGAACCGCTCGCCGACGAGCCGCTTTGCGTGGTGGCTCGCCCCGGGCATCCGCTCGAGAATGAGACGGGTTTGACGCTGCGCGGCATCGTCAACGCGAGCTGGGTTCTGCATCCACCCGGTAGCGTGCTGCGTCATCGCTTCGATCTGATGTTTTCGCAGATAGGGTTGAATCCGCCACAAAACGTGGTGAATACCAACAATTTTCTGGCGATTTCGAGCCTGCTGCTGCAAAGCGACATGCTGGCCGTGCTGCCCGACGAAGTGGCGCGTCAATACCAACAGTACGGTGTCCTGAAGCGCGTCCCGATAGATTTACCGTGCAGGATGGACACATTCGGTATCATCACGCGCCAGTCGCATCTGCTTTCGCCCGGGGCTGCCGTGGTGCTGGATGCCTTGCGCGAAGCCGCCGCAGAGGTCTACGGCACGGTGTTCGAGGCGGCGCTGGCGCGGTAAATGCTTCTCTCGCTGGTAGGGTAGCCGGCTAAACGGCGCGGGAGAGAAGCGATGTACAACAAGCACGGAAGACGGCAACGCGCCGTCGACGATTCTTTTTCTGTTCGCTCCGGTGGAGCGAACGCCTGGTTTAGCAACGGCATGGCTCTGAAATCGACGATTTACAAGGCGGAACTGCAGATCGCCAATATGGACCGGCACTATTACGCCGACCACTCGCTGACGATCGCCCGCCATCCGTCGGAAACCGACGACCGGATGATGGTGCGCGTCGCGGCCTTCGCGCTGTTTGCGCAGGAACGCCTCGAGTTCTGCAAAGGTTTGTCGGACGTGGACGAACCGGACCTGTGGCAAAAAGATCTCACCGGCGCGATCGAAACCTGGATCGAAGTGGGCCAGCCGGACGAACGGCGCATCGCGAAAGCGAGCGGCCGCTCCAACGACGTGATCGTGATCGCCTATGGCGGCCGCGCATCGGACATCTGGTGGCAGGGCGTGCGTAACAAGGTGGAGCGCATGCGCAACGTGACGGTGTGGACGCTCGATGAAGACGTCGCGGCGGCGCTCGGCGCGCTTGCCGAACGCACGATGCGCCTGCAATGCACGGTGCAGGACGGGGAAGCGTGGCTCGGCAGTGCCGAGGCGGATGCGGTCAAGATCGACTGGACGGTGCTGAAAGCGCCGGCCAACGCCTGACGGGTCTTTCGTCTACAGCGACGTGACCCGCGCCGCTTCCGGCGGCCCCTTCAGTTCGACCATGTTCCCTTCCGGGTCGAACAGATACAACGACGGCCCAAAGCCGTCCGCACCGTAGCGCAACGCCTCGTCGCCCAGCCGCGCGCCGTGCCCGGCGAGATGCTGCTTGAGCGCTTCGGCGTCGAACGGCTCCACGCGCAGACAGACGTGATCCATATTCCGGCCCGCGCCCGCCGTGCCGTTTTCGACACGGTCCAGCTTCGCGCCGACTTGCAGCAGGTCGATGAGCGAGCGGCCGGCGCGCAATTGCGTCAAACCCAGATCGCGCTGCTCCTTTTCGAGGCTGCACCCCAGCACGTCGCAATAAAAACGCGTCATCGCCTCGACGTTCGTCGCGCGGATAACGACGTGATCGATCTCGCGGATGTGGATTTTCATGTCAAACGCCCCTTTTGGCCCTTTCGCACTGCGGATGATTAGCCAGTGTAGGAGAAAGGGGAAGCAGCCGTCAGCCGCATCGGGCGGGCTTGCGCGGCCGGGCAGCGGAAACGTACAGGCAAAAAAAAGCCCGCTCTATGTGGAGCGGGCTGAATCCATATCAGGAGGAGACATGGAGGAGACAGGTACTAATATACACACGAGCTTGATGCGACGCAATAACTTTTTAAGGGAAAACCCGATATCGGGCCAAAATGTCGCAGTGGGGGCGAGCTGACCGTGTGGCGGCCGTCCCGGCGCTACCGTTCCCTACTCCGAATCAGCGCAATGACAGAGCAAGAACCGGGGCGTAGGGTGTCGGCATACGGCCTACATTGGTGAGCATCGACACTGCGAGCCTTACCGGACCATCATGAAACCCATTACCGGCAATACTGACCTCAGCACCGCCCCCGAAACGACCCGCTGGACTTCCGACGCTGAACGCTGGGCCGCCGTCACGCACCGCGAGCCGCGCGCCGACGGCGCTTTCTTCTATGGGGTGAAGACGACAGGCGTGTTCTGTCGTCCGTCGTGCGCGTCGCGACAGCCGCGTCGCGAGAACATCGCGTTCTTTACCGACGCCGCCGCCGCGCGCGCCGCGGGCTTTCGCGACTGCAAGCGGTGCCAGCCTGGCGGCCTGCCGCGCGAGCTGGAAATCGTCAGGCGGGCGTGCGCCGCGCTGGACGCGAATCCGGCGCAGCGTCTCACGCTCGCGCAGCTGAGCGACGCGGTGCACGTGAGCCCGTTCCATCTTCAGCGCCTGTTCAAGCGCGTGGTGGGCGTGTCGCCGCGCCAGTACCAGGCCGCGCAGCGGGGCGCCGCGTTGCGCGACGCGCTGCGAAACGGCGCGGATGTGACGCGCGCGACGCACGACGCGGGCTTCGGCTCGCCGTCGCGCATGTACGACAGCGCGCCGGCCGAACTGGGCATGGTGCCGTCGGCGTATCGCCGCAAAGGCGCGGGGCTGACGGTGCGCTATGCGACCGCGCCGACCCCGCTGGGCTTCGTGCTGATCGCGGCCACGCACAAAGGCATCTGCAAAATCGGGTTTGGCGACGACCAGGCATCGATGATCGACGAACTGCGCGGCGAGTTGGTCAACGCCGAGCTGCTCGAAGATCCGGAGCAACTTGGCCCGTTCATCGCGCAGATCGACGCCTATCTGCACGGCAGCCGTCAGCACTTCGATCTGCCTTTGGACATCGCTGCCACCGCGTTCCGGCAGCGTGTCTGGGACGCGTTGCGGCGCATACCGTATGGCGAAACGCGCAGCTATTCGCAGATCGCCGAGGCGGTGGGCTCGCCCGGCGCGGTGCGAGCGGTGGCAAGCGCGTGCGCGACCAATCCGGTGGCACTGGCGATTCCTTGCCATCGTGTGCTGCAAAAGGGCGGGGCGCTGGCCGGGTATCGTTGGGGTCTGCCGCGCAAGGCCGCGTTGCTCGAGAACGAAGCGCAGCACGCCAGCCGCAATTTCGACGTATCTAGCCGCCAAACGCCGGATTCCGCCGACAATGATCGCGCCGATACCGTCACCACCACCAAACTGGACCACGCCGCGTGAGCACGCTCGAAGACGACGTCGCAACCCTCGAACTGCCGTTCAAACCGCCTTTCGACTGGCCGCGCGTGCTGCGCTTTTTCGGTGGGCGCGCGACCCCCGGCGTGGAAGTGGTGGAAGACGGCGCCTATCGCCGCGCGATCGACTGGGCCGGCGACAGCGGCACGCTGAGCGTGCGCCTGCATCCGCGCAAACGCTGCATTGTCGCGAGCATCGAGGGGCCGGCGAGCGCTCACGCCGACGCGCTCGCGGTCCCGATCGCAAGAATGTTCGACCTGCATGCCGATCCGAAGAAGATCGGCGCCGATCTCGCCGCGGACCCGTGGCTCGCGCCGCTCGTCGAAGCCCGTCCAGGTCTGCGTGTGCCGGGTGCATGGTCGGGCTTCGAGCTGGTGGTGCGCGCAATCGTCGGTCAGCAGGTCAGCGTCAAGGCGGCGACCACCATCATCGGACGGCTGGTGCAGCGCGCCGGCGAGCGCATCGACGGACATGCGCATGAAAACACCGCCTGGCGCTTTCCGACCCCTGCCGCGTTGGCCGCGGTCGATCTCGCGCAGATTGGCATGCCTGGCAAACGTGTCGCGGCACTGCAAGGCTTCGCGCGTGCCGTAGCCAGCGGCGAGGTGCCGCTCGACAGCAACGCGGTGGGCACGGCCAGCCTGCGCGCCGCGTTACTCGCACTGCCCGGCATCGGCCCGTGGACGGTGGAGTATGTCGCCATGCGCGCGTGGCGTGACGCCGACGCGTGGCCCGCGTGGGATCTGGTGCTGATGCAGTCGATCTGCGCGCGGGATCCGTCGCTCACGCGGCCCACGCAGCAACGGGCCCGCACCGACACGTGGCGTCCGTGGCGCGCTTATGCGGCCATGCATCTATGGAACGACGTCGCGGACCGCGCCGGCGCCGCGCGTGGCGGTTGAAGCGGCGCGCAGCCTGGCAGCACCATCGCGAAGCGCCACGGGGACGAGCGACGACGGTGCGCGCAACGCGTGGATTCATCGTCAAAACCGGTGCGATGGGCGGCCGGAACAGGCCGCCGAAGCGGCCTCAAGCAGCCGTTGTGGCGAAATGTTAAAGTGCCCGCTACCGAAAATTCCGCCGAACGTCGTCCACCGCGCAGTGCTGCCGCCTGGCAGTGAAGCGGCACATGGCGGCCGACAACGCTCGACTCGCATCAATGCCAAACACGATCCCCCTACGCACGACCGACGCGTTTCTGCACCGCCTGTCCGTGCTGACCTCAGGCCCGCAGCGCGATGCGCTGACGCGTGGGCTGCGCGGCATCGAAAGGGAAAGCCTGCGCGTCACGCACGACGGCAAGCTCGCCTTGACACCGCATCCGCGCGCGCTCGGTTCGGCGCTCACGCATCCGTCGCTGACCACCGATTATTCGGAAGCGCTGCTCGAGCTGATCACGCCGGCCGAGCATGACGTCGCGCAGACGCTCGAGAAACTCGACACGCTGCATCGCTTTGTCTACGCGGAACTCGGCGACGAGATCCTGTGGAACAACTCGATGCCGTGCCTGCTGCCCGACACCGACGACGGCATTCCAATCGCGCATTACGGCAGCTCGAACATCGGCAAACTCAAGTACGTCTACCGCATTGGTCTCGCGCTGCGCTACGGCCGCACGATGCAGTGCATCGCGGGTATCCACTACAACTATTCGCTCAACGAAGAAGTGTGGAGGCTGCTGCATGCCGATGCAGGGTCTACCGCGAATGCCGTCGATTTCCAATCCGACCGCTATCTCGCACTGATCCGCAATTTCCGCCGTACCAATTGGCTGCTGATGTATCTGTTCGGTGCGTCGCCGGCGCTGGATCGCCGGTTTCTCCGCGATCGCGAACACTCGCTCGAAACATTCGACGCCGACACGCTGTACCGTCCGTATGCGACGAGCCTGCGCATGAGCGATCTCGGCTATTCGAACACCACCGCGCAGGCGGCGCTGCATGCCGACTACAACACATTGCCGGGCTACCTCGACGCCCTTGCGAAAGCGGTCAGCCAACCGTACCCCGCCTATGAGCAGATTGGCACACAACGCGACGGCGAGTGGGTGCAGATCAACACGAACGTGCTGCAAATCGAAAACGAGTATTACTCGACGATTCGGCCGAAACGGGTCACGCATCCGGGGGAGCGTCCGCTGCATGCGCTCGCCGCCCGCGGCGTGCAATACGTGGAAGTGCGCTGCATGGATATCGATCCGTTCGAGCCGAGTGGCATTTCACTGGAAACGTCGCGTTTTCTCGATGCATACCTGCTGGTCTGCACACTCGACGACAGTGCGCCGTTGCCTCCTGATGCGTACGAGGAGGCCAACCGGAACTTCGCCCGGGTAACGATGGAAGGCCGCAAGCCGGGCCTGGAACTGACGCGCGACGGCCGCGCGGTCGCCATGCTGGATTGGGCCGGCGACCTGATGAGCAAGATCGACGCGGCGGCTGCCACGCTCGACGCGCTGCGGGGCGGCGATGAACATGCGCGCGCGGTGGCGGTTCAACGCGCGAAGCTTGCGGACGCGTCGCTGACGCCGTCGGCGCGTGTGCTGCAGAGCATGCGCGACAAAAACCAGAGCTTCCTCGCGTTTGGTCTTGAGCAAAGCGAAGCGCATGCCGCGTATTTCCGTTCGCGCCCGCTCGACGCCCAGCAAACTCGGGCGTTCACCGAACTCGCGGCGCAGTCGCTCGCCGAGCAGGCGAAGCTGGAACGAGAGGAAGTGGGTTCCTTCGACGCGTTTGTCGCGGCTTATCGCGCGTACACGTTGAATCGCTTCAGCGTCTGAACGGCGAGTGCGTGATGTGAGGAAACAGCGGCCTGAACGGCCGCTTTTTTTCAGGTAACGTCTACGGCGCGCGCGATGCGTGCGCGAAGAACAATCGGCAAATTCTCCGCGAGCTCCGACGATTCTTCGATGTGGATGAAACGCCGCATCTACGCCGCGGTCCAATCTCGTATGACACGCTCCGGGCAAGGAGGTATCAACGTGAGAAACCGAGGTCTGTTGGCCGCGCTGTGTTCGGGTTTGATCGCGGCGGCCGGATGTTCGACGCAAGGGCAAGTCGATCCGGACGTCATGCAAATCGCGACCAAACCGTTGACCTGCTCGAACAAAGCGGAATGCGATGTGTGGTGGCAGCGTGCGCACACGTGGGTGGCAAGCCACTCGACTTACCCGATCGAATCCGCGACCGACTCGCTGATCCAGACCGCCGGCCCGGATGGCGGCAAGCGGGCGCTCGCATATCAGATCACGCGCACGGTGAACCCCGACGGCACGGCAACCATCGGCTTTGCGGCGCATTGCGACGGTTCGCTCGGCTGCAAGCCGAATCCCTGGGAAGCGGGCGCTGACTTCAAGGAGTACGTGCGCGGCGATGCGGCAAATGCGCGGCGAAGTGAAGTGAATCCGCCGCAGCCCACGCCCTCTGCAATGCATCCCGACGCTTCGCAGGGACAATCCATTCCTGCCGCGAATGGTGAAGCAATGACGCAGTAGGCGTACAGAACTCGGACGCGCGCGGCGCTGCAAATGTACTTCGCGCAAGCGTCGTTTTGCCGAAGCGTCGCGATCAATGTCAGTGCCCTAACGAAGGCCCAGCACCCTTGCGCGGCTTGGTGATCCAGACCAGCACAGCGAGCACGAGAAACGCCGCGCACGAAATGCGGAAAAAGTCGTTGGTGGCCATCATGTAGGCCTGAGATGTCACCACCTGGTTCAGTTGCGCGGTAATGCCGTCGCCGGCCAGACCGACGCCCGCCAGTGCGCTGGTATAGGCATGGGTGTTCGCCGAATAGACGTTCACCGAATCGGCGAGCATCGCATGATGGTAGATCGTGTCGTTCTCCCAGAAGGTCGTACTGATCGCGGTCCCAATCGCGCCCGACAACGTGCGAAAGAAGTTCGACAAGCCCGAGGCGCTGGCAAGCCGTTCGTCCGGCACGCTAGACAGCGTGATGGTCGTCATCGGCACGAAGAAACAGGCCACGCCGATGCCTTGGACGAGGCGCGGCCAGATCACGTGATTGAACGGCACGTCGAGCGTGAACGTCGAGTTCCAGAAGGACACGAACGCGAACACGATGAACGCAAAGCTCGCCACGATCCGCAGATTGAGCCGGTGCATGTTCTTGCCGATCATCGGCGACAGAAACAGCGCGAGCAGTCCCACCGGTGCGGTGGCGAGCCCGGCAAGTCCGGCGGTGTAGCCCATCACGGTTTGCAGCCACAGCGGGAAGATCACCACCGACCCGAAAAAGGCCATGAAGCCAAACGAAATGATCAGCACGCCGAGCGCGAAGTTGCGGTCCTTGAACAACGAAAGATCGACGACTGGCTCCTTTTCCGTCATTTCCCATACCAGCAGGAACGCGATCGACACCACCGCGATCACGGCCAGCGTCACGATGAAAGTCGAGTTGAACCAGTCACGATCCTTGCCCAGGTCGAGCATCATCTGCAGGCACGACACACCGATCACGAGCAGCGCGAGACCGACCGCATCGATGCGTTGTTTCGTAGTCGCGGTCTCGCGGCCGCGCAGCAGCACGTACGCGCAGACCGCCGAGAACAACCCGATCGGCACGTTGATGTAGAAGATCCATGGCCACGTGAAGTTATCGGTGATATAGCCGCCCATCACCGGTCCGAAGATCGGCGCGCAAATGACGGTCATCGCCCACAGGCCCAGCGCGAGCCCGCGCTTTTCGATGGGATACGAGCGCATCAGGATGGTCTGCGAGAGCGGGACCATCGGTCCTGACACAAGTCCCTGCACGAGTCGGAATGCGATCAGCGACTCGAAGTTGTGTGCCAGGCCGCACAACGCCGACGCAATCGTGAAGAGCAGCACGGACAGCGAAAAAAGACGCACCTCGCCGACGCGTCGCGCGAGCCAGCCAGTCAGCGGCACGGCGATCGCCGAAGCCACCGAATACGACGAGATGACCCAGGTACCTTGGCTCGTCGCGACGCCGAGGCTGCCGGAAATGGTGGGCACCGCGACGTTCGCAATCGATGTGTCGAGCACTTCCATGAAAGTACCGAGGGCGAGGCCGACGGTGAGCAGGGCCAGCGCAGCGCCTTTGAGCGGAGCGGGCTCCGCGGCGGACAGGGCAGCGGTAGAAGCGGTGGCGTCCATTGTTCTCCTCTGGGGCCGGGGAAAGCTTGTCGGGGCAGCTTCATCGTGCGCCCTGGAGCGCGAGCTGATGCGCTGCAACACCTTTACCCGGACAGATATTTTCAAACGAAGGCGCTTTCGGATCGCGCCACCGGATCACTGGTCGCCCGGTTCTTGCGGCAACTCTTCGAACAGCTCTCTTGCGGGTTGCGGTGGCAGAGGACGATCCGCAAACCGCGCCTTCTCCACCGCCTCGGTCGTTCGCGATGAAACGCGACCGCAGCTGAATCAGCGTGACAAGCCTTGCGCGCAAAGGCCCGCAGCTGCTCGCCCAGCGCCGCCGCGCCCCGACCGGTCAATTACACGGCCTTGCGGCGTTCAGCTTTCACATCGCACAAGCGCCGTCGCTGCGCGCCGAGGCTCGACATGAGATTTGGACCGCCTAGCAGGACCATCAGCCGCTGTTCGAACACATCAAGAGATAAACCGGACCGTAGATGCTCGGGCAGTGACGTCACACCGCGTCGTGCGACGGGCGGAAAAACAACACGGCCGCCACCGCCCGGCGAAGTATCTTGAAATTTAATTGCATAGTCAATATTATTTCAGGCAACGAGTTACGCGCACCCGCGCCGCCCGAAAACATGTTCTGACCGATCGCCCGCACGCCGCGCCCGCGCCGTGCAACCAAGGATTGCCTCATGCTGTACCTCAAAAACACGCTTGGCGGCCTGAGCCGCTCATTGACCGATTCCGCATTGAATAGCTTTCAGGGCCCGCACCGCTGGTGGAAACTCGCGCTCTTCGCCGGGCTGTTCGTGTTGCCTGGAGGATCGCTGGGCGTGGCGATTCTGGCGTGGTTCGAGCATCGGCGGGGCAAAGGCGACAAAACAGCGGTCCTCGAAGGGGCTGCCGAGTCCGCCTTGGCAGACGGCATTACCGCAGCGCCTAACCATGCTGCCGCTCACGCAGGCCCGTGTCAGGCTCGCGGCGACACAGCGTGCCGGGCAGCGGCCGGAAAGCTCGCCCGCAAAACGACCTGCACCGACACGCGGGGTTAACGGTTTCGCGCTTCGCGCACCGGTCAGTAACAGCGCGTAACCATCGCGACTAGCGAAGTAACACACCTGCGCGCACCGCCGCATTACCCTTTCCATTCCCGGGCCCGAGCGGCCCGTACGCTAATATTCCGGCAGACCAGGATCTCGCCCGGCCGAACGCTGACGCCATCGGCCGCCCCGCGGCGCCCAGAAGGAATTCATTGCATGCAGTTTGATCGAACCTCGCGCGTGCGGCCGCTTGCGCCGCGCGCTCTGACCATTTCGGTAACCGTGGCCTGCGCGGCGCTGGTGGCCGGTTGCGCCGTCGGCCCCAACTATCAGCGGCCCGCGGTCGAAATCCCCGCGTCATTCAAGGAAGCCGCCCCCGGTTGGAAAGTCGCCGAGCCGGGCGATCAGAACGATCGCGGCGACTGGTGGAGCATTTACAAGGACCCGCAACTCGACGCACTGGAAAACCAACTGAACGCGGCCAATCAGACCATCGCCCAGTTCGCCGCCAGTTACCGGCAGGCGCGCGCGCTGGTCGGCGAGGCGCGTGCCGCGTATTTCCCGACCATCGGCGCAGCGGCGGGCGCCACGCGCTCAGGTACCGGGGCGGCTTCGGGCCGTAGCGCGACGACCGCGACGAGCCGCTCCTCCGGCATCGGCAATAGCTTCAACCTGCAGCTCGACGCAAGCTGGGAGCCGGACCTGTGGGGTTCCGTCACCCGCACCGTCAACGCACAGAAAGCCGGCCAGCAGGGCGCGGCCGCCGATCTCGGCAACGCCCGGCTATCGGCACAAGCTGCGCTGGCGCAAACCTACTTCGCGCTGCGCACGCTCGATTCGAGTCAGAAGCTGCTCGACGACACCGTCGACGCTTATCAGCGCTCGCTGCAACTCACGCAAAACCAGTATGCGGCGGGTGTCGCCGCCCGCTCGGACGTGATTCAGGCGCAAACGCAGTTGCAATCGGCCCAGGCGGCTGCCATCGAGAACGGCATTCAGCGCGCCCAGGACGAGCATGCGATCGCGCTGCTGGTCGGCGTGCCGGCCTCGGTCTTCTCGCTGCCGGCGATGCCGCTCACCGCTACGCCGCCCGCCGTGCCCGCGCAAATGCCGTCGGCGTTGCTCGAGCGTCGGCCGGATATCGCGTCGGCGGAACGCAAGGCTGCGGCAGCGAACGAGCAGATCGGCGTCGCCATCGCGGCGTTCTTCCCGTCGCTGACGCTGTCCGCGACCGGCGGCTTTGAAAGTTCCGTTTTCTCGCAATTGCTGAGCGCGCCGTCGCGCTTCTGGACGCTCGGCCCCCAACTCGCGGCTACGCTGTTCGACGCCGGTCTGCGCCAGGCGCAGACCGAGGCGGCCCGCGCCACTTACGACGCGAACGTCGCTGCCTACCGGCAGACGGTGCTGGCCGCGTTCCAGGATGTCGAGGACAACCTCGCGTCGCTGCGCATTCTCGAACAGGAAATCGTCGTGCAGCGGCAAGCGGTCGATTCGGCTCGTCAGGCACTCGCCATCGTCACGAACGAGTACAAGGCGGGCACTGTGGGCTTCGTGAACGTGCTGACCGCGCAGACCACGGCGTTTATCGCCGAACAGAAGCTCGAGAGTATCGCGGGACAGCGGATGGTCTCGTCGGTGGGCCTGGTGAAGGCACTGGGCGGCGGTTGGGATGCGTCGCAGATGAATCGCGAAACAGGCAGTGTGGCCGCGCCTGCGCCGTTGCCGGCCGCTTCCGGCGTGCCGGTCGCGCAAAGCGGGGCCGCGCCGCAACACCAGGTTCAGAGCAAATGAGCGGCACGCCGCTGCTTGCGGGCATGGCGCGAAAAAGGCGTGGGCACTTTCGCGGCCACGCCTCTTTTCACGTCCCGCCAACGTATTAGAAACGGCGTGTCAACGCACGAAGTTGAGCGCCACCGTGCCCGGACCGCTCGGCCGACCCAGCAGGTTGAGCAGCCCCGCCAGGTTCTCGCGCGCCTCGGGCGTGGCGCTCGCGGTACCGTAAAACGACGTCGAAGCGCCCGACACTGTGCCACTACCGCTCAGTATCAGCGGGCCTTTGAGCGTCGTCAGATCGAGTACGGACGACGTGCCCTGCGCCTGCAACGTCACGCGGTAGGACCCCAGCGGCTTGACGAGCGAGATGCGCGAACTGACATCGTTCAGCGTCAAGATCAGTTGCCCGAATGCCTGCCTGTTGAAGCTGCGCCATTCCGACCAGGACAGTTGCACGTCGCCCTGCAAATCGAGCGTGTTGAACGGCGCGCCCAGCCCGCTCAGCAGTGAAGCGGGCACCGCGAGCGTGCCCGGCGTGACGGTCGCGCTGCGCAGGGTGGCGTCGACTGTGATCGGATCGGGCATCGCCTCGCTGTGCCGCATGACCATGCGCAGGCGGCCCGTGAAGAGCGGCCAGAACCCCGTGCGCCATTCGATCCGTCCGGGCAGGAGCGTCGCTGCGCTCATGTCTGCGCCGGCGGCCAGCATCAGCGTGGCCGAGCCGTGCCAGACGGAGCCGGCCGGATCGACGAGATTGACGTGGCCGCGGGTTTGCCGCGCGAATTGCGGCGTGATCCATGCGGCCGGCGCCATCGCGAGCACGACCGTCGACGAACTCATCGCCCCCACCAGTAGCCAGGGCAGCGCGGCGCGCAGTCGCCGCGTCCAGTAACTCATGCGGCACCCCGCGACGACGCGCTCATTTGGCGGTCGACGGCTGCAGCGACGCCGTCAGATCCACCTGGCCGTCGTCCTTGAGCGCCGTGACATGCGCCTCGGCGATCTGCACTTTGAACTGCTTGCGCGCATCGTCGACCCACGCCGTCCACGCCGGGAATGAGGCGTTCTTCATCTGGATCTGCACCGCATTGCCAATCACCTGCACCTGCGTCGCGGTGAGGCCATGATCGTTGAGCGATGCGGTGAGCGCGTCCTTCAGTGCGCCGCCAGTCGGCGCGACGCCTTGCACGGCCGCCGACAGCGCGCGCGCTTCGTTCGCCTGCGCGGTCATTTGCGCGAGCTGCCGTTGCAGGCTGGGCAGCGATTGAAGCAGATGCGCGCGCCCCTCCTGCGCCGGCGCCCACAGCACCGACCACGCGATCACCACGGCGAGCACGCCGCCGCCCCACGTCAGGAGATTTTTTTCGCGCTCGGTGCGCTGGTCCCAGAAGCCGGCCCATGTTTGAGCGAGTTCAGCTTTCATTGTGCGTTCCTGATGGTCCACTTGCCGGTGTTGCTGTCGATCGCGCCGCTCAGTCCGTTGCGTGCGAGGCGCTGCGCGAATTCCGCGTCGACCTTGACTTGGGGTTTGAAGGTGACGTCGAGCCGCCGGTCGTGATAGTCGAGTCCGGCGATGCCGTTGACCGGCACCGGTGGAAGCGAGCGCGCGAGGCCGTCGGCGAGCGAGAGGAAGTCATCCGGCGACAGTTCTCCCGCCGCCACGCGCAACTGCTGCAACTGGCGCGACATCTGGTCGGGTGCGTCGAGCACGACCGTCGTTTTGGGGAAGGTTTCGAGCAGCAACTGCGTCATATGCGCATTGATCGCGTCGCGTTCGCGCGCGAGCATCAGCCACTGCACGTTCGCACCGATAATCGCAATCAGCAGCGCGCCGATGCCCAGCAGGGCCGGCAGACGCAGACGCCGCATCGTCGCGCGGTCGAGCCGCCATGGCTGCGACGCGAACTCGAATTGACACAGGTCGAAGCGGCATTGCAATGCGCGCCGGGCGAGTTGCTCGAACGGCAGCGGGCTCGCGCCGTGGACGTGCGCGGCGAGCCGCGCCGGACTCGCCGCGGCGAGGCTTGGCTCGCTTCCCGGCAGTTCGGTCAGCATGTACAGCGAGACCGGCGCCCCGCCGGCGAGCGCGGCGAGCGTCCCGTTCACCGCGGTGGCCGGCACCGCCAGCCCTTCGCCTTGCGCCCCACGCGCGATCGCCACTTCGACGCGCGGCACCTCGCTTTCGGCCGCGCTTTCCAGCAGCATCGCGGGCGCGGTCGGCAGCACCGCACCGAGCACGGCGGCGACCATCGGCACTGCGGCGGCGACGTCCGGCGCCACTGCGGGCGTGACGCGCGACAGCGCCGTCGCTACGCTGGCCGAGCCGGCTGTCACCGGCTCGCCCGCGCTGACCGGTTCAGCAGCTTCCACAGGCGCATCGGGTACGGCGGCTGCCTGCGGCAAGCAGCGTGTGACTGGGACAGCGCGCAGGCTGCGATGACCGGCCGTCGAAAACGCTTCATAGATGAAGCGGAACCAACCACGGTCGATGACCGCCAGCAACTGCCGCCCGCCCGCGAGCGGTTGCGGATCGACCGCGATGTGGCAGGTTTGCGGGTCCTGGATTAGCTGATCCTCGACGATATTGGGCAGCGCCTGGCGCAGCTTCGGTCCGCGCAGCGGCGGCAGCTTGGCCGGCATCATCAGCAGGTCGCGCGCGGCGACCATCAGCACCGTCGACGACGCGCGGGGCAGCAGCGCGAGCGCCGAGCGGCCGGCGCGCTGGGTGCGGCCCGACTTGTCGAGCAGGACGAACGGCAGCTCCGGCAGTTGCCATTCCTGCGACGGCACCGCCGGATCACGCGGCGGCAGTAAGACGATCAGCGTGCTCAAAGGCCACTCTCTCTGGGAATTGCGTTGTTCATAGTTGGTCTTGCACCCGCACGATACGCGTAGTGTGAGTCATCGCGTCGCGATAGACGAGCGTGGTGCGGTCCACCTCGGCGCGTTCGTGCTGCACGCGGCCGTGGATCAAAAAGTAGCTGGAGTTGACGTCGAGCTCGTTGGGATCGATCGAGACCGATTGCACACCCGCGCCCTGCAGCGCCAGTTGCACGTCGCCGACATTGTGGAAAAACACCGTTTGCCGGCTCGCGACGAAACCCTGTGCGGCCGACTGGCTCATGCCCGGCACGACCGCCGCGATCACTTCGGCCGAGGCCGTGTTCATGTTGACGGCCGTGACGGTCGGTAGCACGGTGACGAACGGGCGCAAGCGCGCCACCATCTCCGGCGTATAGCCCGGAATGTCGAGCAGCGAGTCGACGCCCGTCATTTGCAGCGGTGCGCCCGCTGCGTTGTCATCGTCGTCTTCGAGGCCCGGCTTGTCGGAGAAACTGCCGCCCGTAGCGCCGCCCTGCACGCCTGGCGTCGGCGCGCTACCAATGGGTGCGCCGTTGGCGGACGTCACGGTCTGAAAGCGGGTCGCCGATCGGGAGAGGCTATTGCGCACCTGCACGGCCGTGGCCTTCGCGAGTTGGCTGTTCACGCCGAGCGACACGAGCAAACGTTGATACGCGTCGATCTGTTCGAGGTTCAACTGCATCACGCCGGGCGCGGGGCTCGACACCAGATTGCGCAGATTGAATTTGGCCTGCGCATCTTCGATCGACCCGGACAGGTAGGTTGCCGCGCCCTGTTCGGCCCTGACCTCGCCGATCTGGCCGAGGAAATCGGACAGACGAGTCTTCGCGATCGGCACACCCCATATTCCGCCCAGATAGGTAATGCCGGCCGACGTATCGCCCTCCGAGCGCAGAATCAGACGCGTCCAGTCCAGCGCACCGCGCGCGACCCATTGCGCCTGCGAGAGCAGCCGCTGGTTTTCGATTCGCCGAATCTGGACCTGCTGACGCCACAGGATGCCCGACACGAGAATCGCCGACAGCGCGACGACGAGCAGCGCGCTGATGATGGCCGCACCGCGCTGCCGGGCGGCAGCTGCCCGACGGTTCACGGGTTTCGCGCGGATACGCAAGCGACCAGCACACGGGGCACAGACAGGGGCGGGGACAAGCACTCGCGGCTCGCCCGCCCGTGAAGAACACGATGCCCGCGGCACAGACAACCGGGAGAATCTCATTTCATTCTCCGATCAGAAAAACGCGCGTGATGGGGCGCGCGAGCGAATGCGCGCCCACGCTCACTTCGAGCCCCGCCACCGAACGCGGCAGCGGTGCATTGCCGAGCTGCGGCACCTTCAGATTGTTGTCGGCCTCGGTGATCGCGCTTTGCACGTCTTTCATCTGCGTGGTCCAGCCGACCTTAGGCACGTAAAGCCGCGCGGAGATCGAACCGACACCGCCCATCAACGGCACCGCTGACCAACCTTCGCCTTCGCTGCCGCGCAGCGCGCGCTGCAGATCGCCGACGTTGCCGAGCGGCGGCGACGCGTAGCGGATCACGCGGCCATTGGACACCTGGTAACGCACCACCTGCAGACGCGGCGCCGTGCCCGGCAAGGTCATTTGACGCACGATCTGCAGCCGACTGCCGGACACTGAAATGGCCGCCTGTCCCGACTCGTCGTCGGACGCAGCCTCGCGTGCGTCGATGCGCATCTGGTCGAACAACTGCGCAAAGACGCGCTCGTCTTCCATCGCGTTGGTGATGGTGGCGCGGCCGCGGATGATCTGGTCGAGCCCGCGCCACGACAGGACGGCGATCACCGCCATGATCGCGATCGCGACCAACAGTTCGATCAGCGTGAAACCGCGCGCGCCGGATCGGCGGCGGCGCTCAGAGCGAGCGGTTGCTTTCATTCGCGACCACCGTGACCATCTGGGCGAGATTGCCGGAACGCCCAGGCGTCGTCACCATGACTTCCACGCGACGGAACACCGGATTCGGCGTGCCCGTCACATGCTCGGTACAGGTCAACTGCAAATTGCCCTGCGAGCAATCGAAGCTCGTGTCGCCGACGTTCGGCCACGCATGCGTCAGACGCAATTGCGCGAGCGCGTTGTCGGCGCTCCAGCCGGCCAGCAAACGCCGGTGCAGATCCGCTTCGCCGCTCGCGAGACTGCCGACCGCGCGCAACGACGCCGCCAGCGCCACCGCGATGATTGCCAGCGCCACCAGCACTTCGATCATCGTGAAACCGCGCGGCGTACGCCCGGCGCCGCGGCGAGCCGCGCTGCTTCCAGTCGCGCTTGCGGCCGCGCTGCTGCAACGGTTGCTGGTCGTGCAACGACGCATCTCAGTGCACCTCATAGCGGCCATTGCCGGTGCCGACGATCGTCGCCCGCCCGGCCGCCGAAAACAGCGTGACCTGCACCGGCACGTCGATCGCCTCGGTGCCGAACACGACCCGGCTGGGTTGCGAATCCGAACCCGGGTAGCTGATCGTCACGCCAGTCACGCCGCCTTCCCACTGACGCGGCCCGAGCAGGTCGTCGCGCAGCGGACGCCAGCCGTCTTCGGTACGCTGGTCGAAACGGAAGCCGCCTTCGAGCGGTTGCCATGCGATCGGCCGCGCGCGCACCTGCGCTTCATCGCCGGCCGATTCGAACAGCAGCGCGAGACGCTGCGCTTCCTCGTTCAGATCGGTGCGCGGATTGCGCGTCATCGTCAGCGCGGTCAACGACACCAGCAGGCCCGCAATGACGAGCACGACCATCATCTCCAGCAGCGTGAAACCGGCCGTGCGGAGCGGGCCGCGAGGGCCACGCGGATCGCGCAAGCGACGCGCGCTGTCCGACCCCGTGAGCGGCGGCGAAACCGTACACGGAGCGTCCACACGGGACTTGCAAGCGGAGTTACACATAGTGCCGGCTACCAACGATCAGCCAAGATCGAACAACGATGCATCGATAAAAACACGCGGGCGTCGCGCGAGGGCGGCGCCAACAGCGAAGCGCTCATGCGCGAAATGATGAGCTCACCTAAGCGGCCCCGCTTGACCGTGCGTCGCCTATTGCCACGAGCCGACGTCGGAATCATTGCCTTCGCCGCCCGCTTTGCCGTCCGCGCCATAGCTGAACACATCGACCTCACCGTGCACACCCGGATTCAGATACTGATACGCATTGCCCCACGGATCGTTGGGCAGACGTTCGAGGTAGCCGCCGTCCTTCCAGTTGGCCGGCACCGGATCGGTTGCCGGCTTTTCGACCAGCGCTCGCAGCCCCTGCTCCTGAGTCGGATAACGACCGTTGTCCAGACGGTACAGCTTGAGCGCCTGCATCACCGTGCCGATGTCCTGCTTGGCGGCGACGCGGCGCGCTTCGTCCGGACGGCTCATGATTTTCGGCACGATCAACGCGGCCAGAATGCCCAGGATCGCAATCACGACCATGATTTCGATCAGTGTGAAACCGCGCTGGCGACGGCTGCGCGGACCCGCGATGTCAGTGCGGCGAGTGGTCGACAGTTGCATAGCTTGCTACCTCTTTTCAGGTGAATTTCGACTGGGCGCGGTTCGCTGGTCAGCGATCAGGCCGCTATTGAACACGCCCGGCCGGTCATTTTAATGTCATGGTGTTAAAGGCTTTCAACCCGACGCAATTCTCACAATAGTCCGTACAATGATGCGCATGAACGCTATCCAGATCCGCCTTCTGTCGCTCGCATTGTTCGCCGTATTCTGCGCGACGCTGACCTATTGGGTCATTACACTCACCACCCTGTCCGGCGCGCCGTTGCCCGCCGCCGCCGCGCACGCGCAGGTCTCGACCGACCAGGCCGCGGCGCTGTTCGGCGGCCAGCTCACGCGCAATGTCAACCAGGACGTGCATCTATTCGGCATCCTGGCGCTGCGCGAAGGCGCCGCGGCGATCGTCAGCGTGGGCGGCGAACCGCCGCATGCGGTGTCGCTCGGCAGCACGCTGATGCAAGGCACCAAACTGTCGGAAGTGCGCGCCCGGTCGATCATCATCGATCGCAACGGCGCACGCTCCGAAGTGTTTCTGCCCGCTAACGCGGGCGGTCCCACCATCTATGTGCGCTAATGTCGCCGCGCGCGTTCCTGCTTTCACCGCGGCAACCCGGTTAGACGCCTCGTACGCCTTCACCGGTCAGGCGGCCATCGCAGCCGTCGCAGAGAGATTGCTCGCCATCTCCTTCTCTCCCCGCACTACTGCACGAGGTTGTTCAACTCGATGATCGGCAGCATCACCGCCAGCACGATCACCAGCACCACGCCCCCCATCGCCAGAATCAGCAGGGGCTCGAGCAGGCTCGTCAGGAACATGGTGCGGCGCTCCAGCTCGCGCGCTTCGCCGTCGGCCGCGCGGTCGAGCATGGTCGTCACGTCGCCGGTCGCTTCGCCCGAACGGATCAGGTGCACGAGCACCGGCGGGAACGTCTTCGTGTTGCCGAGCGCGCGTGATAACGAGGTGCCTTCGCGCACCCGCACGATCGCGTCATCGATATTCTCCCGCATCGCATTGTTGCTGAGCGTTTCGGCGGCGGCTTGCAGCGCGCGCAGAATCGGCACGCCCGCCGCGGTCAGAATGCCGAGCGTGCTGGCAAAGCGCACGGTGTTGTAGCCGCGCACGAGTTTGCCGAGCAACGGCGCGCCCAGCAGCCAGCGGTCGAACGCGAGACGGGGACCGGCCTGCTTCAGGATTGAGCGCACCAGATAGGCCAGCACGAACACACCGATCAGCATCGCCCACCACCAGTTCCGCACGAAGCCGGACAGGGCCATCATCATCACGGTGAGGATGGGCAGTTGCTGCTTGGTGCTCGCGAACACGTTGACCACCTGCGGCACCACGTAGCTCAACAGAAACGTGACGATTCCGAATGCAATGATCGTGACGATGGTCGGATACGTGAACGCAAGCAAGATCTTCTGCTTCAGCGCGTTGCTTTGTTCGATGTAGTCGGCGAGCCGCGACAGCACCAGACCGAGCTTGCCAGTGTGCTCGCCGGCGGCCACCAGCGCGCGGTAAATTTCCGGGAAGTCTTTCGGATGCTGCGTCAGCGCGTTGGCGAGCGAGTGGCCGCCGAGCACTTCGGCGCGAATCGAGGCCATCAACTCGCGGATGTAGTCGCGCTCCGATTGTTCCGTGAGGACGGCGAGCGCTTCGTCGAGCGGCAAACCGGCGATCAGCAGACTGGCCAGCTGACGCGTGAGAATCGCCTGTTCGCGCTGCGACAAACGCCGCCCCAACGACAGGCGTTGATTGCGCTCGCCACGGGTGCGCGACGCGGCCGGTTCGACGACGAGCGGCGTGAGTCCTTGCGAGCGCAGGTTGGTGCGCGCGCCGCGCGCGCTGTCGGCGTCGAGCACACCCTTTTGGGCCTTGCCCGCCGCGTCGATCGCTTCGAAACGAAATGCCGGCATGCGTTTAGGCTCCGCCCGTCACGCGAATCACTTCTTCGAGCGACGTCAGGCCGGATGCGAGCCAGCGGTCCGCATCCTCGCGCAACGTGCGCATACCCTGCTGGCGGCCGGCCGCGAGAATTTCCGCATCGGCCGCATTGCGGTGGACCAGCGAGCGGATCGTGTCGTCGATCAGCAGCAGTTCATACACGCCGCGCCGTCCCGCGTAACCGGATTGCCCGCAACGCTCGCAGCCGACCGGGTGCCAGCGCACGCTGCCGTCCGCTTCAGTGCGCTCTTCGCGGCACACGGGGCACAGCCGCCGCACGAGCCGCTGGGCCAGCACGCCGAGCAACGACGACGCCAGCAGATACGGCTCGACGCCCATGTCCGTCAAACGCGTGACCGCGGAAGCGGCGTCGTTCGTGTGCAGTGTCGCCAGCACGAGGTGGCCGGTCAGCGACGCCTGCACCGCGATCTGCGCGGTCTCGAGGTCGCGGATTTCACCGATCATGATGATGTCCGGGTCCTGCCGCAGAATCGAGCGCAGCGCGCGCGCGAAGGTCATGCCGATGCGCTCGTTGACCTGCGTCTGGCCGATGCCCGAGAGGTCGTATTCGATCGGGTCTTCCACCGTCATGATGTTGGTGGTCGCCGTTTCCAGCCGCGACATCGCCGCGTACAGCGTGGTGGTCTTACCCGAGCCGGTCGGGCCCGTCACCAGCACGATGCCGTGCGGCTTGCCGATCAGCCTATCGAACTTGCCGAGCGTGTCCGGCCCCATGCCGAGCGCTTCGAGGTTCAGGCGCGACGCGTCTTTTTCCAGCAGACGCAGCACCGCGCGTTCGCCGTGACCGGTCGGCAGCGTCGACACCCGCACGTCGACCGGGCGGCCGCCCACGCGCAACGTAATGCGGCCGTCCTGCGGCAGACGCTTTTCGGCAATGTCGAGCTGCGCCATGATCTTGATCCGCGAGATCAGCGCGCCGTGCAGCGCCTTCTTCGGCCGAACCACGTCGCGCAGCGTGCCGTCGACCCGGAAGCGCACCACGGAAGCATTCTCGAACGGTTCGATGTGAATATCCGAAGCCTGTTCGCGCGCCGCTTGTGTGAGCAGCGCGTTGATCATGCGGATGATCGGCGCGTCGTCTTCTGATTCGAGCAGGTCCTCGACTTCGGGGATGTCTTGCATCAAACGCGACAGGTCCACTTCGCCTTCCACTTCGCCGACCACTTGCGCGGCACTGCCGTCCTGCCGCGCATAGGCCTGGTTGATTGCCTGCGCGAGTTCGTCCGCGGACAGTCGCACGACCGACACCGCGCCGAAGTTGCGTGCGACTTCGGCGAGCGCGGCGTCGCTGGTGCGCTCGCTGATCCACACTTCGAGGCTGTCCGGGCGCTGATGAGCGACCAGGATCTGGCCGCTGCGGGCAAAGCCGTACGGCACGAGCCGCGCCGCGAGCGGCGAGGGCGCAGCGCGCTCACCGCCGGCGGCGTCGCCGCCCTGCGCGCGATGTGCTGTTTGCGCGGGCGCCGCCGTCACGGACGCGCTCCCGGCGACGCCGTGGTCGGCGGCGCGCCGATCGACGGATACGGAGCGACGGTGGCTGGCTGCGGCGACATTGGTGGCGCGGGCTGTTGCGCAGGCTGCGGCGCCATCTGCTGCACAGGCTGCTGGGCTGGTTGCGGCACCGGTTGCGGCGCGGCCTGCGGCACCTGCTGCGGCGCCATTTGCTGACGGCGCATCTGGTTCAGATCGAACAGGTTCATCGCGGGCGAAGCGCCCTCGCTCGGGCCGGCCGGCATCGGCGGCACCACCGGATCGTCCTTGTCCTTCATTACGTTGTTGTCCGAACGATACGCGCCCTGGACGCCCTGAATGTAGTCGTAGCGGTTCGCGGTGACGGCCTGCGCTGTATTGCGGTCGTTGATGATCACGGGACGCAGGAACACCATGAGGTTGGTTTTGTCGCGCGTCTTCTGTTCGGAACGGAACAACTGGCCGATCCACGGGATGTCGCCGAGCAGCGGCACCTTGCTGTTGCTGACCTGGTAGTTGTCCTGCATGAGGCCGCCGAGCACGATGATCTCGCCGTTATCGGCGAGCACTGTCGACTGGATGGAGCGCTTGGTGAACTGCGGGCCCGCCGGATTCGTGGTCGCATTGGTCGTGCCGTTCACGATGGCCGAGTCTTCCGTGTAAAGCTGCAGCTTGAGGATGCCGCCGTCGGTGATCTGTGGCTTCACGTGTAGCGTCAGACCCACGTCGACGCGGTCGAACGTATTGAACGCCGCGTTCGCCGCGCCGCTCGTCAGATTCGAGTACGAGCCCGTCTGGATCGGCACGTTCGTACCGACGACGATCTTCGCTTCTTCGTTGTCGAGCGTAATCAGGTTAGGCGTGGACAGCACGTTCGCGTCGGCAGTCTGCGACAGCGCCTGCAGCAGCGCACCGAGCCCCTGCACGCCGAAAATATTGTGAATCCAGCCGACGTTCAGACCTTGCTGGAGACCCGAGGCGCCCAGGGCCGTGGCAAGACCTCCCGTGCTGCCCGCGGCCGCGGCCGCCGCGGTCAAATTGATAATGCTGTTGCTCGAACCGGTCGACAGGTTGGTGCCGGCAAACAGCGAGTTGTTCGCGATCTGCCATTGAATGCCGAGATTGCCGCTCGTGTTCGAGTTCAGCTCGACGATCAGCGCCTCGATGTAGACCTGCGGGCGCCGCGCGTCGAGCTGGTCGATCACCGCGCGCAGGTTGCGGTACACCGGCTCGGCCGCCGTGATGATCAGCGAGTTGGTGGCAGCGTCCGCCTGAATCATGCCGCCGGGCTGGTTCTCGTCGCCCGCCTTTTCCTTGTCGCCGCCGAGCAGGCCGCCGGAACCTGCGGCGCCACTGTTGGCGCCGTAGCCGCCGCCGCCCATGGGCGAGGACATCGAGCTGGCGTTCAGCCCACCCGACGGCAGGGGCGGTGTGCCGGAGGCGCCCGTCGAGTTGCTGCCAGAAAGACTGCCGCCGCTCTGATTGAACGAATTGGCTTCGTTCGTGCCGGACGACGTGCCACTGTCGCCGCCTTTGCCAAGCATTCCGCGCAAGGTCCTGGCAAGCTTCGTCGCGTCAGCGTTGCGCAGCGCGACGACGTGCATGTTGCCGGGCATCGTGGTCGGCGTATCGAGCTGCTTCGCGAGTTCCTTCGCCGCGGCCAGACGCGCGGCGTTGGACGCGCGAATCATCAGCGAGTTGGTGCGCGGGTCGGCCGTGATGGACACCTTCAGCGTCGCGTCGGTGCTGCCGATGGCGCCGGGGTCGAGCATCTTGCCCATCTGCGTGGCGATGTCGATCGCGTTGCCGTTTTTCAGCGGCACGACGGAAACCGACTGGCCCGCCGCCGTATCCACGCCCGCGATGATCTGCGCGATGCGCCGCACGTTGTCCGCGTAATCCGTGACGACGATCGTATTGTTGGCCGGGTAAGCGGCCACGGTATTGTTCGGCGAGATCAGCGGACGCAGCACCGGCAGCAGGTTGTTCGCCGATTCGTTCTTCAGCACGAACACCTGCGTGACGACCTGGTCGCCGCGCGCGACCGGCGCATTGCCGACGTAGGTCGGCACGCCTTGCAGCTTGGCATCGGCTTCCGGCACGACCTTCAGCACTCCGTGATCCTGCACCAGCGCGAAACCTTGCATCCGCAAAGCGGACTGCAAGGTCTTCAGCGCCTGTTCCTCGGGCACTGCATTTTCCGACACGAGGTTCAACTGTCCCTTCACACGCGGGTCGACGATGATCGTTTTCCCGGTTGCCGCGCCGATCGCCTTGGCGACCTGGTCGATGTCGGCGTTGACGAAGTTCAGTGTCACCTGTGCGTGTGCCGTGTGCGCGTTGATCAAGCCAGCCACCAGCAGCGCCGTTGCAACGCGACGCAAAGCCATACAATTTCTTTTCATGGAATGTGATATCGATGCCGGCGACTATTGCCGCCGACGGTCATGCAGCGCGAACGCAAGGTCAAGCCGCCCTGTCAGTTTGCGGGCCAGTCTGGCGGGCGCATCGCGCCCCGAATAACCCGCTATCCGAAGTCCGAAAAGACAGCAACAGTAACAGCTTTTTATGTCGGATTTATCGCAAAACAGACGGGTCTATGCCTTTTTCTCGCGAGTCCACGCATTGGTTATTCAACTGAAAGCTCAGGCGGGTCGCGCAGCGGACCGCAGGGGCGCTTCGTTTTCTGCCGGCTTATGTCGGTTGGCCAACTTGACGCTGAGCGGACTGCCGGTATGATACGAGCCGTTCGAGCCGCAGTTCAGAGTTTGCTGGCGCGGGTTTTCCCGCATGTCCGACAAACGCCCGGCCAGCACGCCTTGGCGGCTGTCAGCGGCTGAAATTTGGCCGAATGATTGCATTGCCAACCTTTACTCTTGCGCTTCTACCAATTCGTCTCGACCGATGAACCGAGCCTTCGTTACCGTCGCCGCGGGTCTCGCTCTGCTGTTTGCAGCAGGGTCTGCACGCGCCGATTGCTTCGACGAGGCGGCCAGGTATCAGAAGGTGAACCCATTGATTCTGCGTGCGATCGCATGGCAGGAATCGCACAATCGGCCGGACGCCACGCACAAGAACGCCAACGGTTCGACCGACTACGGTGTGATGCAGATCAACTCGATCCATCTGCCTACGCTCGCTCAGTACGGTATCTCGCAAGGCACGTTGATGGAGCCGTGCAAGAACGTGTACATCGCGGCATGGCATCTGCGCCGCCAGATGAACAAGTACGGCAACACATGGCAGGCGGTGGGAGCTTACCACTCCGAAACGCCGGTCTTGCGCGACAAGTATTCGCAGCAGATTGTAGCAATTTTGCGCAAGTGGAACCTGATGCCGGCTGCGCGCTGAGTTCGACGCCTCTTTTGCCGCGCTCAGATTGCGATGGTTGCGCTGAGGTCTCTTGCCTGTCTGATGCTCCGTTTAAGGCTCATACATTGGCGGAATTACGGCCGCTATTCAGACGTATTTCAATTGCTGGGGTTCGTACTCCTCGTCAGTTCCGGCGCCCGTGTTCAGCTTCCATTCCGCCTTCGATACTCCCTGCCTGTACGCCGTCCGCTCCGGCCTGATACGTGAGCGCCGCACATTCTGATGCACAATGCAGCTTGGCGGCGCCGACGACGCTCGAACGTCGGCAGCTCGCGCCTTCATGCGACCCCAACCCGGCTCGCGTTCCGAACCCCTTGCTTTCCGTACTCCGATGAACCAGCCGCTACTGCCCATCACCGTCCTTTCCGGTTTTGTGGGCGCCGGCAAGACGGCGCTCGTCAACCATATCTTCGCGAATCGTGGCGGTCTGCGCGTGGCTGTGATCGTCAACGATCTGGCCGCCGTCGACACCGATGCATCTCTCTTGCGCGATACCGCCGAGCCATCGCCTGGCCAACCGCGCGTCATCGAACTGTCCAACGGCTGCGTGTGCTGCACGCTACACGAAGGATTGCACAACGAGATCAAACGTCTTGCCGGCGAACAGCGATTCGACGCGATTGTCATCGAATCGAGCGGCGCCGCTGAGCCGCTGGCAATCGCGGAGACCTTGAGCTTCGTGGACAATGAAGACGCTTCGCTGTCCGAAATCGCGCGGCTCGATACGATGGTGACCGTGGTCGATGCGTCGAACTTTCTGCGCGACTATGGTTCGGCGGACGCGCTCGCCGAACGCGGCATCGCCGCGAACGACGAAGACGATCGCACCATCGTCGAATTGCTGATCGAGCAGGTCGAGTTCTGCGACGTACTGGTGGTGAACAAGGCGGACCTCGTCTCCGACCACGAACTCGCGCGCCTGCAACGCATCCTCGCTCAGCTCAACCCGCGTGCGCTGCAAGTGGTCAGCCGGTATGGCGACGTACCACTCGCGCAAGTGCTCGATACCGGGCGTTTCGATTTCGACGAGGCGTCGAGCGCGCCGGGCTGGCTCGCGGCGCTCAATCATGACTACGAGCAGGGCCACGCGCATCGCGCCGCAGCGGACCAAGCGGACGACTCGGACATTGGCAACTTCATTTACCGGGCGAGGCGGCCATTTAATCCCGAACGGTTGTGGGCGCTGTTGCACGAGGAGTGGAAAGGCGTGCTGCGAAGCAAAGGCTTTTTCTGGCTCGCCACGCGTAACGATATCGCAGGTTCGTTATCGCAGGCGGGCGGCGCTTGCCGACACGGTCCGGCCGGAATGTGGTGGGCCGCCCAGGATCCCAGCGAATGGCCGGATGCCGACGACGAGCTGGCCGCCGAAATTGCCGCCGACTGGTACGGCGATCCTGATGATCTAAGCATCGGCGATCGCCGTCAGGAGCTGGTGTTGATCGGCGTCAATATTGACGCTGCTGTGTGGAAGGCGAAGTTCGACGCGTGTCTGTTGAGCGACGACGAATATGCGCAGGGGCCGCAGGCATGGCAGCAGCTCGCCGACCCGTTCCCCGCCTGGGATTTCGACGACGATGAGCACGAGCATCACAGCCACGATCACCACCACCACGATCATCACCACGACCACGACGGTCATGGTCACGGCTAGTCGACGCGTTGACGATGCCGCCACACGCATTGCGCCTCACCCACACAAAAGACCCGTGCAGACGAAAAAAACCCGCCGTCGGCGGGTGTCAACTGCCTTGCAGTAATCTGCTTAGCGCTTGTTGACCGCGTCTTTGAACGCCTTGCCTGCCGTGAACTTGACTGTCTTGGCGGCCGGGATCTTGATGGTTTCGCCCGTCTTCGGGTTGCGACCCGTGCGCGCTGCGCGCTTGCCCGAACCAAAACTACCGAAGCCGATCAACTGGACCGCATCGCCCTTCGACACAGACTTCTTGATCACTTCAAGCAACGTGTCCAGCGTTTCACCGGTTTGAGCCTTGCTGGCGCCCGTCTGTCCTGCGACGGCGTCGATCAGTTCCTGTTTGTTCATTAAGGTTCCTTTCTGAGTTTAGGTTGATACGAACTGCGCGAACGCGCCGATTATACGTGCGCGAGCCGCGCGGTCGAGAAGCTGCGGCGCCGGACCCCCTCCGGACCTGTGGCGCCGGACAGGTGCCTGTCCATCGGCCGTGCCGCCGCTCGGTTCGCGGCGCTTGCTATGATAGCGCAGCGCAAACCCAATCAGGACAAGGGTTTGGAAGAATTCGGCGATTCTGGGGCGATATCACAGGCAAACCGGCGATTTTGCCGCGTGGCGCCCCCCGACCGAGCGCTGAAACCCAGTAGGGACGGGGCTTGGCGTTGGTTTTTGCCAACGTTTGGCGCGTCTTTTTCGCCGTCCGGCGACCTGCGCGCGCTGGCGGTAACGTTCGACCCGCTCTTTCGAGCGTCAACTCACGACGCGCATGACCGATCCGCTGATCCCCGCTGTGCTCGCCTTTTGCAACAACGGCACGCCGTTTTCACCGCTCTACGACGACATCTATCACAGCGCGGTGGGTGGCCTCGAACAGGCCCGCTACGTTTTTCTGCGCGGTAATGCGCTACCTGAAAGGTGGCAACACCGCCGCATTTTCACCGTGCTCGAAACGGGCTTCGGCCTGGGTATCAACTTTCTTGTGACGTGGGCCGAGTGGCGCGCCGATCCGTCGCGCTGCGAGCGTCTGCATTTCGTTTCGACCGAGAAGCATCCGTTTTCGCTCGCCGATTTACGCAGCGTCTATGCGGCCACACTGTCCGATCCGACCATCGCGGCGCTCGCCGAAACGCTCGCGAGCGCCTGGCCGATGCTCGTGCCGGGCACGCACCGTCTCGAATTCGAAGATGGGCGAGTCGTTCTCACGCTGGTGCTGGCCGACGCGGTCGACAGCTTGCCGGCCTTGAGACTGCGCGCCGATGCGTTCTATCTCGACGGTTTCGCGCCGGCGAGAAACCCCGAGCTTTGGACCCCGGCCATCTTCAAGGCTCTCGCGCGGCTGGCAGGCGAGGGTGCCACGTTCGCCACCTACAGCAGCGCCGGCGACATCAAGCGCGCGCTGACCCAATGCGGTTTTGAGTACCGCAAGGTCGACGGCTTCGGCTGGAAGCGGGCGATGCTGGTCGGCCACTTCGCGCCGCGCTGGCGCGTGCGCCGCTATGAGCCGCCCGCGCCGCTCGCGCCCGCTGAACGACATGCGGTGGTGATCGGCGCCGGCCTCGCCGGCTGTGCGGCAATCGAGCGGCTCACCGCGCGCGGTTGGCGCGTCACATTGGTGGAGCGGCATGCGTCGGTCGCACATGATGCGTCGGGCAATCCCGCCGGCGTCTTCCATCCGATGATCTCGCGCGACGATAGCGTGGCCTCGCGTGTCACGCGCGCGGGCTTTCTGTATGCGCTCAGGCGCTGGGCCGCACTGGAACGGCTCGGTCATCGGCCGTCGCGCGGCGCCGAGGGCTTGCTGCAAATCGCGGCGGATGACGACGAAGCGCGCGCGATCAGCGACGCAATCGCCGCGTTCGGCTATCCGTCCGACTACGTGACGCCCATCTCGGCGGACGACGGTCAAAAGCTTGCCGGCATGCCGCTCGCGCGCGGCGGCTGGTTCTTTCCACGCGGCGGCTGGATCGATCCAGCCTCGCTGTGCGCCGCGCAGTTCGCGGCGGCGGGCAGCCTGCTCGAACGCCACTTCGGCGTCGAAGTCGGGCGGCTCGCACGCTCTGGCGATCAGTGGACTGTGTTCGACACATCGGACAGGGTCGTGGCGCGCGCGCCGGTGGTCATCGTCGCAAGTGCTCACGATGCCGCGCGTATCGCAGGCTTACAGCACGCACCCACGCGCAGCATTCGTGGCCAGTTGACCTTGCTGCCAGCGGGAACTGCGCCGACGCTCGGACTGCCGGTGATCGGCGAAGGTTATGCGGTGCCGCTTGCAAACAGCGTAACGCTAACCGGAGCCACCTATGAACTCGACGACCCTGACGCAGCGCTTCGCCCAGACGGTCATCGGGAAAACATAGAGCGCGTCGCCAGAATGCTGCCGGCGTTTTCGACCGTAGCCGACATGTCCCGGTCGACGCAACTCGCTGGACGCGTCGCGTTCCGCTGCGTCACCAGCGACCGCATGCCGATGATCGGCCAACTCGCTGACGAAGTGCTGGCCGCTCGCGACGCACAGCGGCTGTCGGGCGCCTGGCCGCTGGACCTGCCGCGGGCCGAAGGGCTGTACGGCGCGTTCGCGTACGGCTCTCGGGGACTGGTGTGGGCCGCGCTGGGCGCCGAACTGATCGCGTCGCAACTGGAAGGCGAGCCGTGGCCGCTCGAGCGCGATCTCGCGGAGGACATCGATCCTGCGCGTTTCCTGCTGCGTGCATTGCGTCAAGGAACAGTCGTTAACCGCAGCGGTTGACCCGGTGCCGGGACGGCGCGGTTATCCACCGGCACTTGTGGACAACCGCGCCGTTAACCGGCGCAAGTCGTGTGGAACCGCTGTGGACGTAAACGGGGTAACTTTGTCGCCGTCGAAAATCGCAAAAAGTTGCCCTCTTCTATGCGCTGCTCCCGCACATACTGTGCGTACTGTTGTGCCGCCGGCAAGCCGCTGATTTGCTTCGGTAAACCGAAGTTATCCACAGAAACCGCGGCGCCTTGTTAACTGTTACTACGTATACATACAGTAAACCTGTAAACAGCAAAGCCCGAGGCAGTCTGGAGCGCATCGCCTTGCCGGGATCACCAGAAAACCGCCTCTAAAATTCCCTTGCCGCGATGTTGGCAAAGCAGCTACGCAGCCGCCAATCGGGTTTCGGACTCGCCTGTGCATCGAGGGCAAAAAGGTCGCTTTTTCCTGGTGTGCGCAAGTTAACGTACGTTTTTACCGTTTTGCCGGCACGATGGTCTCTTTTCGGTCGAGGCTGAACAAGCTATGGCACAATCGCCGTTCTTCCCGCGTCGTGTACCGCCTACGGCGTCGCAGGTAGCAACGGAACGGCGCCGGTCAACCAGAATCTGACGCAAGGTCGACGGTGTTCTTCCACCGGGCCAGTTGCTACAGCCGCACCTCGAATGTGCCGGGTTCCACGCGCCTGCTGCGCATTCAGATCATCCGATCACAAACAACTCGCAACGCAGACCCTGCGAAGCGATTGCGACAGTGAGCGTCCGGGACGCTCACTCGCTCGCCGGCGCTTGCGCCGGTTCGTATCGTCTGCCGTTGTGCAAAGGAGCATCCATCACGATGAATTCGGCGTTTTCATTTTTTCCAGCCTGGCCGCTCGCGCCCGACGCCATCTTTTGGGCTGGTCTCGCGCTGCTTGCCGCCGGCCTATGCGGCGAACTGTGCTATCGCGCATGGCGCTTGCCACGTATTTCCGGCTATGCGGTCATTGGCCTGATTGCCGGCGCGGCCGGCTTCGGCGTGATCGACGCGGATTCCGCGAACGCGGCGCGGCCGTTGCTCGATGTCGCGCTTGGCTTGCTGTTGTTCGAACTCGGCAGCCGGCTCGATTTGCGGTGGATTCGCCGCAATCCGTGGCTCATCCTGTCGAGCATCGCCGAAGCCACGCTCACCTTCGCGTTCGTGCTGCCTGTGCTGCTGTTCCTGAATGTGCCGCTGATGGTGGCAACGGTGCTGGCCGCGATTGCGATGGCGACTTCGCCCGCAATGGTGATTCAGCTCAAAACAGAATTGCGCGCGGAGGGTCAGGTGACCCAGCGCCTGCTGACGTTGACCGCGCTAAACAGCATGTATGCGGTGGTGATCGAAAAGCTAGTGTCGAGCTGGTTGCACCAGGAAGCCTACGGCAATGTTTTCGCGACCATACTGCAGCCGCTTTATCTGCTGGTCGGCTCGCTGGTCCTCGCTTATCTGCTTGCCCGCACCTGCACGTTCTTTTATCGGCGTCTTAACATGCAGGACGAACATTCGTTCGTCGCGTTGTTCGGCCTCGTGCTGCTCGCGATCGCGATCGCGCATCTGTTCAAGCTGTCGACCATTCTTGCGTTGCTGGCCGCCGGCATCATCGTGAAGAATCACGAGGCCCGTCCGCAACTTTGGCCGCAGCACTTCGGCACCGCCGGCTGGTTGCTGACCGTGATTCTGTTCGTGCTCACGTTGACTTCGTTCGAGTGGAAGCACATCGCGCTCGGCGGAGTCGCGGCGCTGGGTCTGATTGTTGCGCGTCTGGTGGCGAAACTGGTTGGCGTCATGGCGTTCGCGAAGCCGAGCGGCCTGAATTGGAAACAGGGGATGGCGCTCGGTTTGTCCTTGTCGCCGATGTCGGCACTCGCTTATCTGCTGGTCGACGATACCTACAATCTCTATCCGAATTTCGACCCGCAGTTGCGGGCTATAGTGATGTGTTCAATTTTCGTACTGCAGATTCTCGGGCCGTGGCTTGTCTATCGCAGCCTTGCGCTGGTGGGCGAACGGCGCGAGGAGTAGGCGCTCTGCGCACACCGCGTGCTTCCGGTGTGCCACGCCTCATTCAGTTCATCCGATTTCAAAACGGCCGGGCATGTGACAACTGCGCGGCCGACCTGACTCAGGGGACGTTATGTCACTCGAACCCTTCATCGATTCGAAACCGTTCACGTTCGGCGTCGAACTCGAGATGCAGATCGTCAATACGCACGATTATGATCTGACCAAAGCGGGCACGGATCTGCTGCGTCTCATCAAGGACGAAAAGATTCCCGGCAATATCACACCGGAAATCACCGAAAGCATGATCGAGTTGTCCACCGGCATTTGTACGACGCACGAGCAAGCTGTCACCGACTTGCGCAAGATTCGCGACACGCTGGTCTCGGCGGCCGATCATCTGAACGTCGGCTTGTGCGGCGGCGGCACACACGCATTCCAGCAATGGAGCGAGCGGCAGATCGTCGATACGCCGCGCTTTCAGTATCTTTCCGAGTTGTACGGCTATCTCGCCAAGCAATTCACGGTGTTCGGCCAGCACGTGCACATCGGCTGCCCGGATCCGGACAGCGCGCTCTACCTGTTGCATTCGATGTCGCGCTTCATTCCGCATTTCATCGCGTTGTCCGCGTCCTCGCCGTTCGTGCAGGGTGTCGATACCGGTTTTCATTCGGCACGACTGAATTCCGTGTTTGCGTTTCCGTTGTCGGGGCGCGCGCCGTTCGTGCTGACGTGGGACAGCTTCGAAGAATATTTCTCGAAGATGGTCCACACTGGCGTGGTCAACAGCATGAAAGACTTTTACTGGGACATCCGCCCGAAGCCGGGTTTCGGCACCATCGAAGTTCGCGTGATGGACACACCCTTTTCGGTGGACCGCGCCGCGGCAATTGCGTGCTACATCCAGACGCTGGCCCGGCACCTGTTGCTGGACAAGCCGATCACACCGAAGGAAGATGACTATCTGGTGTACACGTTCAACCGCTTCGAGGCATGCCGATTTGGTCTGGCTGGTACCTGTATCAATCCGCAAACGGGCGAACGCAAGACAATTTCCGAGGACATCCTGGAAACGCTGCAACGGATCGCGCCGCACGCCGAGGCACTCGGTTCGGGCAACGCACTGGCCGAAATCGGTGCGATTGCTCGCGGGCAGATGAACGACGCAACATGGCTGCGCAGCGTTTTCGCGCGAGAAAAGTCCTTACACGAGGCTGTCCGGCAGCAGTGTCTGCAATGGCGAGCCTAGGCCTTAGGCGCTATTTCACGAGTCCAAAGCTGTGGAAACCCGCGTCGAGCGGGTTTTTTTATGGAAATTTTTTGATTGACGCTCGGAGGTCCTCCCCAAGGCTTGCCGATACGAGGGTAGTAGTCGTTAACAAGCATTGCATCAGCCTGTGGACAACTGAATAATTTCCTGCAAAGTCAACATGCTGCGTACACTATAGCCAGACTGTTCGCCCCACGCCGGAGGCAGTGAACGGGGGCTAGATGAGAGACTTTCGAGCTCGGCGTGAACGCTGGCAGGAAGCGCTGCAGGAGCTGTCCACTTGTTTTCCCGTGGTTATCCACAGAGCGGGTTGAATAAGTTAGCTGTACGATTGGCCGCTCTCGCATAGAATGACGTTTTCGCCGACTTTGGGCTTGCAAGGCGGTGAATTTTTGAGATAGTAGAAACGGTTTCGCCCAAGGTTGGACGAAGCTACCCCACACAGGCTACGGGCGAGGTCCGGCAAGCAGGTCACCGGCATCGCGCGAACGCTACCAATAAACGAATCGAAGATTATGAGCGACGGCGTATACGGAGAACAGGCAACGGGGCGCGTGACCCACAGCCTCTTGCGATTGAGCACGGCGATGCGAAGCCAGGCCTGGGAATGGGCCGAAGGGGCGGGCCTCACGCCGACTCAGGGCGAGATTCTGGTCTTGTTGATGCAACGTAAGGGCCCCATGCGCCTTGGCGAAATCGCCCGTGAAACGGCCTTGACCGCCGCGACCACCAGCGACGCGGTCAGCACGCTCGAAACCAAAGGCCTGGTCGAAAAGCGCCGTGCATTGGACGACGGCCGCGCCCTCGCGGTCCGCCTGACGGCGCGTGGCCGCACGGCTGCCAGGCGCGCCGCGCAATGGCCGGACTTCCTCGCCAAGGCAGTCGGCACATTGCGCGATGACGAGCAGGCCCTGTTCTATCGCACGTTGCTCAAGACCGTGCATCAGCTGGAGGCGCAGGGGCATATTCCGCCGCACCGCATGTGCCTGAGCTGCACGCATTTCGAGCCGAGCAAGAATCCGAAGAAGACGCCGCATCGCTGCGCCTTGCTAGACATGAACATGTCGGACACGGATTTGCGGCTCGATTGCTCGGTGCACGAAACTGCCGACGTCTCCACCCAGAAAAAGACCTGGAAGATTTTCGCCCAGTAAGGCGGCTTGTTCTGGGACGATCCGCTACACTGCCCGAACCGGCTTCGGGGCGGCATAGGCTGCTGCGCGCGGGATTCGCCGGTGCTGGGTAGCGGCAAGTCTTAGTCAACCTGAAGGTGGGGCAGGGCGATGAATCGCGAAGTACTGGCCGTTCGTCACGTGCACTTCGAGGATCTGGGCAGTCTTGAGATGGTGCTCGGCGAACGCGGGTGCCCGGTCCGGTATCTCGACGTGGGCTTCGCCCGGGTCAATGCGCCGAACCCGCTCGGCGCCTCGCTGATGGTCGTGCTAGGCGGCCCCATCAGTGCCACCGACGACGCGCTTTACCCCACCCTCGTGCCGCTGCTGTCGCTGATCGAGAAACGCATCGCAGCGGGCTTGCCGACGCTCGGCATTTGCCTCGGCGCGCAGTTGATCGCGCGTGTGCTGGGGGCGCGGGTCTATCCGTCAGGCCGCCGCGAAGTCGGTTGGACGCCGCTCAGCTTGACCGACGCCGGTCGCGCTTCGCCGCTGCGTCATTTGGACGGCGCGCAGACCTCGATGATGCACTGGCATGGCGACACCTTCGATCTTCCCGAGCACGCGACCCGCCTTGCGTCGACGCCAGCCTGCGAGAATCAGGCGTTTGCATGGGGCAAGCATGTGCTGGCGTTGCAATGTCATCCGGAGATTCGCAGCGACCGCTTCGAGCCGTGGCTGATCGGCAACGCGGGCGAGCTTGTCGTGCAGGGCATCGACGCACGCCGCTTGCGCGCCGAAACCGCACAGCTGGGTCCAGCGCTCGAAGCCGCCGCGCGACGGATGTTTAACGAATGGCTGGATCAGGTCGAGGCCCGCTGCTGACCCGGCGGTCCATGCAGTAAACCGCCCACGGTGCTATGCTCGATCGCTCTCGAGCTTTTACTGGGCGTAATCCATGAGCGCGCTTTTTTCTTCGCTCACGCTGCGTAGCGTGACGCTTCCCAACCGTATCGTCGTGTCCCCTATGTGCCAGTATTCCGCCGAACGCGGCGAGGCGACGGCGTGGCACATGATCCATCTGGGCAGTCTCGCGTTATCGGGCGCCGGCATGTTGTTCATCGAAGCGACTTCGGTCGAGCCGGATGGGCGCATCACGCCGGCCGATCTCGGTCTGTGGGACGACGTCACTGAAGCAGCGCTCGTGCCGGTGCTGGCCGCGATTCGCAAGCATTCACATATCAAGGTGACGATGCAGTTGTCGCACGCCGGGCGCAAGGCATCGAGCCATGTGCCGTGGGAAGGCGGCCAACTGATTCCCGTATCGCAAGGCGGCTGGCTGCCGCACGCACCATCCGCATTGCCGCACAAGGCGGGTGAAGAGCCGCCCCTCGCGCTCGATATGGCTGGACTGAACCGCATCCGCCAGGCATTCGCAGCGTCGGCGCGCCGGGCTGCGCGTCTTGGAGTCGATGCATTGGAACTGCATGCGGCGCATGGTTATCTACTGCATCAGTTCCTCTCGCCAATCGCCAATCAACGCGACGACGACTACGGCGGTTCGCTGCAGAACCGCATGCGCTTTCCGCTCGAGATTTTCGATATCGTGCGCGCCGCGTTCCCCGCCGACAAGCCGGTCGGCGTGCGCGTCTCCGCGACCGACTGGGTGGAAGGCGGCTGGACCCTCGAGGACACCATCGCTTTCGCGCACGAACTGGAGAAGCGCGGCTGCGACTGGATCGACGTATCGTCGGGTGGCGTGTCGCCGCTGCAAAAGATTCCGCTCGAGCCGGGCTATCAGATCCCATTTGCGAAGGCGGTCAAGCACGCCACGGGGCTCACCACCATCGGCGTGGGTCTGATCACGGACCCGCTGCACGCCGAACAACTGATCGAGGCGGGCGACGCCGATCTGATCGCGCTTGCCCGCGCGTTGCTGTATAACCCGCGTTGGCCGTGGCACGCAGCGGCGCAGCTCGGTGCGACGGTCGAAGCGCCACCGCAATACTGGCGCTCGCAACCGCGCGAACAGAAAGCACTGTTCGGCGACATTTCGTTCGGACAACGTTAAAGCCGGCCATGCGCGTTGCGCGCCGTGCTTTCCTGACTGTTGAACGAAGCTGCCTTCAACGTGTAGGATGCCGGATGTGGCGCGTGAGCGTCGCAAGTCGACGCGGCGCTCGCAGGGCGCCGCGTTTGCTATCCGCTTCGAAAAAGCGCAGCGCGCCAGACGCGGGCATCTCAGGCGGCTGCCTGACCTCATCTTCAGTTCATCACAAGGATTCATTCAATGAGTTCACGCAGGATCGCCGTGCGTCGTTCGGGTGTGCACGGCAAAGGCGTGTTTGCCCTCGAACCGATTGCGGCCGGCGAGCGGCTGATCGAGTACAAGGGCGAGCGGATCTCCTGGAAAGAAGCATTGCGCCGCCATCCGCACAATCCGGCAGAACCGAACCACACGTTCTACTTCGCGCTCGATAGCGGCAAGGTGATCGACGGCAAGGTGAACGGCAACAGCGCGCGCTGGATCAATCATTCGTGCGCGCCAAACTGTGAAGCGGAAGAAATTGACGGTCACGTCTACGTGCATGCGCTGCGCGACATTGCGGAAGGCGAAGAGATCTTTTACGACTACGGCCTCGTGATCGACGCACGTCAGACCCAGAAGCTCAAGAAGGAATACGAATGCCGCTGTGGCGCGCGCAAGTGCCGTGGCACGATGCTGGCGCCCCCGGCGAAAGGCAAGGCCGCGGACAAACCCGCTAAGCCGGCAAAGAAGGCGAAGAAGAAATGAAACACGGGCTGCGAATGTGGCTCACATCAGTGAACGCGTTGCAGCCCGTTGAGTCGTTAGACGGTCACATATCCACCGGCGCCCAGTGCGCCGATTTTTTTGCCGGCCGCGATGGTTCAGCCGTCGGCGGATCGCTCTGAACGTCGATCGGCACGAGCGGAATACGGACGATAAAACGTGCGCCGCCTTCGGGAGCGTCTTCGTAGTGCACGCTGCCGCGATGCAGCGCCATGATGTCGTGGACGATGGCGAGGCCGAGACCTGCGCCGGTTTCCACCCCGGCTTCGCTTTGGCCGTCGCCGCGAAAGAAACGCTTGAAGAGGTCCGCTTGCTGGGCGCGCGGCACGCCGGGCCCATTGTCTTCCACCACGATCTCGGCCATGCGCAGCGTGTCGATCACCGTTTGCGAGACCGTCACCGTGATGCGGCCGCCATTGACGCGCGACGGCGGCACGTACTTGAGCGCGTTATCCAGCAAATTGGCGATCACTTCATGCAGCAACACCGGATTGCCGCGCGCGATCAACGGCTCATAATTGCCGGGATCGTCGAGACGCTGGAAGCCGAGGTCGACGTGAAACGTCAACGCGCGCGGTACCCATTCCGCGCCGGTATCGAAGGCGAGTGCGGACATATCCACGTTGACGAAGCGGGCCGCCTGTTCGTTGGGCTCCGCGCGCGCGAGCGACAGCAGTTGATTCGACAGCCGCACGGCTCGGTCGGCCGCGGCGCGCAGTTCCAGCACGGCGGCCTGCGTTTGCTGCGGGTCACGCGCGACGGCCGCCTGCTCCGCGTGCAGCTTGACGGCCGTGAGCGGTGTGCGCAACTGATGCGCGGCGTCGGCGATGAACTTGCGCTGCCCGTCGAGCGCGGTTTTCAGGCGGCCTAGCAGCCCGTTGAGCGCGCCCGTGAGCGGCCGGATTTCCACCGGTACATACGTTTCGTCCACTGGTTCGAGCGAGGTGTGCGTTTGCCGGTTCAGCGAATCCGCGAGATCGGTCAACGGATTGAGCTGCTGATTGACGACCCGCCACACGATCACCCAACCGGCGAGCAGCAACAGCAGCAGCGGCATCATGATCGCGACCAGAAATTCAGCAGCAATGCGAAACCGGTGATGCACCGGCTGTCCCACTTCAACGACGATCGGATTGCCGGCCGGCTGATCGACGCGCACCTGTGCGACGCGTACCGTCACGCCTTGATGCTGCGTCTCGAACACGTACGCGTAGTGCATGCGGCGCACGCTGCTGCCTTGCAGCGGCAGGGTAGGGTCGCCGGCGATTTCGGTCTCGCCGTTACTGATCCGGTAGACGAGTTGTTCGACTGGATCGGAGAACATGGCCTGGGCGAGCGGCGGTACGGTGACCGGCGCCTCGGGGCCGGCAATCTGAATCTGCTTGGAGATCGCGGTGGCGAGGTCGGCGAGCGAGCGGTCGACCACGTGCTGGGTGTACTGCCAGGCCAGCCAGTAAGCGATCAGGCCGCTCATCAACGCGAGCAGGGAGAGCGGTGCAGCGAGACGCCGCAGCAGCGTGCGGCGCAGACTAGTGGCGGCCGGCTGGGGCATGATTGAAGGCGCGGGAAAAAAGGCAACGGCACTGCACGCCGTGAAATTCGCCGCATGCCGGCGAACTGCGCACTCAGTGCGCGGCGCCGGCGCGGCGCCGTCCAGCCGCGATGCAGTTCGCGGCCTTCACGACGATTATGCGGCCTGGCGGATTTCCTGCAACAGGTAACCAAAACCGCGCACCGTGACGATTTCGACACGACAGTTCTCGAGCTTCTTACGCACCCGGTGCACATACACTTCGATTGCGGTGTCGCCGAGATCGCCGCCGAAATGCGTCAGGTGGTCTTGCAGTTGCGCCTTGCTGACCACGCGGCCGTGACGCAGCAGCAGCATTTCGAGCACCGCGAATTCGCGCGGCGACAGTTCCAGCGGCTTGTCGTCGTTGAAGATGCGGCGATCGACGCCCGACAGTCGCACACCGCCGAGCGACACTTCCGGACGCGGCATGTCGCCGTGCGGACCGCTGCGGCGCATCACCGCGCGGATGCGCGCTTCGAGCTCGGCAGGTTCGAACGGCTTGAGCATGTAGTCGTCGGCGCCGGAATTCAGGCCCTGGACGCGGTCATTCAGTTCGTCGCGCGCCGTGAGGATGATCACCGGCGTGTGGCGATTCGTTTGACGGAAGCGCGCGAGCAGCGTCATGCCGTCGATGCCGGGCAGACCGAGGTCGAGAATCACCAGCTCGTGACGGTTTTGCGTGAGGGCCTGCTCGGCGAAAATGCCGTCGTGGACCATGTCGACCGTGAAGCCGGCTTGTTCGAGACTGCTTTGGATGCCGCGTGCGATGGGGCGGTCATCTTCGATCAGAAGGAGTCGCATGGATTTCGCTCAAGTACAATGGGTTTAGGCGTTTTGGCAAGCGGTTCGCCGGGGCGCCTGGTGCACACGCAGCGCGCTACGTGTGCCGTGCCGCATGGCGAGAACGCGCCACCGAGCAGCCAACGAGCCGCCTCGAAGCGCCCTCCAGGCCATCACGAAGTCATGTCCGATATATCCATTCACGAACTGGAAGCCGCGATCAACTTCTGGCGCGCCCGCTCACCTTCAAGCGGCGACGAACTCGTTCTGTGCAAGGAGGCAAGCGCACTCTCCAAGCCGTATGCGCTGTTGATTGTACAGCGTCAGCAGACCCTATCGCTGGATCGTTTGGACGAGGCGGCCAAGCTTGCGTGGGAGTCTTACGTGCACCTTAATAATAGCCTGTAGAACTGAAGGTTTGCGCGAACGGTTCCCTCCATTGGCCTTTCAGTGCAGCGCGATTGTGCAGTGCACGTGAGACAAACCTGCGCGAAAGGCGATGGATTTTTGTATTACGCGGTAATACTGTCGATAAAAGAGGCCAGTTCGATGTCGCGCGCGGACACGCCGTTGGCCTCGTGCGTCGACAGTGTGATCTCCACCTTGTTGTACACGTTGAACCATTCGGGGTGGTGATCCATTTGCTGCGCCTTGATTGCCACGCGCGTCATGAAGCCGAAGGTTTCGTTGAAGTCGGCGAACTGCAACTTGCGCTGGATTGCGTCGCGATCGGGCACGGCTTGCCAGCCGTTCAACAGGGCGAGCCGTTCGGCGCGCTCGTCGGAAGTCAGTTTCTGAATCATCGTGTCACCTCGTCGATCGACACTGGCGCGCCGGTGGCGTGCCCCTTCGAGCATTTTTTCACGGATCACGCGAGGCTGCTGCCGCGTCTGTCGGGGTAGCGCAGTTGTCGTTGCGGCCCCCCGACATCCCATTCTGTCAGCCAGCCGTTCCGCTTAACGCATCGTCGGACGCGATGCTACGGTGCAATGTTACAGCGTCCGACAGCGCGCATCGGCGTAACAGCGCCACGGCCCTATGCAATAATCGCGCATCCCACGGCGACCGAATGCGGACCCCCGACATGCTTGAACTCGATCACTTCGATCTCGCGCTGCTCGACGTGCTGCAACGCTTTGGCAGGGCCACGCATCAGCAACTGGCCGAGCAGGTGCCGTTGTCGCCGTCGCAGATCGGACGCCGCTTGCAGCGGCTGGAACAGCTCGGCGTGGTGGACGGTTACCGTGTCGTACTGCGCCCCGAGAAGCTCGGGCTTAGCGTCACGGCCTTCACGAGCTTGAAGCTGAAGCACCACGGCGATTCGATCATCGAGCAATTCCAGCAACAAATCGACGCACTGTCTGAAGTGCTCGAGTGTCATGCGGTGGTGGGCGATGCCGATTACCTGCTGCGCATCGTCGCCCCCGATCTCAACTATCTGTCGACCTTCGTCATGAAGAAGCTGATGCGCGTGCCCGGCGTGGACAGCGTGCGCTCGAACATCGTACTCACGACGTTCAAGCGCAACGGGCCGTTGCCGCTCGGCCACCTGTCGCCGGGGGCGGCCGCCGGCTGATGTCGCCGCTTGTCGGTGATCGCGGCTGCTGTCGTGACTGGTTGAACGCGGACTCTGCCGGGGCCGGCTGGTGAGCGCGAACCGCCAATCTAGCAAAAAAGGGTGTCACAGTGTCCCTGCGGGCCCGGCGGTGTGTGCAGGCGGACGCGAGTGCGGCTGCTGCGTCGGCTGATGAATCCGAAACCGCAACCGGTTGCCGTCACGCTTACGGCGCGCATGCTTGGCATTAGCGCCGCTCATATCGCAACGGTACACGGCCCACGGTGCGCCGACGCTTGCGGCGGGCCCGGGGCTTATGTCGTCCATTGCTGTTCGATCAGTTTGAGAGCCGCGGCAATGGCCGGTTCGTCCTTGCGTTCTTCGAGCGTGATAAAGCTGAGCTGGGTCGGCACCGTAATGCCTTCGACGATAGTCAGCGCGTGCGCATGCGCTTCGGCGATCGCCGTGGCGTCCCGCGCCAGCGTGAGGCCGACTCCCGATTTCACCAGATCGAGCATCGACGGCTCCTGATCGACTTCAGCCACCTTGATCGGCTTCACGCCGGCTTCGTCGAAACAGCGCGACAAAAGCCGGTTGTGCGCCGACGCGGGCGGCGTCCAGATCCACGGCAGAGCGGCGAGCGAACGCCAGTCGCGCGCCCCTTTGACGCGATCTTTCCAGCCGGCCGGTGCCAGCACGCGATACTGGAACCGGGTGAGCGTGAGCGCGTAAAAGGCGCTGCCGTCGCGGGTTTCGTCATCCGACGGAAGGCCGATGTAATACCCGACATCCAGTTCCCCCGCGCGAATCTGCTCCAGCACCCAGCCCGACATGCCGTGGCGCAAGGCCGTTTCAATATGTGGCCAGCTCTCGACCAGCTGTTTGAGAAAGCCGCCCAGGCGCAGAAACGCCGGGTCGAGGATCGTACCGATCCGCAAGCGTCCGCGAACCTCGTGACGCAGCGATTGGGCGGCACGCCGCACATCGGCCGCCGCGCCCAGTGCGCGTTCGGCGTGCGGCAGCAGCGCCTGGCCGTCGCGCGTGAGCGAGAGGCCATGTGACGTCCTCGTGAATAGCGTCACGCCGAGCGTCTCCTGCAAGTGCTCGATTTGCAGGCTGACGGCGGGTTGGGTCAGGTGGAGCTGCACCGCGGCCCGCGTGAGATTGCCTTCGCGCGCGACGGTAACAAAAGCCCGGAGCAAAGTGAGATCCATGCTCTGATATTAGCGCGGCTTATGGCCCAGTTGAACATTACTCATTGGATTTGTCGCGCCAAAGCGTTTTAGGCTAACCGTTGGGCACGCTCCAAGCGCGCGTGCGATCTAACCAGAAAAGTTACGGCAACGAGGACGGACATGAGCGAGACACTTCAGGACGAAACGCAGCGCAGCGCGACCAGCGTACGTGCGCTAACCCATTTCATCAACGGCAAGGCGCTCGAGGGCACGAGCGGGCGTCTTGGCGACGTCTTCAATCCGGCGTTGGGCAGCGTGAGCGCACGGGTGCCGCTCGCGAGCGTCGCCGAGGTGGACGCGGCCGTCGCCGCCGCCCGGGCCGCCTTTCCCGCATGGAGCGAAACCGCGCCGATCAAGCGGGCGAGGGTGCTGTTCAAGTTCAAGGAATTGCTCGACCGTCACCACGACGAACTGGCGGAGTTGATTACCCGCGAGCATGGCAAGGTGTTCTCGGATGCGAAGGGCGAAGTGATGCGCGGCATCGAAGTCGTCGAGTTCGCGTGCGGCATTCCCAATCTGTTGAAAACCGACTTCACCGATCAGATCGGCGGTGGCATCGACAACTGGAATCTGCGCCAGCCGCTCGGCGTGGTCGCCGGCATCACGCCGTTCAACTTCCCGATGATGGTGCCGTGCTGGATGTTCCCGGTCGCGATCGCGTGCGGCAATACGTTCGTTTTGAAGCCGTCGGAGCGCGATCCGTCCGCGTCGATTCGGCTCGCCGAATTGTTGAAGGAAGCCGGCTTGCCCGACGGCGTGTTCAACGTCGTGCATGGCGACAAGGTGGCGGTCGACGCGCTGCTCGTCCATCCCGAAGTGAGTGCGCTGTCTTTTGTCGGTTCCACGCCGATCGCCGAGTACATCTATACGGAAGGCACGAAGCACGGTAAGCGCGTGCAGGCGTTGGGCGGGGCAAAGAATCATCTGGTAGTGATGCCGGACGCCGATCTCGACCAGGCCGTCGATGCGCTGATCGGTGCGGCATACGGCTCGGCGGGCGAGCGGTGCATGGCGATTTCGGTGGCGGTCGCAGTTGGACACATTGCCGACGAGCTGATCGAGCGGCTGACGCCGCGGGTGAAGAGCTTGAAGATACTCAACGGCATGGAGTCGGCGGCCGAGATGGGACCGCTGGTCACGGCGGCCCATCGCGAGAAAGTGGTCGGATATATCGACGCTGGCGTTGCGGCAGGCGCCAACCTCGTGGTCGACGGACGCGGTCATCAGGTCACGGCTAACGAGAAGGGCTTCTTTCTTGGCGGCACCCTGTTCGACAATGTGTCGACCGACATGAAGATTTACCGCGAAGAGATTTTCGGACCGGTACTGTGTGTCGTGCGTGTGCCGGATTTCGCGTCGGCTGTCGACCTGATCAACGCCAACGAGTTTGCCAACGGCGTGTCGTTGTTCACATCGGATGGCGGGGTTGCACGGGCGTTCTCGCGACAGATCGAGATCGGCATGGTCGGGATCAACGTGCCGATTCCGGTGCCGATGGCATGGCATTCGTTCGGCGGATGGAAGAAGTCCTTATTCGGCGACCATCACGCATACGGCGAGGAAGGCGTGCGGTTCTACACGCGCTACAAGAGCATCATGCAGCGCTGGCCCGACAGTATCGCGAAGGGGGCCGAATTTACGATGCCGGTCGCCAAGTAGTCCGCTTCGGCTACCCGCGCGAACAGAACAAATAAAGCAGAGCAGCGCGGCCGCATGAGAACGATGCGGCTCGCGAAAAAAAGCTTAGGAGACTGAATCATGTGCCAAACCGAAAATACGAATACGGCTGGCCGTCGGCTGGAAGGCGAATTCGACTACATCATCGTCGGTGCGGGCACGGCGGGTTGCGTGCTCGCCAACCGGCTGACCGAAGATCCGGATATCCACGTGCTGTTGCTCGAGGCCGGCGGCAAAGACGATTACCACTGGATTCACGTGCCGGTCGGCTACCTGTACTGCATCGGCAATCCGCGGACGGACTGGCTCTACAAGACGCAGCCGGAAGCGGGGCTGAACGGCCGTGCGTTGTCGTATCCGCGCGGGCGCGTGCTGGGCGGCAGTTCGTCGATCAACGGCATGATTTATATGCGCGGTCAGCGCGAGGATTACGACGAATGGGCCCGCGTGACCAACGATCCATCGTGGTCATGGAACGCCGTGCTGCCGGTCTTCAAACGCAGCGAAGACTATCATGCCGGCGCCAACGATGCGCATGGCGCAGGCGGACCGTGGCGCGTCGAAAAGCAACGGCTGAAATGGAAGATTCTCGAAGAGTTTTCGAAAGCCGCGCAGCAGAACGGCATCCCGGCCACGGATGACTTCAACCGCGGCGACAACACGGGCGTCGGCTACTTCGACGTGAATCAGAAACGCGGGATTCGCTTGAATGCGTCGAAAGCTTTCTTGCGCCCGGCTCTGAAGCGGCCGAATCTGACTGTCATCACCGGTGCGCATACACAGCGCGTCGTGTTCGAAGGACGGCGCTGCAGCGGCGTCGAATATCGTGGCCAGAACGTCGACTATCTCGCCAAGGCCCGTTGCGAAGTCATCCTCAGCTCGGGCGCGGTCAACTCGCCGCAACTGCTCGAACTGTCCGGTATCGGCAACGGGGCACGTCTGCACAATCTGGGTATCGGGGTCGTCAAAGACCTGCGCGGCGTCGGCGAAAATCTGCAAGACCATTTGCAGTTGCGCATGGCGTACAAAGTCGATGGCGTGCGCACGCTCAATACGGCCTCCGCACACTGGTGGGGCAAGCTGATGATTGGCATACAGTATGCGCTGTTGCAAAGCGGGCCGATGTCGATGGCGCCCTCGCAGCTCGGTGCGTTCGCCAGGTCCGATCCAAACGACCCGTCGCTCACGCGTCCCGACCTCGAATATCACGTGCAGCCGCTTTCGCTCGATCGCTTCGGTGAGCCGCTGCATCGGTTCAATGCGTTCACCGCGTCGGTGTGCCAGTTGCGGCCCACTTCGCGCGGCAGCATCCACATCGAATCGGCCGACGCCTCGGCGCCCCCGTTGATTGCACCGAACTACCTGTCCACCGACTATGACCGCCACGTGGCCGCGAATGCATTACGTCTTACGCGGCGCATCGCCATGGCACCGGCGCTCGCGCGTTATCGGCCGCAAGAGATTTTGCCGGGCGTGCAGTATCAATCCGAAGAAGAACTGCAACAGGCCGCGGGTCTGGTCGGCACCACCATCTTCCATCCGGTCGGCACTTGCCGCATGGGCACGACAGACGATCCCGCTGCCGTGGTCGACAATCGGCTAAGAGTTATCGGAGTCGACGGGCTGCGTGTGGTGGACGCGTCGGTCATGCCGAACATTACGTCGGGAAACACCAACTCGCCGACGCTGATGATCGCCGAGCGCGCGAGCGAGATGATCCGCGAAGATCGCCGTGCACGTTTAAGCGCGAGGGTGGCGGAGCAAAGCGGTGCGCTGTCGTCGATGTCCGCAGTGTGACAAGCGCGAGCGCGACGAGCCAGCCGCAAGAGACGTTCCACTTGACCGATTGAGCGTCGTCCACCCGTCGAACCGGTACGGACGCGCGTGATCCACTAAGTGCAAATCCCGATGAATGCAGTGCATCATTGGCGCGACAATAGCAGCCATGCTGCGTGCCGCGCCATGGGATGTCCGGGTTGGTGCAGCACGCAACGAGCGGCAAGGGGTGCCGCCGTCATAATAGTCGCGCAGGGCTTCGCGCGAAAAGATGTAATGCTTCGCCTAACTCCGTATGGAAGGGAACATGATTCTCGGCGATACGATTCTCGAAACACGCGGACTGACTCGCGAGTTCAAAGGCTTCATTGCCGTGAACGGTGTCAACCTGCGCGTGCGCCGTGGCTCCATTCATGCGCTGATCGGCCCGAATGGGGCAGGCAAGACCACCTGCTTCAACCTGCTCACCAAGTTTCTCGAACCGAGCGCAGGCCAGATCGTCTTCAACGGCGTCGACATCACGAAGGAACGGCCGGCGCAGATTGCGCGCCGTGGCATCATCCGTTCGTTTCAGATCTCCGCTGTCTTCCCGCATCTCACAGCATTGCAGAACGTGCGCATCGGCTTGCAACGTTCGCTCGGCACCGCTTTTCATTTCTGGAAGAGCGAACGCACGCTGCGTCAGCTCGATGATCGTGCGATGGACTTGCTCACTCAGGTGGGATTGACCGATTTCGCCGACGTGCCGACGGTCGAGCTCTCCTATGGCCGCAAACGCGCGCTTGAAATCGCCACTACGCTGGCGATGGAACCGGAGCTGATGCTGCTGGACGAGCCGACGCAAGGCATGGGCCACGAAGACGTCGACCGCGTGACCGCATTGATCAAAAAAGTATCGACCGGTCGCACGATACTGATGGTCGAGCACAACATGAATGTGATCGCGGGCATCTCCGATACGATCACCGTACTGCAACGAGGCGAAGTGCTTGCCGAAGGCAGCTACGCCGAAGTGTCGAAGAATCCGCTGGTGATGCAAGCCTACATGGGCAGCGCTGACGCGGCGCTCGCCGGAGCTCACGCATGAATACGATTGTCGAGCGCGAAGGCCTCGAAGTGAGCGGCACCAGCGGCGCTGCGCCTGCGCTGGAGATCGCAGGGTTGCAAGCGTGGTACGGCGAATCCCACATTTTGCACGGCGTCGATCTGACGGTGAACCGCGGCGAAGTCGTGACGCTGCTCGGGCGCAATGGCGCAGGGCGCACCACCACGCTGCGCGCGATCATGGGCCTGACTGGGCGGCGCACGGGCTCGATCCGCATCGGCGGACGCGAAACGATCGACCTGCCCACGCACCGCATCGCGCATTGCGGCATCGGTTATTGCCCCGAAGAGCGCGGCATTTTTTCGAGCCTGTCGTGCGAGGAAAATCTGCTGCTGCCGCCGCCCATCGGCGACAAGGCGCACATGATGTCGCTCGAGGAAATCTATTCGATGTTTCCGAATCTGCAGGAGCGCCGGGCGAGCCAGGGCACGCGCCTTTCCGGCGGCGAGCAGCAGATGCTGGCGGTCGCGCGGATTTTGCGCACCGGCGCGAGCCTGCTGCTGCTCGACGAAATCTCGGAGGGATTGGCGCCCGTGATCGTGCAGGCGCTCGCGCGTATGATCGTCACGCTGAAGTCGCGGGGCTACACGATCGTGATGGTCGAACAGAATTTCCGCTTCGCCGCGCCGCTCGCCGACCGCTTCTACGTGATGGAGCACGGCACGATCGTCGAGCACTTCGAGGCAAAGGAACTCGAAGGCAAGATGCCGGTGTTGCATGACTTGCTGGGCGTATGAACGGGCGCCCGGTTGCCTCTGATAATCACAAGCGAAGAAACAGGAGACACGAATGAAAAAGAACCCACTCGCGCGGCTTGCCTCACTTTGTTTCGCGGTTGCGGCCGGGGCCGCTTTCACGATGGGCAGCGCGCAAGCGGCCGACGATTCGGTGAAGATCGGCTTCATCACCGATCTGTCAGGGTTGTACGCGGATATCGACGGGCAGGGCGGCCTCGAAGCGATCCGCATGGCGGTCGCCGACTTTGGCGGCAAGGTCAACGGTAAGCCCATCACGGTGCTGTACGCGGATCACCAGAACAAGGCGGACATCGCGGCGTCGCGCGCACGCGAATGGTTCGACCGGGACGGGGTCGACATGCTGGTCGGCGGCACGAACTCGGCGACGGGTTTGTCGATGAACACCGTCGCGGGCGAGAAGCACAAGGTCTACATCAGCATCGGCGCGGGCGCGGACACGCTGACCAACGAGCAGTGCACGCCGTACACGGTCCACTATGCGTACGACACGACTGCGCTCGCCAAAGGCACCGGTTCGGCTGTGACCAAACAGGGCGGCAAGACCTGGTTTTTCCTGACAGCTGACTATGCGTTCGGCAAGGCACTCGAGAAGAACACGGCAGACGTGGTGAAAGCGAACGGCGGGCAGGTGCTGGGCGACGTGCGGCATCCGCTGTCGGCGTCGGACTTCTCGTCGTTCCTGTTGCAGGCGCAGGCGTCGAAGGCGCAGGTCCTGGGCCTCGCCAACGCCGGTGGCGACACCATCAACTCGATCAAGGCCGCCAAGGAATTCGGCATCACCAAGACGATGAAGCTGGCCGCGCTGCTGATGTTTATCAACGACGTCCACAGCCTCGGACTGGAAACGACGCAAGGCCTCGTGCTGACGGACAGCTGGTACTGGAACAAGGACGCCAACACGCGCAAATGGGCGCAGCGCTACTTCGACAAAATGAAGAAGATGCCGTCGAGCCTGCAAGCTGCCGACTACTCCGCAACCATGACTTACCTGAAGGCAGTCCAGGCGGTGGGCTCGACCGACGCCGACAAGGTGATGGCGCAACTGAAGAAGGCGAAGATCGACGACTTCTACGCGAAGGGCTATATCCGTCAGGATGGCAGCATGATCCACGACATGTACCTGATGCAGGTGAAGACGCCGGCCGAATCCAAAGAGCCGTGGGACTACTACAGGATCACCGCGACGATTCCGGGCGAGCAGGCGTTCACGACCAAGGCGGAGTCGCGCTGCGCACTGTGGAAATAAGCGTGGGTTGAGGGTCTCTCGGGGCCGTCTGACTGTCTGGTTGTGGGTGCTTCGCCGCAGGTTGCGCAATGGGGCGGCGCCGGCCGGCAGGCAGAAGGCCAACCGTATGAGGACCGTTTCACATGCCGCGCGCGACGGGCGTCTTTGCCGCCTGTCGCGCGCCGGCCGGGTCGTTCGTGAACGATCTCACCTTGGCAATGGCTTCAGGGTTAAGGGCTTCAATGGATATCTTTGGCGTTCCGCTTCCGGCAATGCTGAGCCAGCTGCTGCTGGGGCTCGTGAACGGCTCGTTCTACGCGATTCTGAGTCTCGGGCTAGCGGTGATCTTCGGCCTGCTCAACGTGATCAATTTCGCGCACGGCGCGTTGTTCATGCTCGGTGCCATGCTCGCGTGGATGGGGCTGACGTATTTCGGGTTGCCGTACTGGGTCATGCTGGTGTTGGCCCCGCTGATCGTTGGGCTGTTCGGCGTCGCAATCGAACGCTCGATGCTGCGCTGGCTATACAAGCTCGATCACCTGTACGGACTGCTGTTGACCTTCGGGCTCACGCTCGTCGTCGAAGGCGTGTTCCGCTCCATCTACGGGTCGTCCGGCCAGCCGTACGACGTGCCTTCGGCGCTCTCGGGCGCGACCAATCTCGGCTTCATGTTCCTGCCGAATTATCGTGCTTGGGTGGTCGTCGCGTCGCTGGCGGTGTGCTTCGCGACCTGGTTCGTTATAGAAAAGACGCGCCTCGGCGCTTATCTGCGCGCGGGTACCGAGAATCCGAAGCTGGTCGAAGCGTTCGGCGTCAACGTGCCGCTGATGATCACGCTGACTTACGGCTTCGGCGTCGCGCTGGCCGCGTTCGCCGGCGTGCTGGCCGCGCCGGTCATTCAGGTGTCGCCGCTGATGGGCCAGCCCATGATCATCACCGTGTTCGCGGTCGTCGTGATCGGCGGGATGGGTTCGATCATGGGCTCGATTCTGACCGGCCTGATGCTGGGTGTTATCGAAGGGCTGACCCGCGTGTTCTATCCCGAAGCGTCGGCCACCGTGGTCTTCGTGATCATGGCGCTCGTGTTGCTGGTACGGCCGGCCGGCCTGTTCGGCAAGGAAAAATGATGCAGAGAAAAGTGCTCTACGGTTTGCTGCTGATCGCGCTTGTTGCGGTGCCTATGCTGGGCATTTATCCGCTCTTCGTCATGAAGGTGCTGTGCTTCGCGTTATTCGCGGCGGCGTTCAATCTGCTGATCGGCTATACCGGCTTGCTGTCGTTCGGTCACGCGATGTTTCTCGCGTCGGCCGGTTACGTCACCGGCTATGCGATGCAGACGCTCGGCTTTTCGCCGGAACTGGGCGTGCTCGTCGGCACCGCGACCGCGACCTTGCTGGGGCTGGTCGCCGGATTCTTCGCGATTCGCCGCCAGGGTATCTACTTCGCGATGGTGACGCTCGCGCTCGCGCAAATGGTCTACTTCGTATTCCTGCAAGCGCCGTTCACGCACGGTGAGGATGGCCTGCAAGGCGTGCTGCGCGGCAAGCTGTTCGGATTGCTGGATCTGTCGTCGGATGTAGCGTTGTACTACGTCGTCCTGGCCGTGATGGTGCTGGCATTTCTACTGATCGTGCGAATCGTGCATTCACCTTTCGGGCAAGTGCTGGTGGCGATCAAGGAAAACGAGCCACGCGCGGTATCGCTCGGCTACGACACGGATCGCTTCAAGCTGCTCGCGTTCGTTCTGTCGGCGGGGCTCGCCGGACTAGCGGGCTCGCTCAAGGTGCTGGTGCAGGGCTTCGAGACGCTGGGTGACGCGTACTGGACCATGTCGGGCCTCGTGATACTGATGACGCTGGTCGGCGGGATGGGTACGCTATTTGGGCCATTGCTCGGTGCGACCTTGATCGTCGCGCTGGAGGACCGGCTCGGCGATCTGGGCGGGGCGCTCGCGGGGGCGACTGGCATCGACTGGTTCCGCTCGTTGGGCGAGTCGGTGACCATCGTGACGGGCATGATCTTCATAGCTTGCGTGCTGGCATTCCGGCGCGGCATTGTCGGCGAGATCGTCGCGCGGGTGCGGCCGCTGCGCGCTTGACAGTCGAAGGCGTAGGCAGTTGATTCGGTGTCCGATGTAATTTGCGTCATTTGAAAGACGGTTGCTTGCAGGTAAGCGGCGGCATTCGTCTGCTTGATGACGGACGCCGGGAAACCGGGAGCACGCGCCCCACATCGGTGCCGCTTTGCACCACTAGGGTAAGTGCTAGTTGTAGTCAAAGGGGGGCTCGTTTAATCTTCATGCAGTTCTGATGCACCACGAAATTTGCAGGTGGAGAACGAGGAGACAATGAGGCACTCAGTGCCCAGACGAAAGCGCTGTTGGATTGATATCCAACAGCGCTTTTTATTTGTGCTTTCCTAAAACGCCAATTCCTTCTTTCACTCATTCGGCCGGCTTTTTATTGCCGGCTTTTCACGATCCCAGTTCGGCTCAACCCCGCAAATCGCTTGCGGCGCGGAGCTTTCGTCCGCTAAACTTGCTATTCACCGACCGCTGGGTCGGCATTTAAATCCACGGATTTAATTTCAATCGAATAACGGGGTAGACCGAGGAGTGGGATGAAGTCGGCATTGAGTTGGATTAGCGCGGCATTAGTCGCTATCGCAGCCTCCGCGGCATGGAGCGGTCAGGCATTCGCGGACGTCAAGATCGGCGTGACGGTGTCGGCAACGGGGCCGGCCGCATCGCTGGGCATTCCGGAAAAGAACACGATTGCACTGCTGCCTAAAGAAGTAGCGGGTCAAAAGATCGAGTACATCGTGCTTGACGATGCGACGGATTCGACCCAGGCGGTCAGGAACGCCCGCAAGCTCACCAGCGAAGACCACGTTGATGCGTTGATCGGCTCGACCGTCGTGCCCAACTCGCTCGCCATGACCGACGTCGCCGCTGAAACCGCCACGCCGATGATCTCGATGGCCGCCGCGGCCAGCATCGTCGAGCCGATGGATGCGAAGCGCAAGTGGGTCTTCAAGACACCGCAAAACGACATTCTGATGGCGACCGCGATCGCGCAGCATATGGCCCGTCATGGCGTGAAGACAGTCGCGTTCATCGGCTTCTCCGACGCGTACGGCGAGAGCTGGTTCAAGGAATTCGGCAAGGCCGCCGATCTCGCCAGGATCAAGATCGTCGCCAACGAACGCTTTGCGCGCAACGACGCATCGGTCACCGGCCAGGTGCTGAAGATGATGTCGCAGAACCCGGATGCGGTGCTCATCGCAGGTGCCGGTACGCCTGCCGCGTTGCCGCAGAAAACGCTCAAGGAGCGCGGCTACAAGGGCAAGTACTATCAGACGCACGGCGTCGCGAATAACGACTTCCTGCGCGTGTGCGGCAAGGATTGCGACGGCACGTATCTGCCGGCTGGCCCGCTGCTGGTCGCTGATCAACTGCCGGATTCGAATCCGGTGAAAAAGAGCGCACTGGCTTATAAGCACGCTTACGAAACCGCCAACGGCGCTGGCTCGGTATCGACCTTCGGTGGTCACGCGTGGGACGCCGGCTTTCTGCTGCAACGGGCGATTCCGCTCGCGCTGAAGCAAGGCCAGCCCGGCACGCCCGCGTTCCGGGAGGCGCTGCGCGCAGCGTTGGAAACCACGCGAGACATGCCCGCGTCGCACGGCATCTTCAACATGAGCGCAAACGACCATGCTGGCCTCGATCAGCGCGCGCGTGTGATGGTGGAGATCGTCGGCGGCAAGTGGAAGCTGTCTGACGACTGAGCCAAGAGGAACCGTTTCGAAGCTCATAGAAAAAAGACGCGTGCAACTGACGCGTCTTTTTTATTGCCCGCGTCGCGTGAAAAGTGTGGTTTCGTCGCTTCAGGACAAACCCGCATTTCATCTGAGGTCTATTGACCGTCAATGATGCAGAACGCAATACTACTAACATGTTAGTGTTTATTCGCGCAGGTTCGCAGCAGTGAACGAGGTCACTCGTGTGGGAAATCGCAGCGTCACACAGGCGGTGAGCAGGGGAGTGATATCCGACGAAACGGCGAAGGTATTCGCGTCGAGCAGGGAAAACCATGCTTGGCACATCTGAGCCCTATAACCAGATTCGGACACCCGGCCCGTCAGCCGGGATCATAGATACGCGTTTCAAGGCGTTTGGAGACTCGCAATGAACAAAACAAGGCAATGGGTACGCACCGGCATCGCAATGGCGTTGATGTGCGGCGCGGGCGCCGCGTTCGCGCAGGTGAAAATCGGCGTGACGTTGTCGACCACGGGACCGGCGGCATCGCTCGGGATTCCCGAGAAGAACACGATTGCACTGCTGCCGAAAGAGATCGGCGGCAAGACGGTGCAGTACATCGTGCTCGACGATGCGTCCGATACCGGCAAGGCAGTGCAAAACACCCACAAGCTGATCGACGAAGATCATGTCGACGCGATCATCGGTTCGACGGTCACGCCGAATGCGCTGGCGATGCTCGACCCCGCAGCCGAAAGCAAGACGCCGGTGATCTCACTGGCGGCATCGGCCGCAATCATCTCTCCGATGGACGCGAAGCGCGCATGGGCCTTCAAACCGCCGCAAAACGACAGTCTGATGGCTGACGCGATCGCCGACTACATGGCGCATCACGGCGTGAAGACAGTCGGTTTTATCGGCTTCTCGGATGCGTACGGCGACAGTTGGAACAACGTGTTTACCGCCGCTGCCAACGCGAACCATCTTAAGATCGTCTCGAACGAGCGCTTCAATCGCACGGACGCTTCGGTAACTGGCCAGGTGCTTAAGACGATGGCCGCCAATCCGGACGCCGTATTGATCGCGGGGTCGGGCACGCCCGCGGCGTTGCCGGCCAAGACGCTGAAGGAGCGGGGTTACAAGGGCAAGATCTATCAGACGCACGGCGTCGCGAATAACGATTTCCTGCGCGTGTGCGCCAAGGACTGCGAAGGCGAATTGCTGCCGGCCGGTCCGATTCTCGTCGCCGATCAATTGCCGGAGTCGAATCCGGTGAAGAAGTCGTCGGAAGCATATAAGGCGGCCTATGAGAAAGCGTATGGCGCAGGTTCGGTGGCGACCTTTGGCGGTCACGCATGGGATGCCGGCCAGATGCTGCAAGCCGCCATTCCGGTCGCGCTGAAGACTGCTCAGCCGGGCACCGAAGCGTTCCGCGTGGCACTGCGAAGCGCGCTTGAAAACATCAAGGAACTGCCGGTGTCTCACGGCATCATGAATACCACGACGACTGACCACAATGGCCTCGACAAGCGCGCACGCGTGATCGTGCAGATCGTCGACGGCAAGTGGAAGCTGCAGAACGACTAAGCATAAAAAAGCAATACGCGCCTCTCGCGCAATCCGCGGCGCATGACGCCGAATTGCCATTCTGTTCGATGACAATGGCAACGACCGCCGCGCCGCGTTCTGGCGCGGCGGTTGCCTTTTCGCGCATTGCAGGTCGGCGCACGGCTGCGAATTTCCGCGCCACGACCGTTTCCCGTTTTTCGATTTCGACGCTTCATGACGAGGAAGTATGGATCTATCAATTGCGGCGATCCTCGCGCAGGACGGCATTACCACCGGCGCGATCTACGCGCTGCTCGCGCTCGCGCTAGTGCTGGTGTTCTCCGTGACGCGGGTGATCTTCATCCCGCAGGGGGAATTTGTCTCGTACGGCGCATTGACGCTCGCCGCGCTGCAGACACAGAAATTTCCGGCCACCTGCTGGCTGCTCATGGCGATGGGGGCGGCGTGCTTCGTCGTGGAAGTCGCGGGACTCGCGCGCCATCCTGAACGGCGGCGGCACGCGGCACGCACGCTCGTCATGCTGGTGGGGAAATATCTGCTGTTTCCCATTGCGGTCTACGCGCTCACCCGCGGCCTGTCCGTTCAGCCGCTGCCGATGATCGTGCAAATCGCGCTGACGCTGCTGATCGTGATTCCGATGGGGCCATTCGTCTACCGGCTCGCGTATGAGCCGATCGCGGAGGCCAGCACGCTGCTGCTGCTGATCGTGGCCGTGGCCGTGCACTTCGCGATGGTCGGCCTGGGGCTGGTGATGTTCGGTGCCGAAGGCTCGCGCACGACCGCGTTTTCCGACGCGACGTTCAACGCCGGCAGCCTGTCGATCTCCGGGCAAGCCCTGTGGGTGCTGGGAACCGCGGTCGTGTTAATTGGCGCGCTGTATCTGTACTTCGACCGCTCGATCTCCGGAAAGGCCTTGCGCGCGACCTCGGTGAACCGGCTCGGTGCGCGGCTCGTCGGCATCGGCACCACGCAGGCGGGGCGCCTCGCGTTCACGCTGGCTGCGGGGCTCGGTGCGCTGTGCGGCATCCTCGTCGCACCCCTGACCACCATCTACTACGACTCGGGCTTCCTGATCGGTCTTAAGGGCTTTGTCGGGGCGATTATCGGCGGTCTTGTCAGCTATCCGCTGGCGGCGGCGGGTTCGATTTTGGTGGGGCTGCTGGAGTCGTATTCGTCGTTTTGGGCGAGCGCTTACAAAGAAGTGATCGTGTTCACGCTGATCATCCCCGTGCTGCTGTGGCGAAGTCTTGCCAGCCCGCACGCCGAAGAGGAAGAGGAGTGACGCAATGAAATGGATCATGCAAAACAAGTTCTTCTGGTTGTTCCTGGTGGTGCTGTTCGCGCTGCCGGTGTTGCCGCAGCCCATCCACGTTCCGGAGTACTGGGTGACGCTGCTCAACTACATCGGCCTCTATTCGATCGTCGCGATCGGCCTCGTGCTGCTGACCGGCATTGGCGGAATGACGAGCTTCGGGCAGGCAGCATTCGTCGGCATCGGTGCGTACGCGACCGCGTATCTGACCACCCAGTACGGCGTCTCGCCGTGGCTCGCGCTGATCGCGGGTGTCGTCCTGACGGCGTTGATCGCCCTGATGCTGGGCCTGGTGACGATGCGGCTGTCCGGGCACTTTCTGCCGCTCGGCACCATCGCCTGGGGGCTGGCGCTGTTCTACCTGTTCGGCAATCTCGAAATGCTCGGCAAGTACGACGGCATCAATGGGATTCCGGTGCTGAACGTTTTCGGCATCAACCTGGAGTCGGGCCGCCATATCTACTACCTGATCTGGCTGGTCGTGCTCGGGTCGGTGGTATCTGTTCAGAATCTGCTGAACAGCCGGCCGGGTCGGGCGATTCGCGCGCTGCGCGGTGGCGGCATGATGGCCGAGGCGATGGGCGTCAATACGGGCTGGATGCGTGTCGTCATCTTCGTGTATGCCGCCGTGTTGGCGTCCGTCTCGGGCTTTCTCTACGCCCATCTGCAACGCGCGGTGAATCCGACGCCGTTCGGTCTGAATCACGGCATTGAGTTTCTGTTCATGGCGGTGGTGGGAGGCGTGTCGCATGTCTGGGGCGCAGTCCTCGGTGCGGCGATCCTGACGCTGCTCCAAGACTATCTGCAAACGCTGTTGCCCAAGCTGTTGGGCGAGAACGGCAACTTCGAAGTGATCGTGTTCGGCATCCTGATGGTGGTACTGCTGCAATACGCCCGGCAAGGCGTCTGGCCGTTCGTCGCCCGTTTTTTCCCGCGCGGGCCGCGCGCTCACGTGAGCGATCATGCGAAACCGTTGCCGCAGCGCAGCAAGCCCCGGGCCGGTGAAGATCTCCTGACCGTCAACCTGGCACGCAAGCAGTTCGGCGGGCTGGTTGCCGTGAACGATGTCAGCTTCGAGGTGAAAGCGGGGCAGATCATCGGCCTGATCGGGCCGAACGGCGCTGGCAAGTCGACTACATTCAATCTCGTCACCGGCGTGTTGCAGGCCACCAGCGGCGAGATCACTTTCCGCGGCGAGCGGATCGATTCCCTCAATTCACGCGAAATCGTCAAGCGCGGGATCGGCCGGACTTTTCAACACGTCAAACTGTTGCCGGGGATGACCGTGCTGGAGAACGTCGCGATCGGCGCGCATCTGCGCGGACACGCGGGCGTGTGGCGCAGCGTCGCGCGCCTGAACGGCGCGGAAGAGGCGCGCCTGATGGCCGAAGCGGCGCGGCAGATTCGCCGCGTCGGGCTCGAGCACCATATGTACGACGAAGCAGGCAGTCTTGCGCTCGGCCAGCAGCGGATCCTCGAGATCGCCCGCGCATTGTGCTGCGATCCGACGCTCTTGCTGCTCGACGAACCGGCAGCCGGCTTGCGTTACCAGGAAAAGCTGCAGCTTGCGGATCTGCTGCGCCGGCTGAAGGCCGAAGGCATGAGTGTGCTGCTAGTCGAACACGACATGGATTTCGTGATGAATCTCACCGACCGGCTGGTGGTGATGGAGTTTGGAACCCGAATCGCGGAAGGCTTGCCGTTGGACGTTCAGCAGGATCCGGCGGTGCTCGAAGCCTATCTGGGCGGGGTGGAGTGATGGAGAACACAATGAATGCTGCCACGCCGGTTCTGGAAGTGGACGGTCTGTCGGTCCGCTACGGCAAAGTCGAGGCGCTACACGGCGCGGCGATCAAAGTCCGGCCCGGACAGATCGTTTCGGTAATCGGGCCGAACGGCGCTGGCAAGTCCACGTTGTTGAACGCGATCATGGGCGCGCTGCCAACCACAGGGCACGCGAAAGGTGCGATCGTCTATCGCGGTGAAGAGGTCAGCGCCGTGGCGGTCGAGAAGCGGGTGGCGCGAGGCATGTGTCTGGTGCCCGAAAAGCGTGAGCTGTTTGCCTCGATGACGGTCGAGGACAATCTCGTTCTCGGCGCCTATCGACGCAAGCGCGCCGGCGAGCGCAATTTCCTCGACCAGCTCGAACCGGTCTTCACGCTGTTTCCCCGACTCAAGGAACGCCGCAAGCAGGCTGCCGGTACTTTGTCCGGAGGTGAGAGGCAGATGCTGGCGGTAGGCCGCGCGCTGATGGGCAAGCCCGATCTCCTGATGCTGGACGAGCCCAGTCTCGGTCTCGCGCCACTGATCGTGAAGGAAATCTTCCACATTATTAGTGCACTGCGGCAAACCGGCGTCGCGACGTTGCTGATTGAGCAGAATGCGCGCGCGGCATTACAGATTTCGGATTATGGCTATGTGCTCGAAACGGGCGAACTGGCGCTGGAAGGCGTTGCCGCCGATTTGGCGCAAAATCCTCGCGTGATCGAAACATATCTGGGGCTCGCCAAGAAGGTCGCCTAGCCTGCCCTTGTTCGCCGGTTGTTCGATGGAAGCGGTGTGTTTCACGTGAAACACACCGTTTTTTTTATGGCTCCGCGGTCGGCCGGAATTCGGGCCTAAACCGAACCCGTTATAATTCGCCCATCCATTTCCTCTGAAAGGCTCACGCGAAGATCCTGCGTGAGATCCGCGATGCTTTTTCCCACAGAATTTGACGTCATCGTCGTTGGCGGCGGTCATGCCGGCACGGAGGCCGCGCTGGCTTCCGCGCGCATGGGCAATACGACGCTCCTGCTGACTCACAACATCGAAACTCTCGGCCAGATGAGTTGCAATCCGTCGATCGGCGGCATTGGCAAAGGTCATCTCGTCAAGGAAGTCGACGCGCTCGGCGGTGCAATGGCGGTGGCGACGGATGAGGGCGGCATCCAGTTCCGCATCCTGAACTCGTCGAAAGGGCCCGCCGTTCGGGCGACGCGTGCTCAGGCCGACCGACTGCTATACAAGCAGGCGATCCGGCATCGCCTGGAAAATCAACCCAACCTGTGGCTGTTTCAGCAGGCAGTCGACGATCTGATGGTGGAAGGCGACCGTGTCGTCGGGGCAGTGACGCAAGTGGGAATTCGTTTCCGTGCGCGCGCAGTCGTCTTGACGGCGGGGACCTTCCTCGACGGGAAGATTCACGTGGGCCTGAACAACTACACCGGCGGCCGCGCGGGCGATCCTGCGGCGATTTCCCTGTCCGCCCGCCTGAAGGAATTAAAGCTGCCGCAGGGCCGGCTCAAGACCGGTACACCGCCGCGTATCGACGGCCGCACGATCGACTTCTCCGAGCTCGAAGAGCAGCCGGGCGACCTCGATCCGGTGCCCGTGTTCTCGTTCCTTGGTCGCGTCGACCAGCATCCGCGGCAAGTGCCGTGCTGGGTCACGCATACCAACGGGCGCACGCACGACATCATCCGCGGCGGTCTTGATCGGTCGCCGATGTACACGGGCGTGATCGAGGGCGTAGGGCCGCGTTATTGCCCTTCGATCGAGGACAAGATCCATCGTTTCGCGTCGAAGGAATCACATCAGATTTTCCTGGAACCGGAAGGCCTGACGACCAACGAGTTCTACCCCAATGGGATTTCGACAAGCCTGCCGTTTGATGTGCAGCTCGAACTCGTGCGTTCGATGCGCGGCTTGGAGCACGCGCACATTCTTCGGCCGGGCTACGCGATCGAATACGATTACTTCGATCCGCGTGGACTGAAGGCTTCGCTAGAGACCAAGGTTATCAACGGGTTGTTCTTTGCCGGGCAGATCAATGGCACGACCGGCTACGAAGAAGCGGCCGCTCAAGGCCTGTTGGCGGGGATTAATGCGGGGTTGCACGTCCAGGGCAAGGAAGCGTGGTGCCCGCGTCGCGACCAGGCGTATCTCGGCGTGCTAGTCGACGATCTGGTGACGCGCGGTGTGTCTGAACCCTATCGGATGTTCACGAGCCGGGCCGAGTATCGTCTCAGCCTGCGCGAAGACAATGCTGATATGCGTTTGACCGAGGTCGGCCGCGAGCTCGGCGTGGTCGATGATATCCGGTGGGATGCGTTTAGCCGCAAGCGCGACGCTGTTTCACGTGAAACAGAGCGCCTTCGCACGACTTGGGTCAATCCCAAGACTTTACCTGCTGATGAAGCGACGGCTTTGCTCGGCAAGCCGATCGACCACGAATATAGCCTCGCCGATCTCCTTCGTCGGCCCGGCGTTAGCTACGACGGTGTTTGCGGTTTGCGAGCCGGTGGATGCGGCGCGCCTGAAACCCTCGCCGAAGACGACGTGTTGCTCGCCCAGATCAAGGAGCAGATCGAGATCGGGATCAAGTATCAGGGTTATATCGACCGCCAGGCCGATGAGATCGAGCGGCACGGGGCGCATGAAAGTACCCGTCTACCCGAGGAATTGGACTATGCGGAAGTCAGAGGTCTGTCATTTGAAGCGCGTCAGAAGCTGACGCAATTCCGACCGGAGACCATTGGTCAAGCATCGCGTATCTCCGGCATTACGCCGGCGGCCATTTCGCTGCTAATGGTCCATCTGAAGCGCGGCTTGGGCCGCCGTTCGACGAAACCCGCCGAACCGGGCACCGATGGCACGCCGGTGACGCAATGACGGTCAGCCAGAAGGGAGGCGCTCAACAGGCGTTGTCACCATTGCTGGCAAGCGGTGTCCGCGAACTCGGTCTCGATCTGAGCGACGCTCAGCAGGCCAAGCTCCTCGACTATGTTGCGCTGCTGGCGAAGTGGAACGCCGTCTACAATCTGACCGCGATTCGCGACCCTCAGCAGATGCTAGTGCAGCACATCCTCGATTCGCTTTCCATCGTCCCGCATCTTGCGGCGCGCGGCCCGTCGTCGGTGTTGGACGTCGGTTCGGGCGGCGGCTTGCCGGGGATCGTCCTCGCAATCGTTTTGCCTGAATGGACGGTGACGGTGAATGACATCGTTCAGAAGAAGACTGCGTTCCAGGCACAGGCCAAGGCAGAACTTGGCCTGACGAATCTGTCGGTTGTCACGGGCCGCGTCGAGACTTTGCAGCCGGGCGCCGAAGTACCAGCAAAGTTCGACGTAATTGTCTCGCGCGCATTCGCAGAACTCGCCGATTTCGTTACACTGGCCCGTCATCTGGTTGCCGAGCACGGCGCGATCTGGGCGATGAAAGGCATGCGCCCGGACGGCGAAATCGACCGCTTGCCGGCAGGCGCGCGCGTCGAAGAAGTCATCCGCCTGAACGTGCCGTCACTCGCTGCCGAGCGGCACCTGGTCAAGGTCGTGGTAAGCGCCAACAACTGAGACCCCGCAGCCGGCCTCGTGCAATAAGCAGCCATATCGACGATTTTTACTTCATCCAGAAGCAGCAAAAGGGGCACACCAACGATGGCAAAAATCTTCTGCGTTGCGAACCAGAAGGGCGGCGTCGGCAAAACGACGACCGCAGTGAATCTGGCAGCGAGCTTGGCAGCGCAGGGACAGCGAGTCCTTCTCATCGACCTGGACCCGCAAGGCAACGCCACGATGGGCAGCGGCATCGACAAGGCGGCATGCGCAAACACTGTCTACGAAGTGTTGGTGGACAGCGTATCGGTGAGCGACGCCCGCATCCGCCCGGAAGCCGTCGATTATGACGTGGTACCGGCGAACCGAGAACTCGCGGGCGCGGAGGTGGAACTCGTCAGCGTACACAACCGTGAACGTCAATTGAGGGGTGCGCTCGCCGCAGTGGAAGGCGAGTACGATTTCGTGCTGATCGATTGCCCGCCGGCTTTGTCGCTGCTGACGCTCAATGGGCTGTGCGCTGCCCACGGCGTCGTGATCCCGATGCAGTGCGAGTACTTCGCGCTCGAAGGCTTATCCGATCTGGTCAACACCATCAAGCAGGTGCACGCCAACCTGAACCGGGATCTCAAGGTGATCGGTTTGCTGCGCGTGATGTTCGACCCGCGCATTACGCTGCAACAGCAGGTTTCCGATCAACTGAAAGAGCATTTCGGCGACAAGGTTTTCGACGTCGTCATCCCACGCAATGTACGTCTGGCCGAGGCGCCCAGCTATGGCTTGCCCGGCGTGGTGTTTGACCGGGGATCGCGCGGCGCGCAGGCATATGTGCAGTTCGGCGCGGAAATGATTGAGCGGGTGCGTGCGTTGAACGACGCGCCCCAGGCATCCTAAGCGGATCGAGGGATCACGATGAACGCAGTAGCAAGAAAGAAGGGACTGGGCCGCGGCCTTGAGGCGTTGCTGGGCGGCACGGCCGACATCACCGAGGCGGTGACGATCGAGGGCGCGCCCCACGTGCTGCCGCTCAGCAAGATGCAGGCAGGCAAGTACCAGCCGCGCACGCGCATGGACGAAGGCGCGTTGCAGGAACTGGCGGCTAGCATTCGCGCGCAGGGGTTGATGCAGCCGATCCTCGTGCGTCCGGTGTCGGGCGACAAATACGAGATCATCGCCGGCGAGCGGCGCTTTCGGGCGGCGCGCCTTGCGGGGCTAGAGGAAGTGCCCGTACTGGTGAAGGACGTGCCCGACCATGCGGCCGCCGCTATGGCGCTGATTGAGAACATTCAGCGCGAAGATCTGAACCCGCTGGAAGAAGCGCAGGGAATCCAGCGCTTGCTCGACGAGTTCGATTTTACGCACGAACAGGCGGCGGAGTCGGTTGGCCGTTCGCGCAGTGCGGTATCGAACCTGCTGCGCCTACTGAACCTGGCTTCTCCGGTGCAGACCATGCTGCTGGCCGGCGATCTGGATATGGGGCACGCGCGTGCATTATTGGCCGTCGACGCCGCGACGCAGATCGCGTTGGCCAACCAGGTCGTGAACAAGCGCCTGTCCGTGCGCGAGACCGAAAAGCTCGTGGGCGCCACCACCAAGGCCGCTCCAGCGGTCAAGGCGCGCGCGAATCAGGACGGCGGGCGCGACACGCGGCGGCTCGAAGAAGAGCTTTCGGATCTGTTGTCGGCGACTGTCAAGATCAAGCTCGGTCGACGGGGTAGGGGGCAGGTGCTGGTCGATTTTGGCGATCTCGACGCGCTGGAAGGGATCCTCGTTCGTTTGCGGGGCAACGCGACGGCGTAGATTGCGAATTGCACACTGACAGCGCTAAATAGGCTTGCGGCGGCGCGGTTGACCGCCCGCAAGCTTTGCGGGTAGTCCCAGCGTTAGGGGTTTGCGGGCTTTGGTGCTGGGTGCAATTGAAGAGTAACTGTTATTGAGCTGCGCGCGCAGTGAATTTCGATAGGAATCCTAACTAGAAATCGAAGGGGGCAGCCAAGAGTTGTATGTTGTGAAATCTGGTAGGCAAGGCGTTTGATTATGGCCTGCGGAGCGCAAAACTAGCCAGCCTTTCGAAATGCCGCCGGACTCGACTGCCCTGCGCAAAGCTATTCGTCGTAAGCCGCTGCAACGACGCGCATCGCCGCAGCTCGGCATAGCCACGCCGTCTCCAAGTCCGCATTCGACCCGTCGGATCCCACGTGAAGAATCCGGGTTTGTTGCATTTTCGAGACGCCCGCTACGACGTCCAACCGGCGTGGCGGTCAACGCAAACGGGCCCGGTTTCGAGCGCGCGTTTGGCCGCCCCCCGGCCGCCTTACATTTGGCGTCTTTTCTGCGGCCGCGCAGGTATTCCCGCATGGTGGTGGTGCTTTTCACGCCCATTATTGAATGGCCTAAAGTCTTGAATTGCCTGCAACTATCGCTTACAATCGCCCCGATTTAATTGCACGGCACCCGCGTAATCGCAGCGTAAGCTCGCGAGCTGAACGAGGACTTTGGGAACACTGCAATGGCGGTCAAAACGTCGAATCAAGCGCCGCACAATGCGCGCGACGGACACCGCGTTGAACGCTCTGTTTCCGCTGCGTCCACCGGTCAGCAACCTGCATACGAAGCGTGGGACGCCGAGCAGGAAGATAACAATATCGTTCCGCTCACGCGGGCTGAAGCCGAAAAGCTGTTTGGTCCGGGCGTGAGCCGTCCATCGCGCGTTACGCCTTTCAAAGTCGTGGCTGCGCAAATGGTTTTGTCCCTGGGTGCTACGCTGTTGTGGTGGTTGTTTTATAAGCCGCCGGGGGCAGCTGCGCTGTCCGCATTCCTGGGTGGGGCAATCTGCTGGATACCAGGTGCGTTGTTTGCAGCGCGCCTTAGAACGTTGAGCGGCGCCAAGACAGTGATGAGCTGGATGATCGGCGAAGCGCTCAAGATGGGGACAACGATCGCGATGTTTGTAGCCATCGCCTTCTGGTATCACGACGTACGCTGGGTCCCGCTGCTCGTGACCTACCTTGTCGCGCTCAAGACCTACTGGATCGCCCTGGCGTGGCGCTAAGGTAGCAGTAACACCGTAGCAGCACAAAATTCAGGCTGGCGCCCGGCGCCGGCAACAGGTGTGCGGACGTGGCACGGTCCGCACCCGGCGTGCTCCCGCGATACAGCATCGACGCGGGCGCGGCCTAAGACGATTTTCGACAATTTGGGTGGCTTTAACGATATGGCAGCTAGCGAAGGCACGCGCGCAACGGATCCGTCCGAGTACATCGCGCACCACTTGCAAAACTTTTCCACAGCGCACCAGACGTCGATTTTCGACATCCATGTGTGGAATCTGGACACTCTTTTCTGGTCGATCGTTTGTGGTCTGGCCACCATCTTCATTCTTCATCTCGCTGCCCGCAAGGCGACGTCCGGCGTGCCGGGCCGTTTTCAAGGCGCAGTCGAAATGCTGGTCGAAATGGTCGAGGATCAATCGAAGGCGATGATCCACGGCACACGCACCTTCATCGCACCGCTCGCGCTGACCGTGTTCGTGTGGGTCGCGCTGATGAACTCGCTGGACTTTATCCCCGTCGACCTGCCGGGCCACGTGATCGGCTGGCTGGGTCTGTCCGAAAGCATTCCGCACCACCGCATCGTGCCGACCGCCGACCTGAACGGCACGCTCGGCATCGCTCTCGGCGTGTTCGTGCTGATGATTTACTACAACTTCAAGATCAAGGGCGCAGGCGGCTTCGTGCATGAACTGCTGTCCGCTCCGTTCGGCGCGCATCCGCTGCTCTGGATCCCGAACCTTGCACTGAACATCATCGAGTTCGTCGCGAAGACGGTCTCGCTCGGCATGCGGCTGTTCGGCAACATGTACGCGGGCGAACTGCTGTTCCTGCTGATTGCCCTGCTCGGCAGTCTCTGGAGCTTCGGCGCGGACACGACGGTGCTTGGCTTCATCGGCCACGTGATCGCCGGCAGCGTGTGGTCGATCTTCCACATTCTGATCGTTCTGCTGCAGGCGTTCATTTTCATGATGCTGACGCTGGTGTACATCGGCCAGGCACACGACACGCACTAACCGGCGCCGTCGACAAAAGAATCGTAGTTTTTCAAATCCAGTTCCAACCAGTTCTAAAAAGACTTTTCACAAAGGAGTGATCATGCAAGCTTTCATCGCCAACATCCAGGGTCTGACCGCCATCGGTATCGGCATCATCATCGGCCTGGGTGCAATCGGCGCCTGTATCGGTATCGGCCTGATGGGCGGCAAGTACATCGAAGCCTGTGCTCGTCAGCCGGAACTGATGAACCCGCTGCAAACCAAGATGTTCCTGCTGGCTGGTCTGATCGATGCGGCGTTCCTGATTGGCGTTGGTGTGGCAATGCTGTTTGCGTTCGCGAACCCGCTCCTGTCGAAGCTGGCAGGCTGAGGTTCCTCGGAACTTTGCGCCTGAGCTATAACTGGTAAAGGCGCACGGCGGAACGGGCACTTGGGCGCTGATCGAACATAGAATCGATGAGCGCCTTGCCGTTTCACTTTCCGAACTAGCAACGTTTAAGGAAACACCGTGAATCTCAACGCAACCCTGTTTGCGCAAATGGTCGTGTTCCTGATCCTCGCGTGGTTCACGATGAAGTTCGTGTGGCCGCCGTTGATCAACGCCATCGACGAGCGCTCGAAGAAGATCGCTGACGGTTTGTCGGCTGCTGAAAAGGGTAAGCAAGAACTGGAAGCAGCTCACAAGCGCGTCGACCAGGAACTTGCCCAGGCACGCAATGACGGTCAGCAACGTATTGCCGACGCCGAAAAGCGCGCTGTCGCAGTCGCCGACGAAATCAAAGCGCAGGCCCAGGCCGAAGCCGCTCGCATCATTGCACAGGCGAAGGCCGACGCAGACCAGCAAGTCGTAAAGGCGCGCGAAACGCTGCGCGGCCAGGTCGCTGCACTCGCTGTGCGAGGCGCTGAGCAGATTCTCAAGCGCGAAGTCGACCAGGCAGCCCACGCTGACCTGCTGAATCAACTGAAAGCCGAGCTCTGATCATGGCCGAACTTGCAACCATCGCCCGTCCGTACGCAGAAGCGCTGTTTGGCGTGGCCGAAGCTGGTGACATCGCCGCCTGGTCCACGCTCGTGCAGGAGCTGGCACAGGTTGCGCGTCTGCCGGAAGTGCTGTCGATCGCCTCGAGCCCGAAAGTAAGCCGCGCCCAGGTCAGCGAACTGATGCTGGCCGCGGTCAAGTCGCCACTCAAGGACAACGCGCAAGCGAAGAATCTGGTGCAGATGCTGGTGGATAACCATCGCCTGCAATTGCTGCCGGAAATCGCCACGCAGTTCGAAGCGTTGAAGAACGCCCGCGAAGGGGCCGCCGATGTGCTGATCGTCAGCGCATTCCCGCTCGAAGGTGCGCAGTTGAACGAACTCGTCGCAAGCCTCGAACGCAAGTTCAAACGCAAGCTCAAGCCGACGGTAGAAGTCGACTCGTCGCTGATCGGCGGCGTGCGCGTGACGGTCGGCGACGAAGTGCTCGATACCTCGGTCCGCGCGCGGCTTGCCAGCATGCAGACGGCTCTGACGGCCTGAAGCGCCCACGGCGCCAAAGCGGCTGGACGCAACAGAATTGACTATCAGGAGCGAATAATGCAACTCAATCCCTCTGAGATCAGCGAGCTGATCAAGAGCCGGATCCAGGGCCTTGAAGCGAGCGCAGACGTTCGCAACCAGGGCACCGTGATCTCCGTCACCGACGGTATCGTGCGTATCCACGGCCTGTCGGAAGTGATGCAGGGCGAAATGCTCGAATTCCCGGGCAATACGTTCGGTCTTGCACTGAACCTCGAGCGCGACTCGGTCGGCGCCGTGATTCTGGGCGAGTACGAACACATTTCGGAAGGCGATATCGTCAAGACGACGGGCCGCATTCTGGAAGTGCCGGTGGGTCCGGAACTGCTCGGCCGCGTGGTCGACGCATTGGGCAACCCGATCGACGGCAAGGGTCCGGTCAACGCGAAGAAAACCGATCCGATCGAAAAGATCGCGCCGGGCGTGATCTGGCGCAAGTCGGTGTCGGAACCGGTCCAGACTGGTCTGAAGTCGATCGATTCGATGGTGCCAATTGGTCGTGGCCAGCGTGAGCTGATCATCGGCGACCGCCAGTGCGGCAAGACGGCAGTCGCAGTCGACGCGATCATCAACCAGAAAGGCAAGAACCTGTTCTGCATCTACGTCGCGATCGGCCAGAAGGCTTCGTCGATCATGAACGTGGTGCGCAAGCTGGAAGAAACCGGCGCGCTCGAGTACACGATCGTCGTGGCAGCATCGGCTTCGGAATCGGCTGCGATGCAGTACCTGGCACCGTATGCCGGCTGCTCGATGGGCGAATACTTCCGCGACCGCGGTCAGGACGCGCTGATTGTTTATGACGACTTGACCAAGCAGGCTTGGGCATACCGTCAGATCTCGCTGCTGCTGCGTCGTCCGCCGGGCCGCGAAGCTTACCCCGGCGACGTGTTCTATCTGCACTCGCGTCTGCTCGAGCGCGCTGCTCGCGTCTCGGAAGAGTACGTCGAGAAGTTCACGAACGGCGAGGTGAAGGGCAAGAGCGGGTCGCTGACGGCCCTGCCGGTCATCGAAACGCAAGCAGGCGACGTGACCGCATTCGTTCCCACGAACGTGATCTCGATTACCGACGGCCAGATTTTCCTCGAGACCGACCTCTTCAACGCAGGTATCCGCCCGGCCATCAACGCCGGCGTGTCGGTGTCTCGCGTGGGTGGTGCGGCTCAGACGAAGGTCGTGAAGAAGCTGTCGGGCGGTATCCGTACCGACCTCGCGCAGTACCGGGAATTGGCGGCGTTCGCGCAGTTCGCATCGGACCTCGACGAAGCGACCCGCAAGCAGCTGGAACGCGGCCGCCGCGTGACGGAACTGCTGAAGCAGCCACAATATCAACCGCTGCAAGTGTGGGAACTGGCCGTCTCGCTGTTCGCAGCGAACAACGGCTACCTCGACGATCTTGAAATCCCACAAGTCCTGCCGTTCGAAAAGGGCCTGCGCGAATACCTGAAGTCGAGCCACGCTGACCTGGTCAAGCGCATCGAAGATACCAAGGAACTCTCGAAGGACGACGAAGGCCTGCTGCACACGGCCGTCAAAGACTTCAAGAAGTCCGGCGCTTATTGATATGCGAGTGATCCGCAAGGCATAAACGGACCTTGAAGCGGTGCGGGCCGCAGTTGAACGCCCCCGCGCTGCTTCGATCGCTTTGCATGGGACCCGGGTCAGCGCTAAAGCGCTAACCCGGGCCGACAAGGAGCAAGCAATGGCTGGAATGAAGGAAATTCGCGGCAAGATCAAGAGCGTGCAAAACACGCGCAAGATCACGAAAGCGATGGAGATGGTGGCCGCATCGAAGATGCGCCGCGCTCAGGAGCGCATGCGCGCTGCTCGCCCGTATGCCGACAAGGTCCGCGACATCGCTGCGCACATGAGCCGTGCGAACCCCGAGTATCGTCACCCGTTCATGGTGCCGAACGAAGGCGCGAAGGCGGCGGGCATCATCCTCGTCACGACCGACAAAGGTCTGTGCGGCGGCATGAATACCAATGTGCTGCGTGCGTCGCTGCAGAAGTTCAAGGAGCTGGAAGGCGAGGGCAAGTCGATCGAGGCAACCGCGATCGGCACCAAGGGCTTGGGTTTTCTGAACCGTCTGCGCGCCAAGGTCGTCTCGAACGTCATTCATCTGGGCGATACGCCGCATCTGGAAAAGCTGATCGGCGCGGTGAAGGTGCAGCTCGACCTGTACTCCGAGGGCAAGCTTTCGGCGGTGTACCTGGCGTACACCCGCTTCGTCAATACGATGAAGCAGGAGCCGGTGATCGAGCAACTGCTGCCGCTGTCGGCGCACCAGTTCGAGTCCACGGAAGAGGACGGCACGACGCCGACCACGCAGTGGGACTACATCTACGAGCCGGACGCCCAGGCAGTGGTGGACGAACTGCTGGTGCGTTATGTCGAAGCGCTGGTCTATCAGGCCGTCGCGGAAAACATGGCATCGGAGCAGTCGGCCCGGATGGTCGCGATGAAGGCCGCTTCGGACAACGCGAAGACGGTCATCAACGAACTGCAGCTCGTGTACAACAAGAGCCGTCAGGCCGCGATTACGAAAGAACTGTCGGAAATCGTCGGTGGAGCAGCGGCAGTCTGACCCTAACGGCCAGACATGCTGCTTCGTGTGCGCCCGTGAGGCGCACGCGCCCAGGCAGCCCACCGAAACTGCGCCTTTGCGCGAGTGAAGAATTGAGTATCTAAAGGAAAAGCGATGAGTACTACTGCTTTGGTAGAAGGCAAGATCGTACAGTGCATCGGCGCGGTGATCGACGTGGAATTCCCGCGTTCGGACATGCCGAAGATTTACGACGCGCTCATTCTCGAAGGTTCGGAACTGACCCTCGAAGTCCAGCAACAGCTGGGCGACGGCGTCGTCCGTACCATCTGTCTGGGTGCATCGGACGGCCTGCGTCGCGGTACGGTTGTAAAGAACACGGGCAATCCGATCAGCGTGCCGGTCGGCAAGCCGACCCTGGGCCGGATCATGGACGTGCTGGGTCGCCCGATCGACGAAGCCGGTCCGATCAACTCGAACGTGGTTCGCGGCATTCACCAGAAGGCTCCGGCGTTCGACGAACTGTCGCCGTCGACCGAGCTGCTCGAAACCGGCATCAAGGTCATCGACCTGATCTGCCCGTTCGCGAAGGGCGGCAAGGTGGGTCTGTTCGGCGGCGCCGGCGTGGGCAAGACCGTGAACATGATGGAACTGATCAACAACATCGCCAAGGAACACGGTGGTTACTCCGTGTTCGCCGGTGTTGGCGAGCGTACCCGGGAAGGGAACGACTTCTATCACGAAATGAAGGACTCGAACGTTCTCGACAAGGTCGCGCTGGTGTACGGCCAGATGAACGAGCCGCCGGGCAACCGTCTGCGCGTCGCGTTGACCGGTTTGACGATGGCTGAGCACTTCCGTGACGAAGGCCTCGACGTGCTGTTCTTCGTCGACAACATCTACCGCTTCACGCTGGCCGGTACGGAAGTTTCGGCACTGCTCGGCCGTATGCCGTCGGCGGTGGGCTATCAGCCGACGCTGGCTGAAGAAATGGGCAAGCTGCAAGAGCGTATTACGTCGACCAAGACCGGCTCGATCACGTCCGTTCAGGCCGTGTACGTCCCTGCGGACGACTTGACCGACCCGTCGCCGGCTACGACCTTCGGCCACCTGGATGCAACGGTCGTGTTGTCGCGCGACATCGCCTCGCTGGGTATCTACCCGGCGGTCGACCCGCTCGATTCGACCTCGCGTCAGATCGACCCGAACGTGATCGGCGAAGAGCATTATTCGATCACGCGCGGCGTGCAGCAGACGCTGCAGCGCTATAAGGAACTGCGCGACATTATCGCGATTCTGGGGATGGACGAACTGGCGCCAGAAGACAAGCTGGCGGTTGCGCGTGCTCGTAAGATCCAGCGTTTCCTGTCGCAGCCGTTTCACGTCGCAGAAGTGTTCACGGGTTCGCCGGGCAAGTACGTGCCGCTGAAGGAAACGATCCGTGGCTTCAAGATGATCGTTGAAGGAGAGTGTGACCACCTGCCGGAACAGGCGTTTTACATGGTCGGCACGATCGACGAAGCCTTCGAAAAGGCCAAGAAGATCCAGTAAAGGTCGGGTGTCACGAAGCGGGCGCCGGAATCCGCGCTTATCGGATGCTTTAACAGCATCCGATCGCGACGCCGGCGCCTCTTACTACGCTCAACCCAGCCTTGCATGGGACGAGAGTAAGCGCTAAAGCGCTCACTCTCGTCGACAGGAGTCGACACTTATGGCAACCATTAAAGTAGACGTCGTCAGCGCGGAAGAGCAGATCTTTTCGGGCCAGGCGAAGTTCGTTGCGCTGCCGGGCGAAGCGGGTGAACTCGGCATTTTGCCGGGCCACACGCCGCTCATCACGCGGATCCGTCCAGGTGCCGTGCGCATCGAAACGGAAAACGGCGAAGAAGAGTTCGTGTTCGTCGCGGGCGGCATTCTCGAAATCCAGCCAGGCGCTGTGACGGTTCTCGCCGACACCGCGATTCGAGGCAAGGATCTCGACGAAGCGAAGGCCGACGATGCACGCAAGCGTGCAGAAGAAGCGCTGCAAAACACGGGCTCGAACCTCGAATACGCAACCGCGCAAGCGGAACTGGCCTATGCGACGGCTCAGCTCGCGGCAATTCAGCGCCTGCGGAAGCTGCGCGGTCAGAAATGAGGCGGTAGTACGTATCGGAGAAAAAGCAGCCCGCGCGGCTGCTTTTTTTTGACAACATCTTGACGTTTACGGAAACGTCAGCGCGACTGAAAGATCGAAGGGATCGGCGGCCGGCAGCGGGCATTGCGCGATGCGCTGCGGGTAAGACTTGATGCCGCGGGGACCCGTGCCGGTGGCACAATCGATTTCAAAACTATTTCAATCGAGCGAGCTTCCGCTCACGGAGACAACACTATGGCAACGCAAGTGTCAGGCGAAGGTGCCCTCCTCGAACCTAAAGACGGCGTTTCGTACGTGCGCGGGTCGACTGAGATTCCGTTGAGCGAAGCAACGGTCGGCCAGTTTCTGCGTGATACCGTCGAGCGCTTTCCGGATCGTCCCGCCGTGGTATTTCGCGAGCAGCGCATTCGCTGGACGTGGAAGGAATTCGCGGACGAAGTCGACGTATTGGCCGCCGGTCTCCTTACACTTGGCATTGCGAAGGGCGAGCGCGTTGGCATCTGGTCGCCGAACCGCGTGGAGTGGCTGCTGACTCAATTTGCAACCGCGCGCATCGGCGCTGTGCTTGTCAATATCAATCCCGCGTATCGGCTAGCGGAACTCGAATACGCGCTCAACAAGGTGGGCTGCAAGGCCATCATCGCCGCGGAGCGTTTCAAGACGTCGATGTACATGGACATGCTGCGGGAGCTCGCGCCGGAACTTGCCACCCAAGCCCCAGGCGAGCTGCGCTCCGCCAGGCTACCGGATTTGCGCTACGTGATTCGCATGTGCGACACCGAAACGCCTGGCATGATGAGCTTCTCCGAGCTGATCGAAAGGGGGCGTTCAACCCGCGACGCCGCGCAGCTCGATGCGCTCGGCGCCACGCTGAGCTGCCATGAGCCGATCAATATTCAGTTCACCAGCGGCACGACCGGCAATCCGAAAGGCGCAACGTTGACGCACAGCAACGTCGTGAACAATGCACGGTACATCGCGATGGCGATGCGGCTCACGGAGCAGGACGCCTTGTGCATCCCCGTCCCGCTGTATCACTGTTTCGGAATGGTGTTGTCTGTGCTGGCGTGCGTGTCGGTCGGCGCGAACATGGTGTTCCCCGGCGAGGGCTTCGACCCGGGCGCGACTCTTGCCGCGGTAGCCGAGGAAAAGTGCACTGCATTGCACGGGGTGCCGACGATGTTCATCGCCGAGCTCGATCATCCCGACTTTGCCCGCTACGATTTTTCCAATCTGCGCACCGGTATCATGGCCGGCTCGCCGTGCCCGATCGAGACGATGAAGAAGGTTGTCTCGAAGATGCACCTGAGCGAAATCACCATTGCCTACGGCATGACGGAGACCAGCCCGGTGTCGTTCCAGAGTTCGACCACCGATCCGCTCGACAAGCGCACTACGACAGTGGGCCGCATCCAGCCACATCTGGAGGTGAAGATCGTCGATCCGCTCGGCGCGATCGTGCCGGTGAGCGAGACCGGCGAGCTCTGCACCCGAGGTTACTCGGTGATGCAGGGTTATTGGGGCGATGAGGCCAAGACGCGTGAGAGCATCGTCGATGGCTGGATGCATACCGGCGATCTCGCGACACTGGATGCCGAGGGTTACTGCAATATTGTCGGCCGGCTCAAGGACATGTTGATTCGGGGCGGCGAGAACATCTATCCGCGCGAGATCGAAGAGTTTTTGTTCCGCCACCCGAAGATTCAAACTGTGCAGGTGTTCGGCGTGCCGGACGCGAAGTATGGCGAGGAGGTCTGTGCGTGGGTCGTTCTACGCGCCGGCGAGCAGGCGACAGCCGAAGAGATCCAGCAATTCTGCCAAGGGCAGATCGCGCACTACAAGGTGCCGAAATACATCCGCTTCGTCGATGAACTACCGATGACGGTCACCGGCAAAGTACAGAAGTTCGTCATGCGCGAACGAATGATGGCCGAATTGAGCCTGAGGGAAGACCGGACGGCGTGACGCCCTTGCAGCGCCGGGTAGGCGAAAGCCGGCCGACCGGCGCGAGAGAAGGGAGGCGATGCACTGTGCGGACCGACGCGCTGGCAAATTCGCCCGTCACACGCGGCGACGTCGATGGCCCGACCAAGCCACGCAAACGTTTGACCGGACGAAAAAAAAGCGGGCCTGGAGCCCGCTAAAAACCACACGCTACGGGGTTAGCGCGAGGAGACCAAAGTTGGAACCGACTAAACGACGACCCTGCGCCGACTACGGCCCCAGCAGGGATGCCCCTTCGCAGGGCTTCGGCATACGCCGATCGGCAAGTGCATCGCATCCGCTCACACCACGCACCCGGCCACATCCGTGTTGAAACCGTTGAAGGCATTGTGGGCGAATTAATCTGACCGCGCGGTAACAAAGTGTTTCAGGTTGTAACGCCTGTCGGATAAGGCGCGCCGGGATTTTTTGCTATAAGGAAATGTTGAAAAGTAACTTTTACCCATGGTTGGCGCGTACTCTTCCGTGCATGATGAATGCTGTACGCGCCGGAATAACGTGCTCTGTCACTGGCACTAATCGTTGCCGGTGCATCTTTCTAAGGACGAATCTGAGCTTCCTTTCGCTTTCCAATGTTCGCCATTTGTGAGCGGCTGGGGCGAAACCGCTCTACGTCGCCGCATTCGTCGCAAACCATTTCGTCCGAAAGCCGCCCGCGTCTACTGACATCCCACCAACAGGCGGCGCGGCTTACGTCATTTAAGCCATTCATCCGAAATTCCCTGATATTCGCCGGTGGCTCGCGCGAGATGCAGCCACTGGTCGACGTACGCCTGGAACACGACATCGCCGCGCGGGAGTAGCCAAGCCTTCTCCCCGTACTGGAACGGTTTGTCGGGATGCACCGAGCAAAGACCCGGATTCAGCTTTTGTTGCAACAAGGTTTCCGATGCATCCGTGACCATGACGTCCGCCTTGCCGGCAAGAATCTGCTTGAAGATCGTCGCGTTGTCCGGGTAGACCGTGACCGTGGCATGCGGAAAGTATTGCTTCGCGAAACGCTCGTTGGTACCGCCCGGATTAACGATCACGCGGGTCGCCCGCTGGTCGATCTGCGCAACCGTCTGATACTTGCTGACGTCGTCGCATCGAACGATGGGCGTTTTGCCGTCGACCATATAAGCCTGCGTAAAAAACGCGCGCTTTTGCCGCTCGAGCGTAGGCGATACACCGCCCACCCCGACATCGCATTTCTCGACGAAGTCGTTCATCAGGGTGGGCCACGACGTTTTGACGAACTCCGCTTTCACACCGAGCGACTTGGCGAGCGACTCAGTCATGTCTATATCGATGCCTTCGAATTGCCCGTCGCCCTTATAGAACGAATAGGGTTTGTAGTCGCCGGTCGTGCACGCGCGTATCGTGCCGCGGCTGATAATTTCGTCCAGCCGGGAAGGCGCGGCGGCGGTGGTCTGCGCGTGAGCCGAGCCTGCGTGCATCAAAACGCCGGCGAGCGTGCCGAGGATTGCGAGTGCTGCCTTGTTCATCGAGTCTCCTTGCTGTTGTATGTAATTGTCTGATAATACCGTGAGATAGTAGCCCGCCCAAGCCGGCTTGAACATCCGCCATTCAGCCAGGTCGGCGTGGGGCAGGGCTGCTCAAACGCTATCCGCAAGCGGATGGCACAACAGCTATTGGCCGCATCCGGCGCGATACATCGAGCCGGCTCCGGTAAAATGCCAGTTTGCCTTCGGTCGTACGCAACGTGGCCCATCAACTCCTGAACGACACTTTCCTGCGCGCGCTCCTGCGCCAGCCGACTGACTACACGCCGGTCTGGCTGATGCGGCAGGCTGGCCGATATTTGCCGGAATACAACGCCACGCGGAGTCGTGCGGGCAGCTTCCTCGGCCTGGCAAAGAGCCCCGCGTTTGCAACGGAAGTCACCCTGCAGCCGCTTGAGCGCTACCCGCTCGATGCCGCGATCCTGTTCTCCGACATCCTGACCGTGCCCGACGCGATGGGCCTGGGTCTCGAATTTGCCACAGGGGAGGGGCCGAAGTTCGCGCGTCCAGTGCGCACAGAAGAGGACGTCGCGCGCCTCGCGGTGCCCGACATCGACGCGACGCTGCGTTACGTGACCGACGCGGTGCGCGAGATCCGCACTGCGCTCACGGACTCGCAGGGGCGTCAACGCGTGCCGCTGATCGGTTTTTCGGGCAGCCCTTGGACACTGGCTTGCTACATGGTCGAAGGAAGCGGTTCAGCGGACTTTCGCACCGTCAAGTCGATGCTGTATGCGCGCCCGGATCTGATGCACCGAATTCTGGATATCAACGCCCGGTCGGTCGCGGCCTACCTGAATGCGCAGATCGAAGCCGGCGCGCAAGCCGTAATGATTTTCGACACGTGGGGCGGGGCGCTGGCGGACGGCGTGTATCAACGCTTTTCGCTGCACTACATCCGGCAGGTGGTGAGCCAGCTAAAGCGCGAGCGCGACGGCGAAAAGGTCCCCGTGATCACGTTCACGAAGGGCGGCGGCATGTGGCTCGACGAGATCGCCGAGAGCGGCGTCGATGCGGTCGGGCTCGACTGGACCGTGAATCTCCGCAAGGCACGCGAGCGGGTAGGCAGCAAGGTCGCCCTCCAAGGCAATATCGACCCGTCGGTGCTGTTTGCGTCGCCTGCTACCATCCGCATGGAAGCGCGCGCGGTGCTCGACAGCTTCGGCCATCACCCGGGGCACGTGTTTAATCTCGGGCATGGCATTTCGCAGTTCACGCCACCCGAGAACGTCGCGGAACTCGTCGACGAAGTGCATCGGCACAGCCGCGCCATTCGCAGCGGCGGAGGTGCGCCCCGATGAAGCCGTAATTGCTACAGCTTTCTTTTGCACTGCGGCAAACTGGGCTCTCCGTCTCAGGAGAAATTTGTGGGCCAAGGGGCGCCCAGTGGGCGTCCCGGAAATGTCAAGACTTGACTTATGCACATCTGTCACGCTGCGGCGCGGTAGAGCTTTTACCCCTGTCCTGACCCTTGTACCGGACCGACGCACTGCAGCCAAGCCTTGTCCGGCAAGGGTTTGACGGCTTCCAGGGCAACTGTGCGGTAGCCCACACAAGGGCGCCGGCGCGCCATTTGCGGCCCATCGGAATAAAGTTCTCAACAAAGTTATCCACAGGGCACCGGGGTCCAGCGCAATTGTTCAGTAGAATCCAAAACTTAGCGGTGTTCTTGAAGTTTTACTTTAACTTCGGGCGGCTGGCCGACGACTCCGCGTCGATCGCGGTTTCGCGTTATCTCGCCTCCGCTAGTTCGTCAACCTCCCCCGCGTGAGCGAAGTATTTGTCCGCGTCGCGCTCGATCATCCGCTGTCGACGCTGTTCGACTATCGTTACGACGCGCCTGCGGAGGTCGCGCCAGGGATGCTTGTCAGCGTGCCGTTCGGCAAGCGGCATGTGGTGGGACTCGTCTGCGAAGTGACCGCTCACAGCGACGTGCCTGCCGACCGGCTCCGCTCGGCGAGCAGCGTTTGCGCCGCGTGCCCGCCGCTGTCGAGCGAATGGTTGAAGCTAGCGGCGTTCGCCGCGGATTACTATCAGCGCGGTCTGGGCGAAGTCGCGCTGCCGGCATTGCCGCAAGCATTGCGCGATGCGTCGCGCTGGCCGCGCCTGTTCGCGCCCGAGGAGCGCTTCAGTCTCACGCCGGAGGGCCGCCTGGCGTTGCCCGACGCGCTGCCCGGCCGCGCCAGCGCTCTGCGCAGTCTGGCGCATGCGTTGGCCGGGACCGACTTCCTGCTGGCCGCCGACGCCCGGGCGCTCCATCCCAAAGCGCTTGTGAGCCTCGCAGCGTGGCGCGAACGAGGCTGGGTGGAGCTCGACGTCATCGAAGCCGGTGCGGCGCGTGCCACGCCGACATCGCCGCCGGCGCCTGCCGCGGCGTTGCCCACGCTCACCGACGAACAGGCGAGCGCCGTCGAAGCAATCCGCGACGCCGACGGTTTCGCGCCGTTCCTGCTGCATGGCGTGACGGGCAGCGGCAAAACGGAGGTGTATCTGCGCGCGCTCGCCGAAATTCTCTCGACGAAGCCCGATGCGCAGGCGCTCGTACTCGTGCCCGAGATCAATCTGACGCCGCAATTCGAGGCCGCTTTCCGCGCGCGCTTCGCCGCGCTGGACGGCACGTCGATCGTCACGCTGCACAGCGGTCTTGCCGAGGGCGAGCGGGCCCGCAACTGGTTTGCCGCGCACGCCGGGCGCGCGCGCATCCTGCTCGGCACACGTCTCGCGGTGCTGGCGTCGCTGCCGAAACTGGCGATCATCGTCGTCGACGAGGAGCACGATCCGGCCTACAAGCAGCAGGAAGGCTTGCGGTACTCTGCGCGTGACCTGGCGATCTATCGCGCGAAGCAACTGGGCTTGCCTGTGGTGCTCGGCTCGGCGACGCCGTCGCTGGAAAGCTGGTGGCAGGCGGATCAGGGGCGCTACAAGCGGCTCACCTTGTCGCGCCGGGCGGTCGCCGCGGCGGTTTTGCCGACCGTGAAGCTGATCGACCTGGAAGACGAGCGCCGGCGCGGGCGGGCGTCGGTGGAAGGCCTATCGGGGCCGTTGCTGGCCGCGTTGAGAGCGCGCGTCGAGCGCGGCGAGCAAAGCCTCGTATTCCTGAACCGCCGCGGCTACGCGCCGCAACTGGCGTGCGATGCGTGCGGCTGGGTCGCCGGTTGTCCGCGCTGCAGCGCTTACGTCGTGCTGCACAAGCCGGAGCGCGCGCTGCGCTGTCACCATTGCGGGTGGGAGTCGCGCATTCCGCGCTCGTGCCCCGAATGCGGGAACGTCGATCTTGCGCCAATGGGGCGCGGCACGCAGCGTGTCGAAGAAACGCTCGCGACCGCGGTGCCGGGCGCCCGCGTGCTGCGCATCGACGCCGACAGCACGCGTCGCAAAGGCAGCGCACAGGCGCTGTTTTCCGATGTCCACGCGGGCGAGGTCGATATCCTCGTCGGCACGCAAATGATCGCGAAAGGCCACGACTTCCAGCGCGTGTCGCTCGTCGGCGTGCTCAATGCCGACACGGCGCTGTTCTCCCACGACTTCCGTGCGAGCGAGCGCCTGTTTGCGCAACTGATGCAGGTGAGCGGCCGGGCGGGCCGCGCAGGGCTGCCCGGCGAGGTGCTCGTGCAAACGCGTTATCCGCGCCACGCGCTGTACCACGCGCTCGGTCGCCACGACTACGTCGGCTTCGCCAATTCCACCCTTGCCGAGCGACGCGACGCCCACCTGCCGCCGTTCGTCTATCAGGCATTGCTGCGCGCCGAGGGCCGGACGCTGGAGGCCGCGCTCGCCTTCCTGCAGCAGGCCGGTGCGCAGCTAAGCGGCATCCCGGCCGCCGAGCGCGTGAGCGTCTATGACGCCGTCCCGCTGACGGTCGTCAAGGTGATGCATGTGCATCGGGCGCAGTTGCTGATCGAAAGTGCATCGCGAGCCGCGTTGCAGGCTACTTTGCGCGCCTGGCAGCCACTGCTGCGGAGCCTGAAAGGCGTGCTGCGCTGGAACCTGGAAGTCGATCCGCTCGACATTTGACGGCTGTGCGCAGCGCTGGCGGCGCTGCCTCATTCGTGTCGGTTCGATAGGCCGGATGGCCGCTTCGTTCTGCGATGCGCCCCGCCTAAATAGCAGGATCGGCGCCGGTGCGGAGAAAGCCCCCACCGCCTGTGCAGGCGTCGCGGATAGCGGAGCGTGCCGGCTGCATCAAGGGCGGCGATGTCTCCGCGCAGTTCGAGCTGTGCCTGCTGCGCCGACACGCGCGTTCACCGCGTGCCAGGCCGAACGCCGACACGCACGCCTCGTCTACGCTCAACGGAGCACGGCGCGCATCGATGTTGGCTGCAGCAGGAGCTACAAATTGCGCTGCTCAGTCGAGCGGTCAGAGGCTCAACCGTTCAGTCGTTCACCGCAGCGCGCGAATCGTCAGCCGATGCGCGCGACGCCGTGGATGCGCATTCCTTGTCAGCCGGAGTTCTGTTCGATGCCCCTGTCGCGCCGCGGATGAACAGCACCGCACAGGCCGCGCACATTCCCCAGATGCCCAATACAACGAGCCATTTTTCCATTGCACCGGTCCTCGCAAACCCCGAATCGCTTTGTTGTGCGTGCCGTGAGGCCGCGTATGACTGCGCCTGTTTAACGGCGCGCCGGCTCATTTAATAAGAGCAAAAGCGAAAAGAATCACGCCAGGGAAAATACCGATCGCGACCGCCGCCCTACGCACCTCGACGCACCAGCCGCAATCCCCCGCCCTACAAGGCTCGCAGCGAGGTGCAACCGTAACTTCGCCACGGTTGCACCTTTTAATTTGGAGGCGTACGATTCAGCCCACTTTTAGTCTTTCTCCAGGCATTCGTCTGGTCTCCGAAGAAGGAAACATGGCTAGCACCACCCTTGGCGTCAAGGTCGACGACCTGCTGCGTTCCCGGCTCAAAGATGCCGCCGCCCGTCTCGAACGCACCCCGCACTGGCTCATCAAGCAGGCTATCTTCGCGTATCTGGAGCGTATCGAGCACGGCCAATTGCCGCCGGAACTGTCGGGTGCGACAGGCTCGGCCGATCTGGCCGACGGCGCGGCGCTCGAGCAGGAGGAAGAGGGCGCGTCGCACCCGTTCCTGGAATTCGCGCAAAATGTGCAACCGCAGTCGGTACTGCGTGCGGCGATCACCGCTGCGTACCGCCGACCCGAACCGGAGTGCGTGCCGTTCCTGCTCGGCCAGGCGCGTTTGCCAGCGGCGCTCGCGGGCGACGTCGAAGCCATGGCCAGCAAGCTGGTCGAGACGCTGCGCTCGAAGAGCAAGGGTGGCGGCGTGGAAGGGCTGATCCACGAATTTTCGCTGTCGAGCCAGGAAGGCGTCGCGCTGATGTGCCTCGCCGAAGCGCTGCTGCGCATTCCCGACCGCGCGACCCGCGACGCGCTGATCCGCGACAAGATCAGCAAGGGCGACTGGAAGTCGCATGTCGGCCAGGCGCCGTCGCTGTTCGTCAACGCCGCCACGTGGGGCTTGATGATCACCGGCAAGCTGGTGACGACCAACAGCGAAACGGGTCTCTCGTCGGCGCTCACCCGTCTGATCGGCAAGGGCGGTGAACCGCTGATCCGCAAGGGCGTCGACATGGCCATGCGCCTGATGGGCGAGCAGTTCGTCACCGGCGAGAACATTTCCGAAGCGCTTGCCAACAGCCGCAAATACGAAGCACGCGGCTTCCGCTACTCGTACGACATGCTCGGCGAAGCGGCCACCACCGAAGCCGATGCGCAGCGCTACTACGCGTCGTACGAACAGGCGATCCACGCGATCGGCAAGGCCGCCGGCGGCCGTGGCATCTACGAAGGCCCCGGCATTTCCATCAAGCTTTCGGCTTTGCATGCGCGCTACTCGCGCTCGCAATACGAGCGCACGATGAGCGAACTGCTGCCGCGCGTGCGCTCGCTCGCGATCCTCGCGCGCCGCTACGACATCGGCCTGAACATCGACGCGGAAGAGGCAGATCGCCTCGAAATCTCGCTCGATCTGCTCGAAGCACTGTGCTTCGATCCCGAACTGGCCGGCTGGAACGGCATCGGCTTCGTGGTGCAGGCGTATCAGAAGCGCTGCCCGTTCGTGATCGACTACCTGATCGATCTGGCGCGCCGCAGCCGTCACCGCATCATGGTGCGGCTCGTGAAGGGCGCGTACTGGGACACCGAAATCAAGCGCGCGCAAGTGGACGGACTCGAAGGCTATCCGGTCTACACGCGCAAGATCTACACGGACGTGTCGTACCTCGCGTGCGCGAAGAAACTGCTCGGCGCGCCCGACGCGGTCTATCCGCAGTTCGCCACGCACAACGCGCATACGCTGTCGGCGATCTATCACCTCGCGGGCAACAACTACTACCCAGGCCAGTACGAGTTCCAGTGCCTGCACGGCATGGGCGAGCCGCTGTACGAGGAAGTCACCGGCCGCGACAAGCTGAACCGTCCGTGCCGCGTCTATGCGCCGGTCGGCACGCATGAAACGCTGCTCGCTTACCTCGTGCGCCGTCTGCTGGAAAACGGCGCGAACACGTCGTTCGTGAATCGCATCGCCGACGAAAACGTCGCGATCAAGGACCTGATCGCCGACCCGGTCGACGAAGCCTCGAAGATCGTGCCGCTCGGCGCGCCGCACGCGAAGATTCCGCTGCCGCGCAATCTGTTCGGCGCAGAGCGCCTCAATTCCATGGGCCTCGATCTGTCCAACGAGCATCGTCTCGCGTCGCTGTCGTCGGCGTTGCTGGCGAGCGCGCATCATCCGTGGCGCGCTGCGCCGATGCTCGCGGACAACGAGGTCGCCGCGGGCAATGCGCGCGACGTGCGCAACCCGGCTGATCACCGCGACCTCGTCGGCACGGTCGTCGAAGCGACGCCGGACAATGTGAGCGCAGCGCTTGCACATGCAGTGGCCGCCGCGCCGATCTGGCAAGCCACGCCGGTCGACGCGCGCGCCGATTGCCTCGCCCGCGCAGCCGATCTGCTCGAAGCGCAGATGCACACGCTGATGGGACTGGTGGTGCGCGAAGCGGGTAAATCGCTGGCGAACGCCGTCTCCGAAATCCGCGAGGCGATCGACTTCCTGCGCTACTACTCCACGCAGATCCGCGACGAGTTCTCGAACGATACGCATCGTCCGCTCGGGCCGGTCGTCTGCATCAGCCCCTGGAATTTCCCGCTGGCGATCTTCATGGGCCAGGTGGCGGCAGCGCTGGCAGCCGGCAATACCGTGCTTGCGAAGCCCGCCGAACAAACCCCGCTCATCGCCGCGCAAGCCGTGCGGATTCTGCGCGAAGCGGGCGTGCCGGCGGGCGCGGTGCAACTGCTGCCGGGCGACGGCGAAACGGTCGGCGCCGCACTGGTGGCCGACCCGCGCACCCGCGCGGTGATGTTCACGGGCTCGACCGAGGTCGCGCGCATGATCAACAAGACCTTGTCGAACCGGCTCGACCCGGACGGCAAGCCGATTCCGCTGATCGCCGAAACCGGCGGGCAGAACGCGATGATCGTCGACTCGTCGGCGCTCGCCGAACAGGTGGTGGCGGACGTGCTGCAATCGTCGTTCGACTCCGCCGGTCAACGTTGTTCGGCGTTGCGCGTTCTTTGCCTGCAGGACGATGTCGCGGACCGCACGCTCGAAATGCTGCGCGGCGCGATGCGCGAACTGGCACTCGGCAATCCGGACCGCCTGTCGATCGACGTCGGCCCGGTGATCGACCTCGACGCCAAGCGCGGCATCGACGCGCACGTCGCCGCAATGCGCGACAAGGGCCGCAACGTCGAGCAACTGGCGGCGCCGGAAGGCACCGCGCAGGGCACCTTCGTGCCGCCGACGCTGATCGAACTCGACAGCATCGACGAACTGAAGCGCGAGGTGTTCGGGCCGGTGCTGCACGTTGTGCGTTACCGCCGCAGCCAGCTCGACAAGCTGCTCGAACAGATCCGCGCGACCGGCTACGGCCTGACGCTCGGCATCCACACGCGGATCGATGAAACCATCGGGCACGTGATCAGCCGCGCGCACGTCGGCAACATCTACGTGAACCGCAACGTGATCGGCGCGGTCGTCGGCGTGCAGCCGTTCGGCGGCGAAGGCCTGTCGGGCACGGGCCCCAAAGCGGGCGGCGCGCTGTATCTGCAGCGCTTGCTCGCCAAGCGTCCGGCGGGTTTGCCGCAGTCGCTCGCGAAGGCTTTGATCGCGGATGTACCGCAAGCCGCTGAAAACAGCGACAATCCGTCCGCCGCATTGACTGCGCTGCGCGACTGGCTCATCGCCGAGCGTCAGCCGCAACTGGCCGCGCGCTGCGATGGTTATCTGTCGCACGTACCGGCGGGCGCGACCGCGGTGTTGTCGGGACCGACCGGCGAGCGCAATACCTACACGCTGGCCGCGCGCGGCACGGTGCTGTGTGTGGCGTCGACCGCTAGCGGCGCGCGCGTGCAGTTCGCCGCAGCGCTGGCGACCGGAAACCGTGCGCTGTTCGAAGGCCCGGCGGGTGAGCAATTGGTGTCGCAGTTGCCCGCGTCGCTGAAGTCGTACGCCAGCGTGAAGAAGAGCGCCGACGCGCCGTTCGACGCCGTGCTGTTCGAAGGTGACGGCGACGAACTGCTCGCGCTGGTGAAGGAAGTCGCGAAGCGTCCGGGACCGATCGTCTCGGTGCAGGGCGTCGCGGCGGGCGCGCTGGAAAGCGGCGAAGAGGATTATGCGCTCGAGCGTCTGTTGACGGAACGCTCGGTCAGCGTGAATACGGCAGCAGCAGGCGGCAATGCGAATTTGATGACGATCGGTTGAGCGAACCTCACACGATCCGCTCTCAAGAAAACGCCGGGCCGCTCCCAGGTTTTTCATCCGAAGGACGTCCCATGCGGATTGCGCCATCGGGGGCCTGCCGCGAAGCGACAGGTTTGGGGGCGCGCGGCAAAAACGGAAGCGATACGGCGACCCCGATATTGCTCCATCCACACTGGTACCAAGGAGAAGCTATGCAACACAAGATGAAACAGCTGGCAGGCGCAGCACTGGTTGCGGCAATGTCGCTGGCGGGGACGGCCAATGCTCAATCGACGGAAGACGTGAAGGTGGGTTTCGCCGGTCCGATGACGGGCGCGCAGGCTCACTATGGCAAGGACTTCCAGAACGGCATCACGCTGGCTGTGGAAGAGATGAACGCGAGCAAGCCGGTGATCGGCGGCAAGCAGGTTCGCTTCGTGTTGGATTCGGCCGACGACCAGGCTGACCCGCGCACCGGCACGACCGTCGCGCAAAAGCTGGTGGATGACGGCATCAAGGGCATGCTCGGCCACTTCAATTCGGGCACCACGATTCCTGCTTCGCGCATCTATGCGAACGCGGGCATCCCGGAAATCGCGATGGCGACGGCGCCGGAATACACGCAGCAGGGCTTCAAAACCACTTTCCGCATGATGACGTCCGACACGCAGCAAGGCTCGGTCGCTGGCGCATTCGCGGTCAAGAGCCTCGGTATGAAGAAGATCGCGATCGTCGACGACCGCACGGCTTACGGCCAGGGTCTGGCCGATCAGTTCGAGAAGGCGGCGAAGGCGGCGGGCGCGACCATCGTCGATCGTGAATACACGAACGACAAGGCCGTGGACTTCAAGTCGATCCTGACCAAGCTGAAGTCGGCGAACCCGGACCTGATCTATTACGGCGGCGCAGACTCGCAAGCCGCGCCGATGGTCAAGCAGATGAAGCAGCTCGGCGTGAAGGCGCCGCTGATGGGCGGCGAAATGGTCCACACGCCGACCTTCATCAAGCTCGCGGGCGACGCGGCCAACGGCACGGTGGCATCGCTTGCCGGCTTGCCGCTGGAAGAAATGCCGGGCGGCAAGGACTACGTCGCGAAGTACAAGAAGCGTTTCAACGAAGACGTGCAAACGTACTCGCCGTACGCTTTCGACGGCGCAATGGCGATGTTCGCTGCGATGAAGACCGCCAATTCGACTGATCCGGCCAAGTACCTGCCGGTGCTCGCGAAGACCTCGATGCCGGCGGTGACGTCGTCGAACCTCGCGTACGACGGCCACGGTGACCTGAAGAACGGCGGCATCACGCTGTACAAGGTGGTCGACGGCAAGTGGACGACCCTGCAAAGCGTGGGCGGGAAGTAAGCAGGTTTTGCTGCATGCCGTGCTGTTGATGATGGAAGAAACCCCGCTTCGGCGGGGTTTTTTTTGGGGGCGCTCACGCTGCACTGCTGCGGCTCCATCACCGCTGCATGACTACCCTGCGCGCGTCTTCCGTCCCTGCTCGCGAATCTGTTCCAGCGTTGCGCCCGGCGTACTGGCTTCCTGCGTCATGCGAATCTCGATCACCGCCGCGCGCTCCGCGCTCATCGCACGTTGCAATGCCGGCAGAAAATCCTCCGTGCGCTCGACAGTCTCGCCATGTGCGCCGAACGACCGCGCGAACGCCGCGAAGTCAGGATTCGTCAGCCCGGTGCCATGCACGCGGTTCGGATAGTGCCGCTCCTGGTGCATCCGGATCGTGCCGAACTGGCTGTTGTTCACGACGATGAAAAGCACATGAAGGTCGTACTGCATCGCGGTGGCGAGTTCCTGTGCGGCCATCATGAAGCAGCCGTCGCCGGCTAGCGCGACAACGGGGCGATGCGGGTACATCGACTTTGCCGCGATGGCCGCCGGTACGCCATAGCCCATTGCGCCACTCGTCGGCGCGAGCTGCGAGCGATAGTGCCGATACGAGAAATGCCGATGCAGCCACGTCGCGTAATTGCCCGCGCCGTTGGTCACGATCGCGTCGTCGGGCAGATGTGCGCGCAATTGCTGAATCACCTCGCCCATTTGCACATCGCCGGGGATCGGGCGCGGCTTGCGCCAGTCCAGATACGAGCGATGCGCGTCGTCGGCGGTGCCGGCCCAGGCCAGCGTGCCGGAAGACGGCCGCAACGCCGCCAGCAACCCGGCCACCTCCGGCATGCCCGAGACGATCGGCAAATCCGCGGCATACACGCGTCCCAATTCTTCCGCGCCTTGGTGTACGTGGACGAGCGTCTGCTTCGTTTTCGGAATGTCCAGCAGCGTGTAGCCGTTCGTCGTCGCTTCACCCAGGCGCGGGCCCAGTACGAGCAGCAAGTCGGCATCGCGGATGCGCTGCGCCAAGGCCGGATTGATGCCGAGGCCGACGTCGCCCGCATAGTTCGGATGGTCGTTATCGAGCGTGTCCTGAAAGCGGAACGCGAGGCCGATCGGCAATCGCCAGTTCTCGACGAAGCGCCGCAGGTCCGCGCACGCGGCCGGCGTCCAGCCGCTGCCGCCCGCTATCACCATCGGCCGTTGCGCGCCTTCGAGCAACTGACGCAGCTTCTCGATCTGCGCTGCTGAAGGCGATGCCGCCACGCGTTGATAAGCCGGAGCGCCGGCTACCGCATCGCATGCCTCACTCAACACATCTTCCGGCAGGGACAGCACGACCGGTCCTGGCCGCCCGGACGTCGCCGTATGAAACGCATGGCTCAGATATTCCGGAATGCGCTTGGGATCGTCGATCTGCGCGACCCACTTCGCCATCTGGCCGAACATGCGCCGATAGTCGATTTCCTGGAACGCCTCGCGATCGAGATGTTCCCGAGCGCACTGGCCGATCAGCAGGATCATCGGCGTAGAGTCCTGGAAAGCGGTGTGCACACCAATCGACGCATGCGTGGCGCCCGGTCCGCGCGTGACGATCGCAACGCCCGGTCGGCCCGTCAGTTTGCCGACCGCTTCCGCCATGTTTGCCGCTGCGGCTTCGTGACGGCAGACAATGGTCTGAATCTGCTCGGTCTCGTCGTGCAGCGAATCCAGCACGGCGAGAAAGCTCTCGCCGGGAACACAGAAAACGCGTTCGACACCGTGCGTGAGCAAAGCATCGACGATGAGGCGTGCGCCGGTCGTGCGAACGGCGTTGGAATCCGAAACGGGAGCAGTCGGCAGCGACATTACGAGGAAACCTCCAGGCAGTGCGTGATTGCGGTCGGATTGCCGCATCGGTGGAACGGGTAACGCCGGGCGATGGGCGCCTCGACAGCTTACGCCGGGCACGCGTTCGCTGTCATGGCGCAACGCAAATGTGTCGGCAGTGGACTGAGAACATGAATAGGGAACGCACCAATCAAAACGCGGGCTGTGGCCCGCGTCATCATGCGCAATCTCGCATCCCGTTCAACATTCCACGATGTTCACTGCCAGCCCGCCACGGGACGTTTCCTTGTACTTGGTCTTCATGTCCGCGCCGGTCTCGCGCATGGTCTTGATGACCGAATCAAGCGACACATAGTGGCTGCCGTCGCCGCGCAACGCCATGCGCGCCGCGTTGACCGCCTTCACCGATGCCATCGCATTGCGTTCGATGCACGGAATCTGCACCATTCCGCCGACTGGATCGCAGGTCAGCCCAAGGTTGTGCTCCATGCCGATCTCGGCGGCGTTCTCCACCTGCTTCGGCGTGCCACCCATCACGGCCGCGAGCGCGCCCGCCGCCATCGAGCAGGCCACGCCGACTTCGCCCTGGCAGCCCACTTCCGCGCCGGAAATCGACGCGTTCAGCTTGTACAGAATGCCGATCGCCGCCGCCGTCATCAGAAAGTCGGTCACGCCCTGCTGGTTCGAGCCGGGCATGAAGCGCGTGTAGTAATGCAGCACGGCCGGAATGATGCCGGCCGCGCCGTTGGTCGGCGCGGTGACGACGCGGCCGCCCGCGGCATTCTCTTCGTTGACCGCGATCGCATAAAGATTGATCCAGTCGATCATCGACAACGGATCGCGCAGCGCGAGTTCGGGGTTGCCCGAGAGCCCGCGATACAACTGCGGCGCACGGCGCTTCACCTGGAAGGGACCAGGCAAATGACCGTCGGCATCGGGGTTGTTGATGCCGCAGCCGCGCGCCACGCAGGATTGCATCACATCCCAGATCTTCAGCAAGCCGGCGCGGATCTCTTCTTCCGTGCGCCAGACCCGCTCGTTGTCCCACATCAACTGCGCGATGCTCTTGCCGGTGGACGCGCACAGCGCGAGCAGCTCGTTGCCGGTGCGAAACGCGTGCGGCAGTTGATCGACGGCGGCGAGCACCTTCGTGTTGGGTGCGCCGGCCGTCACGACGAAGCCGCCGCCGACCGACAGATAAGTCGACTCGCGCAACGTTTCGCCCTGCGCATCGAAAGCGCGCAGCTTCAGGCCGTTCGGATGCTCGGCGAGCGCCTGGCGGTAAAACGAAATCTGATCCTTCTGTACGAACGGCACCTCGTGCTTGCCGAGCAGCGGGAGCTTGCGCGACACGCGCACCGCTTCCAGGCGTTGCGCGATGGTGTCAGGGTCGACCGTGTCCGGCGCATCGCCCATCAGGCCGAGCATCACGCCGCGATCCGTGCCGTGTCCCTTGCCGGTCGCGCCGAGCGATCCGTACAGGTCCGCTTTCACCGCTGCGGTTGCTTGCAGCAGTCCGTCGCGTTCAAGCCCTTGAGCGAACATCAGCGCGGCGCGCATCGGCCCGACCGTATGCGAACTGGACGGACCGATGCCGATTTTGAAGAGGTCGAACACGCTGACTGCCATTGACTGCTCCTGCTGATAAGTAGATGTTAGCGCGCGGGCAGCGGTAAGCACACCGCGAGCCACGCGGGCGGCGTCGGTGCGAGCTGCCGCGCGATCGGCGTAAAGCGTCCGTCCAGACGCGCCGCGAGGTGAAACAGTTCCGTCGCGTTCTGCGGGTCCCATTGGCCCGAGTAGCCGGGCAAGCCGGCCTCGCGACGCTTTGCATCGAACTGCACGTTCGAATGCACGAATTCCTCATGCGCCTGAGCGCCGGAGGCGAACGGCACCAGCCAGTCGAGCGCGGCGAGCAGCGTGGCGCCGTTCGCGCCCTTCTCCTGCAGCCAGTTGCGGTTGTGGCGGCGCGCGGCCAGCGCGGCCATGACGAGCGGCTGCAGATCGTAGGTCACGTAGTGCAGCGCGTCGCGCTCGCGAAAGTCGATGGTCGAGCCGTCCGGCGCGATGTTGTCACCGATATGCTCGACGAACAGACGCTGCGCCGCGTCGATCATTTTGCGGTTATCGAGCGTGAACGCGGCCATCGCGATCAGCTTGGTGCGGTGACTCTGCCAATTGTTGCGGAAGGTGCCTTTCAGCGGTCGCGGCTGCGCGTCGATCTGCGCGATGTACCCGTTGGCGAGCTTTGTCAGGAACGCCATCGCCGCGTTGCGCGTTTTCACGGGCAACGCGCTCGCCGTCATGTCGTATGCGAGGATCAGTCCTTCGAAACGCGTTTCGTCGATCGGATTGAAGCTCGGCTGATAAGTCGTGACCCACCCGTACAGCAGGCGGTCCGCGAGCTTCAGATAGCGGTCGTCGCTGGTCGCGCGCCATGCGAGCGCGGCGTCGCGCAGCAGATCGAGATCTTTCTCGGCTTCGACGCTCTGATCGTAGATGCCCTCGTGCGGCAAGGTGCCCTCGGTATGCAACTTCGCGAGCGCATGCGGCTGCTCGTTCAGATGCGCCTGCACATTGCCGACGAGCGCTTTCACGCCGGGGTCGGCGTTGGTGCGCTCGCTGGTTTGCAACGCGGGCGCCGCGCAAAAATTCATCGCGGCCTGCGCTTGCCGCAGCGGCAGCAGCGCCGTCGCGCCAGCCAGCAAGCCGGCGCAAATTTGTCGCCATGTGCGGGCTGGCGTTGCCGCGGCTCGGCTTTGCATCGATCGCACCTTTCGCGCCATGCGAAACTCCTCGTTAGGCTGATTCGGTGTGTGATGTTAGCCGTTTGCGGCCACGAGCGACAGAAGCCCGGGTCGAACCGCGCAGCGTGCTGCCGCGTGTTGCGGGCAGCACGCTGCGCGCGCGCTCACGCTGACTGGCGCTTACTCGTAGTCGGCGATCGGCACGCAGTAGCAGAACAGATTGCGGTCGCCATACACGTTGTCCGCACGGCCGACCGGCGGCCAATACTTCTTCGCGATCAACGTGGGCAGCGGATACGCGGCGGTTTCGCGCGCATAAGCATGCTTCCAGTCGTTGGCGATCACGACCGCCGCGGTGTGCGGCGCATGCTTTAGCGGATTGTCCTCGCGGTCCGAGCGGCCTTCCTCGACCGCGCGGATTTCGTCCCGGATTGCAATCATTGCTTCGATGAAGCGATCGAGTTCTTCCTTCGATTCCGATTCGGTCGGCTCGACCATCAACGTGCCGGGCACCGGGAAGCTCATCGTCGGCGCGTGGAAGCCGTAGTCGGCAAGGCGCTTGGCGACGTCGTCGACGGTGATGCCGCTGGTTTCCTTCAGCGGGCGCAGATCGAGAATGCACTCGTGCGCAACCAGTCCGCCCGGGCCCGAATACAGCACCGGATAGTGCGGCGCGAGTTTGTTGGCGACGTAGTTCGCGTTGAGGATCGCGGTTTCCGTTGCGGCGGTCAGGTTCTTCGCGCCCATCATCGCGATGTACATCCACGAGATCGGCAGGATCGACGCGGAACCGTATGGTGCGCCCGACACCGCGCCGATACCGTTGGCCGCGCGCGCATAGCCCGACGATATCTGGTTCGGCAGGAACTGCGCGAGGTGCGCGCCGACCGCGACCGGACCGACGCCCGGTCCGCCGCCGCCGTGCGGAATACAGAAGGTCTTGTGCAGATTCAGGTGCGAGACGTCGCCGCCGAACTGGCCCGGCGCGCACAGGCCGACCATCGCGTTCATGTTCGCCCCGTCCACATACACCTGACCGCCGTGCGCGTGCACGGTCTCGCATATTTCGCGGACATTCGCCTCGAACACGCCGTGCGTGGACGGATACGTGATCATGATCGCCGCCAGCTTATCGGCGTGCTGGGCGGCCTTCTTCTTCAGGTCTTCGATATCGACGTTGCCCTGCGCGTCGCACGCGACCACCACGACCTGCATGCCGGCCATCTGCGCGGACGCCGGGTTGGTGCCGTGCGCCGAAGCGGGAATCAGGCAGACGTTGCGATGCGCTTCGCCGCGCGACGCATGATACGCGTGGATGATCAACAGGCCCGCGTACTCGCCCTGGGAGCCGGCATTCGGTTGCAGCGACACGGCAGCGTAGCCGGTTGCGGCGACCAGCATCTCTTCGAGCTGATCGATCATCTCGCGATAGCCGACGGTTTGATCGGCCGGCGCAAACGGATGGATCTGGCCGAATTCGGGCCATGTGACCGGCAGCATTTCCGACGTCGCGTTCAGCTTCATCGTGCACGAGCCGAGCGGAATCATCGAACGGTCGAGCGCGAGATCCTTGTCCGACAGGCTGCGCAAATAGCGCAGCATTTCCGTTTCCGAATGATGACGGTTGAACACGTGGTGCGTGAGGTACGCGCTGGTGCGCTCCAGCGCGGCCGGCACGGACGCCGTGTTCGACGCCGCGAGCGTGGCGTCGAGCGCGTCGACTTGCGGCGCGTCGCTGACGAAAGCCGCTTGCGCGAAGACGGCGAGCAGATCGGCCAGATCGTGGCGCGTGGTGGTTTCGTCGATCGACAGGCCGACTTGCGTCGCGCTCACGCGGCGCAGATTGATGCGCTTCGCCGTTGCCGCGTCGAGCAGCGCTTGCGTGCGCGCGCCGGTATCAAAGGTCAGCGTGTCGAAGAAGGTTTCGTTGACGAGCGTATAGCCGAGTTGCTTCGCGCCTTCGGCGAGCAGCGCGGCGATCCGGTTCACGCGCAGCGCTATGGTCTTGAGACCGTGCGGGCCATGATAGACCGCGTACATGCTGGCCATGATCGCGAGCAGCGCTTGCGCGGTGCACACGTTCGAGGTGGCTTTCTCGCGGCGGATATGTTGTTCGCGTGTTTGCAGCGCCAGACGCAGCGCGGAATTGCCTTGCGCGTCGACGGTCACGCCGACGAGACGGCCCGGCATCTGACGCTTGAATTCGTCGCGCACGGCAAGGTAAGCGGCGTGTGGGCCGCCAAAGCCGACCGGCACACCAAAGCGCTGCGTATTGCCGACGGCCACGTCCGCGCCCCATTCGCCCGGCGGCGTGAGCAGGGTGAGCGCGAGCAGATCGGCGGCGACCACCACGTGGCCGCCCGCTGCGTGAATCGCCTCGGTCAGCTTGCGGTAGTCGCGCACGTCGCCGTTCACGCCCGGGTATTGCAGCAGCACGCCGAATGCATTGGCATGCGCGGCTTCGGCGGCGGGGCCCACTTTCACTTCGATGCCGACCGGCGTGGCGCGCGTCTTCACCACTTCGATAGTTTGCGGCAGCACGTCGTCGGCGACGAAGAACACATTCGACTTCGGCTTGCCCACCCGTTGCAGCAGCGTCATCGCTTCCGCGGCGGCGGTGGCCTCGTCGAGCAGCGACGCGTTCGAGATGGCCAGACCCGTCAGGTCGACGATCATCTGCTGGAAGTTCAGCAACGCTTCCAGACGCCCTTGCGAGATTTCAGGCTGATACGGCGTGTACGCGGTGTACCACGCCGGGTTTTCGAGCACGTTGCGCAGGATCACCGTCGGCGTGTGCGTGTTGTAGTAGCCCTGGCCGATGTACGAGCGGAACACCTGGTTCTTGTCCGCCAGCTCGCGCAGCGCGGCGAGCGCTTCGGCTTCGCTCTTCGGTTGCGCGAAGGGGCCGAGCGGCAGCGTTTCCGTGCGGCGGATCGTCTTCGGAATCACGGCGTCGATCAGCGCCGCGCGCGACGCGAAGCCGAGGGCGTCGAGCATCGCTTGCTGGTCGGCCGAATCCGGGCCGATGTGCCGTTCGGCGAAGGCGTCATGCACTTCGAGCGCGGCGAGCGAGAGAGGAGTGCGGTTCATCAGACGATCCGGGTGGTCGAGCTTCATGGGTGTTCCTGGCGGTGCGGCGCACGATGCCTCGCGAAGCCGCACCTGACGTTTAACGAAATGTGAATCAGGCGCCGATCGATTTGGTGTACGCGTCGGCGTCGATCAGGCGGTCCAGCGCTGCATCGGCGGCGGGCTTGATCTTGAAGAGCCAGCTTTCATACGGTGCGCTGTTGACCGAATCGGGCGAGTCGGCCACGGCGCTGTTCGCTTCGACGATCTCGCCCGAGACGGGCGCATAGATATCGGAAGCGGCCTTCACCGATTCGATCACGGCGACGGTGTCGCCCGCGGTCACGCTCTTGCCCAGTTGCTGGACTTCGAAGAAGACGATGTCGCCGAGCGCTTCCTGCGCGTGGTCGGTGATGCCGACCGTCAGCGTGCCGTCCGCTTCGGTGCGGACCCACTCGTGCGATTCGGTGTATTTCAGATCGGCCGGGATGCTCATGGGATGCTCCTATGCGGTGTGTTCGTTGTTGACTTGAAGGGGACGCGCGCGCGGCTGCTCAAACCGCCAGCACCGTGCCATTGCGCACGAACGGCAGTTTTACCACGCTTGCGGGCACGGCTTTGTCGCGAATCTGAACGTGAACGGTGTCGCCCGGCTGCACGCCTTTAGGCACGCGCGCAAACGCGATGGATTCCTGCATCGTCGGGGAAAAAGTGCCGCTGGTGATTTCGCCTTCGCCGTGCGGCGTGAGGACTTTCTGATGCGCGCGCAGCACACCCGCCGCCTTGCCGTTTTCCTTGAGCAGGATCAGGCCGACGAACGCGGCCTTCGAGCCGTCGGCTTCGAGCCGGCTCTTGCCGACGAACTCGCGCGGCGACGTTAGGTCGACCGTCCATGCGAGACCGGCGTCGAGCGGCGAGACATTGTCGTCCATGTCCTGGCCGTACAGGTTCATGCCGGCTTCGAGGCGCAGCGTGTCGCGCGCGCCGAGGCCGGCCGGGCGCACCCCTTGCGCGTACAGCGCGCCCCAGAGTGCCTGAACGTGGTCCGCCGGCACGATGATTTCGAAGCCGTCTTCGCCGGTGTAGCCGGTACGCGCGACAGTCAGTTCGCCGAACGGCGTCTCTTCGATGCGTGCGGCGGTGAACGGCTTGAGCGCTTCGGTGGCGCCGCGCACGGCGGGCACCGTTTGCCAGACTTTTGCGCGGGCGTTCGGCCCTTGCACGGCGACGATCGCGAAGTCGCGGCGCGGCGCGATGGTGAGGCCAAAGCCGCCTTCGGCGTTCAGTTGGCCGAACCACGCAATATCTTTGTCGGCGGTGCCGGCGTTGACGACCACGCGGAAGTGATCTTCGCCGAAGTAATAGACGATCAGATCGTCGATCACGCCGCCGTTCGGATTCAGCAGACAGGAATAGAGCGCGCGGCCGGGTGTTTGCAGCTTGCCGACGTTGTTGGCCAGCGCGTATTCGAAGAAGGCGCGCACGCGGTCGCCGGTGAAGTCGACCACGCACATGTGCGAGACGTCGAACATGCCGGCGTCGGTGCGCACGGCGCGGTGTTCCTCGATCTGCGAGCCGTAATTGACAGGCATGTCCCAGCCGCCGAAATCGACCATGCGGGCGTTCAGCGCACGGTGAGCGGCGTGGAGCGGGGTGTGTTTGAGTTCGGTCATGGGGCCTCGGGCATCTCGCGGAACAAAAAAGGTCATGCGGTGCCGCGCCTCGCGGGCGGATGCCTGCGAGCGTGGTTCTGCATGACCCCTCTGTCCTCGATACCTGAGAGATTGCGCTGCCGCGGACGTTGATCTGTCACGGTAAAACGCGCGCCCCTTCGGTGGGCAGCTTGCCTGAGCCTGCGTGGTGTCGACACGACGCAGGCGGCTACTGCCGCTCTCCAGAGTGCGAAAAACCGGTGCCTGGACGTGCCTTGGCGTGGGTCTTTCGACGCGGTCGGTCCTTTTGCCTGAGAGTTTGCGGGTGTGCCCCTTCGGCGGCGCGGCCTGCGATGTTCGGCGGCCAGCGCGCTCTCCCGACGCGTGCGGCGAATGTACGCGACGGCTGGGGGCTTGTCAAATAAACGCCGACGACCTGCATGGTGGTTGGCACCGCGCGGCGCCGGCATCAAAAAGGCGCGGGACGTGCGGTCCGCGATCGTGTCCGTTCAGTGCCGGAACCGCCGACCGCTATGCGCCAATAACATGGGCGGCGTTGTCCAGTTCCTGATTCAGCACGCGCTGCTCGTCGGCGGTAAGGCCGCCGCCGTGTTGCGCGGCCATGTCGTGCGCTTCCTGATGGATCACCTCGAGCCGATGATGCAGCGCCGCGCCTTGCGGCGGCGGGTAGTCGCCCTGATTCACGCGCTTGTCGATGCGGCGGCCCAGGTTATCGATGCGGCCGTCGACCTGATGCAGACGCTGGTCGGCGATCTGTTGTGGGCCTGGGCGCGCCACGGGCGCCGGCTGCGGGGTCATCACGCAGGCGACGAGAGAAATCAGCAGGGCGCTTGCGGCAATTGCGCGAAGGGTACGGGGCATGGACTCTCCGGAGGTGATTTTCTTGGGTGATGTTACCGGGATAGCAACGGATGACCGCGGCGGCGCGCTGACCGGGAGGCGTGCAAAGTTGTAACGCTATATTCCTCTCGAGGAGGTCAGGCCCATACCCGCGCGGCGCGCCCGGCGGTGCGTTTTTAGGTACACAAGCGTCTATGACGGGCCGCGCAGCCACTCAGCGAATCCGCTGGAACGGCAGCCGCACGCCTTCGTCCGAACTGCGCGCGGCAAGCTCGATGATGGTCATCACGTCGACCGCATCCTGTGGCTTTACGGGGAATGCGACGCCGTTCTGAATCGCGTCGGCCAGTGCGATATAGAACCCGGCGTAGTCGCCGTTGCGCGTGGGCACTTCGCGCTCGACTTCCCGCTCGCCTTCCAGCACGCGCAACAGGCCGGCCGGATTGCCGGCGCCGAAGCCTTCGTCGCCGGGGCGCAGACCGGCCCGCAACTGGTCCTCCTGGGTGTCGAGGCCATGCTTCACATAGCTGCCGCGCGTGCCGTGGATCGCGAAGCGCGGCGCGACCAGCGCCGTCAACGCGCTCGCGTGCAACACCACCTCGAACTCGCCGTAGCCGAGCTGAATGTGGACGTAGTCGGGCGCGCTGGCCGCGTCGCGATGCGTGCGCACCGTTGCCGATACGGTTTGCGGCGCGCCGAACAGCGTCAACGCCTGATCGATCAGATGGGGCCCGAGGTCGAACAGCAAGCCGCCGCCGCGGGAGACTTCTTCGCGCCAACGCTGGCGTACTTGCGGGCGAAAGCGGTCGAAATGCGATTCAAAATGCGCGACCCGCCCCAGCTCGGCGCGGGCGAGCAGGTCGCGCACGGTCAGGAAATCGCCGTCCCAGCGGCGGTTGTGAAACGGCACGAACAGCTTGCCGCGCGCGAGCGCAATGTTGACGAGCGTGTGCGCGTCGGCGGCGCTTAGCGTGACCGGCTTGTCGACCACCACGTGCTTGCCGGCTTCGAGCGTGCGGCGCGCAAGGTCGAAGTGCGTGTCGTTGGGCGTTGCAATCACGACGCACTCGATGTCGTCAAGCGACAGAAGCGCGTCGAAGTCGGCCACGATCTTCGCGTGCGGATAGTCGGCCAGCGCGTGCTCGGGCTGACTCGTGGCGATGGCGCCGACGCTGGCGCGTCCGCAATGGGCGATCACCGGCGCATGAAAGGTCGCGCCGGCAAAACCGTAGCCCATCAGTCCAATATTTAGCGATGCGGACATGCGTGTCTTCCTGCAAAAAACGGCGCGCCGCTTTGCCACCGCGGCGAGGCGCGCAACACCGCAATTGTGGCATGTCGCGCAGGCGCACCATCAGCGTCTTCGCGGCGATGCGTTGAGGATCTCAGTCGATGTCCATCGGGTCGGGCATCGGGTTGTCCATCGGGTCGTCCATGTTAACATCGCTCGTCTCGCGCGAAGCGCAGGGAACCGCGACGCCTTTGCACCACCGGGGGCGCCCGGTCCAGCCGACGCCCACCGCGCAGCAAACTCCCGAGCCTTCGGCCAGCCATGAATCGCCGATGCGCTTTCAACCGTCGCTTGCAGCGCCGCGGTCAACCGCCGTTTCAACCGCCGTTTTCAACCGAATTGCCCACCCCAAAAACGATGTTCGCAGGCCTGAACCCCGCTCAAAATGAAGCGGTCCGTTATCTCGACGGTCCGTGTCTCGTGCTCGCCGGCGCAGGCAGTGGCAAGACGCGCGTGATTACGCAGAAAATCGCGCACTTGATCGAAGCCAAAGGTTTCGAGCCGCGCCACATCGCCGCCGTCACGTTCACGAACAAGGCCGCAGCGGAAATGCGCGAGCGCGTGGGCAAGCTGCTCGAGGGCAAGACGCTCACCACGCCTGGCAAGGAAGGCCGCAAAGTGCCGGTCAATCAGTTGACGGTCTGCACGTTCCACTCGCTCGGCGTGCAGATTCTGCGGCAGGAGGCGCAACACGTCGGTCTGAAGCCGCAGTTCTCGATCATGGATTCGGACGACTGCTTCGGCATGATCCAGGAGCAGGTTGGCTCGACGGACAAGGGCTTCATCCGCAGGATTCAGTCGATCATCTCGCTGTGGAAGAACGGCCTGATCATGCCCGAGGAGGCGATCGCGATCGCCGCGAACGAGGACGAGCAGCAGGCCGCCATCGTCTACCGCAATTACGTGGCGACGCTGCACGCGTACCAGGCGGTCGACTTCGACGATCTGATCCGTCTACCTGCTGAGCTGTTCGCGAAGAACGAGCCGGTGCGCGAGCGCTGGCAGAACAAATTGCGCTATCTGTTGATCGACGAGTACCAGGACACCAACGCATGCCAGTACGAACTGGTGAAGCTGCTGGCGGGAAAGCGCGCGGCGTTTACCGCAGTCGGCGACGATGACCAGGCAATCTACGGGTGGCGCGGCGCGACACTGGAAAACCTGGGGCAGCTCAGCAAGGATTTTCCGAAGCTGCACCTGATCAAGCTGGAACAGAACTACCGCTCCACGGTGCGGATTCTGACCGCCGCGAACAACGTGATCGCCAACAACCCGAAGCTGTTCGAAAAGAAGCTGTGGTCCGAACACGGGATGGGCGACACGATCACCGTCACGCCTTGCAACGACGAGGAACACGAGGCCGAGTCGGTCGTGTTCCGCCTGTCGGCGCATAAATTCGAGCGGCGCACGAATTTCCGCGACTACGCGATCCTGTACCGTGGCAACTTCCAGGCGCGCATCTTCGAGCAGGTGCTGCGTCGCGAGCGGATTCCCTACGTGCTGTCCGGCGGCCAGTCGTTCTTCGACAAGGCCGAGATCAAGGACATCTGCGCGTACCTGCGCCTCGTCGCCAACGCCAACGACGATCCCGCGTTCATCCGCGCGATCACTACACCGCGCCGCGGCGTCGGCAATACGACGCTCGAAGCGCTCGGCTCGTTCGCGGGTCAGGCGAAGGTGTCGCTGTTCGAGGCGGTGTACATGGGCGGCATCGAAGCCCGTCTGTCGCCGCGCCAGATCGAACCGATGCGCGTGTTCTGCGACTTCATGCAGCGCCTCACCGACCGCGCGGAGAAGGACGCGGCCGGCACGCTGCTCGACGAACTGATGGACGCGATCCATTACGAAGCGTATCTGTACGACGCTTTTGACGAACGCCAGGCGCAGGCCAAATGGCAGAACGTGCTGGAGTTCATCGAGTGGCTCAAGCGCAAAGGCACCAAGGCCGAGCCCGAGGGCGCCGCCAACAGCGAAGCGACCGGCTACGACACCGCCGACGGTTTCGGCGACACCGGCAAGAACCTGCTCGGCCTGATCCAGACAGTCGCGCTGATGTCGATGCTCGAAGGCCGCGAGGAAGACCCGGATGCGGTGCGGCTTTCCACCGTGCATGCGTCGAAGGGGCTCGAGTATCCGCACGTGTTTCTGGTCGGCGTGGAGGAGGGCATCATGCCGCATCGCGGCGGCGCCGACGACGAACCCATCGACGATGCGCGCATCGAGGAAGAACGCCGTCTCATGTACGTGGCGATCACGCGTGCGCAGCGCAGTTTGCATCTGAACTGGTGCAAGAAGCGCAAGCGCGCGCGAGAGACGGTGGTGTGCGAGCCGTCGCGCTTCATCCCCGAAATGCTGCTCGACGATGCGCCGCCGCCGACGCCCGAAGAAGCGCCCATGTCGCCGAAAGACCGGCTCGCGAGTTTAAAGGCGTTGTTGCAGAAGCCTTGAGGGGTCTCGCAAGACCCTGCGCGCCGGATGTGCTTGGGTGTTTTTTCGCGGGCTTGCGCTAGAGTGGCGTGGCTCGTCGGTCCATGCCGGCGGGCCTGAATCGGAGAACGCCTGAATGACCCTGCCGCCGCTCGCACCGTATCGCCGCGCGCTCGAAACCTACATCGACGCGAAGGACAACAACCGCCCCGAACGCATCCACGAAGCGTTCAGGGCGGACGCGGTGCTCACCTTTTCACTTGCGACATCCGCGATTACATTTCCCGCCCGCGTCGTGGGCGCTGACGCGATCGCGAAAACGCTCGTCACGGATTTCGGCGCGCAATACACCCGATGCCGCACCTACTACGTATGCGATTCGCTCGACCTGCGTGACGGGTTGATCGACGCTCTGCCCTGGCTGGTGGTGATGCGTGAGACGGCGAGCGGCGCATTGCGCGTCGGCCATGGCGTGTACCGATGGACCTTCGACAACACGGCCGCGCTCAGCGCGTTCGACATTCATATCGCCCGCATGGACGTGGTGCCCGATGCGGACGGCGCATTGCTCGGCGCGCTGCAGCAGGGCCTCGACTATCCGTGGCTCGCGCCCGCCACGTTGAACGCCCGTTTCAGTGCGCTCGCTCGAAGCGCACCGGCATTGGCCTTTGCCGAACCGTTCAGCCGTCCGGCGCCGCCGCCGGGTAGGTCGATCGAGCCCGACGCATAAAAGCCCAGCCATGAAAAATCCCTGCACGCGCGGCTGCCGTGCAGGGATTGTCGTATCGTGACACACGCCGCGGGCGGGTGGGTCGATTGCTTTACTTCACCGCGCTGACCATGTAGTCGACGGCTGCCTTGACGTCGGCATCCGATGCAGTCGATCCACCCTTCGGCGGCATTGCGCCCTTGCCGTGCAGCGCGTAGTTATAGATCGTGTCCATCGGGTCTTTCAGGCGCGGCGCCCACGCTTCCTTGTCGCCGAATTTGGGCGCGTTCAGCACGCCGGCCGCATGGCAGGCCTGGCAGACCTGCTGATACAGCGCTTTGCCGGCTTGCGATGCGTCCGCGCTTTGCGCCCCGCTCGCCGCAGGAGCAGCGGCTTTCGGGACGCTCGCCATGGCCGCCATTGCCGCGGCGGCCTGAGCGGCTGCTGTATCCGAGGCGCCTGCCGACGGCGCAGCCGCTGCTGCACCGGAAGCCGCTGCTGCACCCGAAGCGCCTGCTGCGCCTGCTCCTGCTGCAGGCTGCGCCGGTTCCGGGAAGCTTGCGCCGGAGTTGTTGGCCATATACACGACTGCGCGAGCGATTTCGAAGTCGCTGTAGTCGTCCGGGCTCGTTCCGCCGCGCGGCGGCATGGCGCCCTTGCCGGTGAGCGCCGTGTGCCAGAGCGTGTCGAAGCCCTGCGCGATGCGCGGCGCCCAGTCGGCGGTATTGGTGAATTTCGGCGCGCCTGCCGCGCCCGACGCGTGACACGCGGAGCATACGGCCTTGTAGACTTCTTCGCCGGTCTTGTAGACGCGCGGTGCGTTGGCGTCGCGAATTTCGACCTGGGCTAGCGGCTTGATGCGGGCGGTGACTTCGGCTTCGGACAGCGAGTCGGTGCCGGCGCCGGTGCGGGTGGAATTGTCCACGTAGAGGGCCAGCAGAACGATGATGACGATCGGCACAGCAAACCCGGCGATGACTGCCGCGATGAGCTGTCCTAGGGTTTTGATCGGGGCTCCGTGTGGTGCTTCGCTCATGCTTGTCTCGTCTCCGTGGATATTTGAGCGGTACAGCGTGACGGCAACTTCTTGTTCTATCAGGCACGGACGATTATAGACGCAAGGTTTCGACGGCGGCGAGGCCCTCGGCGCGGTGTTCAGCAGGCGTTTACCCGGAGCGCGCGGGACGGCCGGAGGGCTGCGGACCTTGCCATATCGGCCGTCCGGTGGACGGTTGCGCTGAAACGGGTTATTCTCTCGGTCTCGCTTTGGCGTCGCATCCGCTCAGGTTGCCGCGCTGTCGTGGCGAAGCGCCCGTAGCTCAATGGATAGAGTACTGCCCTCCGAAGGCAGGGGTTGCTGGTTCGATCCCAGCCGGGCGCGCCAATAGCCGCATGGTTTTAGCGGTTTCTGCTTCTTCTTCCTCCCCCTCCTCCGTTGCTTTTCGCGTGCACGCGACTCGAAGATGGACGTTGCGATGGCCGCATGCGCCAAAACGCATACCCCGCCGCCTGCGGGCTCGTCTTCAACATATTCGTTTGGATGCGCCCAGCTACTTCCGCGTGCATCCCTTATTGGGTGTGCTCGCGAGCGTTTCAGTTGGCATACAGAACGATGTCCTTGGATTCATGCCGTTGCTGCTTGGTGCAGTCATGCTGGACAGCATCTTGGCCAATCACGTACTTGTGGCTCTTCAACCAAGTTGCGGAACACTAAAACGGCCACGCTTGCGGCGCGCTCTGGTGTCCTGAATCGGAGCGTACCGCTGCTTCCCGCCCTTCGAGCACGAAGCTACGCTTGAACGCGCCGGTCGACCCCGGGCTTGCCTGCCCGCCGTTTCAGCCAACGTCCGACTGACCGCGTCATCGGTCGTTCCAGCAAACGGTGGCACGCGAAGGCCACGATAACCGAGCCAACCACCACTGCCATACATACCAGATCGCCAGGCAGTCTATGTTGCCCGTCGGCCATCTGGATCACCTTCAGTGTGAGTGGTATCGAGAGCACATGCGTCAGATAGAGCGAGTAAGAAGCATCACCCAACTTGCTGAGAAACCGACTCCACCCAATCCGAGCTTCGAGCCCGATAGCAACAAACACAATCGTAAATGCGGGCAGTCCGAATACGATGAACCGATTGTCATCAGTCAGCGTAGGTGCATACATCTTTCTGAGCGCGAGGACGCCCAAAAGCGCAACCAGCGCAGCTAACAGCGAAATTCGCTTCCCTCTCGAGCAGTAGGCGCCCAGACAGCAGCCAGCGACGAACTCCAGCACTATCGGGTTCGTGTAGACGAGGAACGGCACACTTGACCCGTGAGCCAGCCGCAGCAACGAAGTCAGACCAAGGAATGCCGCGACGACAATCAAGGGACGACTGGTCATGCACATCGCAGCGGCAAACACCACGTAGAACCAGGCTTCGTAAATGAGCGTCCAACCGACATTGATAACAGGCGCAATGATTCCGGCCCAATTGATCGACGGCAAAAACAGGAATGACGTGATCACGTGCCAAAGGTCCAGCCGTGCATGACCAAAGGCTGAAGGTGCGATGGCAATAAGCGCCACAAAGAACGCAGTTAGCGCCCAATATAACGGCACTATGCGTGCGATTCGCGCCAACATGAATTTTCGGGCTGACGCGAACCCTCGCGGCTCTCCATAGCTTACGAGGGCAATCACGAACCCGGATATGACGAAGAAAACGTCGACGCCGATTTCACCGTACCGGGACGCATGCTGGAAGAGGTGGGGCACCCACCCGTATTTGCCAACATCCCCTTCCGTGTGAAATGCCACGACACCGAGCGCCGCGAGCGCGCGAAGCACTTGCAGCGAGTCGTATCGCTTTGTGGTTGCCATTTCCTTCAGCGTGAGGTGTTCGAGAGAGCAATTTTACCCGACCCGATGGCGGGTTGATTGGGCAACTGGGTTCGCCTGCCGGCGACTGCTGCGTCGGGCGATGAGTTGATGTGGTGAACGCGATACCACACGCCCAGAACCGCTTTCTAGAATTGCTAGCGCGCCCCTATTGCATTTGCCGCATGCCCCTTCCGCGAATCATTGCTTGGACCCGCGCGGGAACATGGTTTCCGGCCGCCTGCGGAACTTCATCAGTCCAACCGTAAAGAAACACGACGAAATTGCCGCTCAGTCACGTCAACGCGCGACGCGCGACGCGCACTGACAGCTCGTCGCGCACCCGCTCGATCACGCCGTTCCAGTCGTGTGGCACAGTCTGTCGAAACAGGCGCGCGCTCGAGTACCACGGGGTGTCGGTCCTATCGTGCATCCAGCGCCAATCCGGCATGTGCGGCAACAGGGTCCATACCGGGAGCGCAAGCGCCCCGGCCAGATGGGCGATCGATGTATCGACCGAAATCACGAGGTCGAGTTGTTCCAGCAGTGCTGCAGTATCGGCAAAGTCCTGCAATTCGGCACCGAACGAGATCACGCCGGTATGCCGTTCCAACACCGCCCGATCCGCGTCGCGGATCTCAGGCTGCGGGATGACCCAGTCGATGCCCGGCAAGTCAAAGCAGGTTTCGAAGGCCGCAAGCGGAATAGAGCGCAGCGCGTCGCTCCTGAACTGCGGATTGCCAGCACAGGCGAGCCCCACCCGTAAGCGCCCAGGCGCACTGTGGGCCGCCAGCCGGTCGCGCCACAGCGCTCGCCGCGCGACCGGGGAGCGAAGATAACCAGCTGGTTCGGGAACGGTGTCGGCCGTCGTTCGGAAGATGCGCGGCAGGCTGAGCAGCAGGCATTGATGGTCGCCCTCGGGTCGCGCTTCGCCGCGTGCCACGATCTCGACACCCCAGTCCCGGCCCACTTCCTCGAATAGCGGCCGCAGCGGCGCCTGAACCTCAAGAACTACCCGCTGCGCGAGAGCCGCCACTTGCGGCGCATAACGCGCAAACTGGATCGTGTCGCCGAGACCCTGCTCGGCAATCAGCAGAATCGTCTTGCCACTGAGCGCCTCTTCGCCGGACCAGCAGGACGGCAGACTTTCGAGCATCCGCTGTCCTGCGCGCTTGCCATACGCACGCCAGCCTGCCGCATAGTCGCCCCGACGCAGTAGCAAACCCGCCTCGTCGAGCCACGCATCATCCCACTCAGGACGCACGCGGCGGGCCGCCTGCAGGCACGTCAGCGCAGCGTCGTCGGCACGCATCATCGCCAGAGTGTTGCCCATATGACGCAGACATGTCGCCCTGTCCGGCTCAAGGTCGAGCGCACGTTCGAACCAGGGCAGCGCGTCCGCGGGTTGCCCGCCTTTGGCCAATGCCACTCCAATCGACTCGTGGATAGCAGATGCGGGTAAGGCGTGGCGCGGCAGACACGCATAGCTGAGCGGCGTCGAAGGACTGGGAACCCGCGCCAGTGCGTCACCGTTCTGCTGCGTGCGTTCAGACAGATCGAGCGAACGGGACAGGCCTTGCAAGGCGGCCATAGGCCGTCCGAGCTCCATCAGCATCATGCCGATGCCATAGTGCGCCCATGCCAGCGACGATTCGAGCATGGCCGCGCGCTGATAGGCGGTGAGCGCGTCGGCTGGTCTGAGCAGCGCAGCCAATGCGTCGCCACGCGCGGCGTGGGCGCATGCGTCGTCGGGATCGCTCGCGACTGCACGGTCCGCCTGCGCCAGCGCTTCGCTCGGCGCGTCCAGCGCGAGAAGCGTGCGTGAAAACGCGACGTTCAATCGCGACCCCGGCGAATTGTCCAGGTCCACGGCATCTGCGGATGCGACGGCACCCGCAACGGCTTCGAACTGCTCGCGCGCCGCGGCATGTTCGCCGGCGGCCGACAGCGAGAGCGCAAGTCGCGCCCGCCAGCCCGGCAATGCGGGTGCAGCGAGGAGTGCGGCCTTGAGAACCGCGGCGGCGTCCGCGTGGCGGCATTGGCCGTCCAATACCGCGGCGAACCGTATCAGTGCCGGCGCGCTCGCACTTGCCTCGGCGCAAGCATCGTCATCCGGGCCGGTGAGAACGCTGCCGCAGGCCTTGCAAAGCGAGTTCATCGTTACAGTGGTCAAACGCAATTGAGGTATTTATAAAGCGACTCAGTCATTCTGAATGAAATCATCAGCCAGCAAAGGCTGAAATAGAGGCGCAAAAGCGAGCCAATCCGGAATCAAATCTATTTCGATTCCTTTCTAGAAGATGCCACTGCCGGGAAGCGGCGGCATCGAGTGAGCGGGGCAACGACCAAGGCGCGAAAGGAACCGCTCCTGTCGTAAGTTGCGACCTGACTCGGGTTTTGCGGCGCGATTGCGTCCGATCACAGCGGTAGTGCTGACCACGGTGCCACGCGAACGCGGCACGCGCTCGCGCCACCCGCCCACGGCGGTTTGACGCCAGGCTTGCGTCGCAGGGTGGTGGCGGAGCACCGCATCAGCCAAACCGACGCGCCAATGGGCTCACCCCCCCCCGCAGGAATTTTGGAGCACCGACTAAAGATTTCCACAGGCCTTCCGATAACCCAACTAACGACGGCAGATTGACATCGCGATGCAGGGCCGGGCGTTACGGCTGACTTGCCGGATTGTGCCAACCATCGAGGAAGGAGTGATTGAATGACCACGATTATTAATACCAATATTGCGTCGATTATTGCGCAAAACAATTTGCAGAACAATCAGGCTGCCGTGACAAGCGCGATCACGCAACTGTCGTCGGGCCTGGCAATCAATAGCGCAGCCGACAACCCTGCTGGCCTCGCCATCTCGACCACGCTGCAAGCGCAGATCAATGGCCAGACGGTTGCACAGCAGAATGCGAGCAACGGCATTTCGCTGGCGCAAACCGGCCAAAGCGCATTGTCGCAAATCACCAACAACCTGCAGACGATCCGTCAGCTCGCCGTGCAGGCATCGAACGCATCGAACTCGGCTGCGAACCGCGCGGCACTGAACCAGGAAGTTCAGCAGTCGCTCGCGCAGATCAATACGATCGCGACGACCACCAGCTTCAACGGCCAGAACCTGCTGGACGGCTCGTTCGGTACGCAGAACTTTCAGATCGGCGCGAACGCCGGCCAGACGATCGGCGTCAACCTGACCCAAGGCACGCAGACATCGCAAATCGGCCAGACGTCGAGCACGACGTTCTCGCTGCAAGGCACGAACGGCGGGCTGTCGACGGAATCGCTCAACATCTCGGTCGGCGGGGCTGCGGCTGTGACGGTGGGCAATGCGGTCGCCGGCACGGGAGCGGGCCAGACGTCCAGCAGCGCGTTCGCCGCAGCAGCTGCGATCAATGGCGCTAACATCACCGGCCTGACCGCAACAGCGAACAACTCGCAGAACCTGACCTACACCGCCATCAACGCAACGCAGGCGGGTACTTACAATCTGTCGATCAACGGCACGAACATCTATGGTGCGGGCGGCCTGGCAGTCAACGCTGGCCAGACCATCAGCGCGTCGAGCGTGGTCGCCGCGATCAACAGCCAGGCAAGCAATACGGGCGTTACCGCCTCGCTCGGATCTGACGGCCAGACGTTGACGCTGAACGCCGCAGACGGCGCCAACATCCTCGTGACGCAGAGCGCGACGATTGCCGGTATGACCGGCGGCCTCGCCGGCAGCGGCGCCAGCGCGGGTCTGACGAACGTCGCTGGCGTAAGCTCGTCGACTTCGGGTCAACTGTACGGCAATGTCACCCTCGCGTCGGCCAGCTCGGTCCAGTTGTCGGGTGCTGCGGCAATCGACATCGCGAGCCAGTCCGTCAACTCGACCAACTCGGCCGATTCGCTGCAAGCGACGCAGACGATTACTTCCACGACGGCGGTCAACGGCGGCACGAACGGCGGAACGATCAACTTCTACGTGGGCAACACCGCAGCCCCGATTTCGATTCCGGAAGGCACTACCACTACCGCTACGCAGATCGCGCAAGACATCAACAACAACGCCCAACTGCAACTGGCCGGTGTCAGCGCAAGCCTGAACGCGCAAGGTAAGCTGGTCGTCACGAACAATTCGGGATCGAACCTTGCGATCGCCGACGCCAACGCCGGTACCGGCACTGGCTTCAATTCCGGCATCGACAACGCCGAAGTGGTTTCGAGCACGGCGGCCTTCAACGCCGGTACTAACGGTGGCACGTTGAGCCTCGCAGTGGGCTCGACCACTTACCAGGTGTCGGTGGCCGCGGCGGGTACCCCGGCCACTACGGCGGCCAGCATCAACGCCAACGCCACGCTGAAGGCTGCAGGCATCAGCGCCGCGGTCAACGCCGGCAAGCTGGTCATCCTGAACACGTCGGGCCAAACGCTGACGGCAACCGACGCGAACGTCGGCACCGGTACCGGCTTCGTGTCGGGCCTGCAAGCGGCACAGACTCCGACAACCCAAGGTGCGTGGGAAAGCGCTGCAAACTCGACGAACTACACGGCTACTTCGAAGGGTTCGCTGGCAAACGTCGACGTGCTGACCGTCGCCGACGCACAGAAGACCATCCAGTCCGTTGACGCTGCGCTGAGCCAGATCAGCACGCTGCAAGGCCAACTGGGCGCGGTGCAAAACCGCTTCTCGTCGATCATCTCGAACTTGAGCTCGTCGGTGCAAAACGCCCAGTCGACGCAATCGTCGATTCAGGACACCAACTACGCTAGCGAGACCTCGTCGCTGTCGCGTGCTCAGGTGCTGTCGCAAGCCGCCCAGGCGATGGTCGCCCAGGCGAACCAGCTGCCGCAACAGGTCCTGAAGCTGCTCCAGTAAGGCAATAACGCAGTAACGTAGTAAGCAGAAGTTGACGGCCGGCGCGAAAGCGCCGGCCGGGTTTGGTGGGGGCCTATAGTCAGTGCGACGGTGCCGCCTCCAAAACCGACGCATTGACCGGCGGATGCTGGCAGCCCCGCACCCGGCAACGCCCAGGTTCAATGCAAGGCGACCGTGCCGCGCCACCCCAGAACGCAAAGGTCAGCATGACTACTTCAATCTCACCGACTAGCAGCACGACGACGTCCACCACCACCGGCACCACGACCAGTACCGGCTCCGGCAGCTCGTCGGCGCCCTCTGGCGCGTCAGTCATCGCGTCGGCGGCGCTTGGCCTCGGCACGACATTGCCCATCAATCAGATCCTGACGGGGCTGATGCAGATCGAGAGCATCCCGCTCACGCAGCTCCAGAATCAGGTAGGCGGCGTCCAGACGGAGATTTCCGCTTTTGGACAGCTCACATCGGCACTCTCGACGTTTCAGCAATCGCTGATGCAGCTCTCGCTGCCGACCCAGTTCCAGCAGTTCAGCGCGACCTCCAGCAATACGTCGACGCTCACCGCGAGCGCAGTGGTCGGTGCACAGCCCGGCACATACACCGTCAACACGACGCAACTGGCGCAGGCGCAGTCGCTCGCCACCGCCGGCCAGGCGAGCCTGAACACACACCTATCGAGCGGCGGCGGAAGCTCGACGGTGACCTTTTCGTTCGGTACGACGAACGGTTCGACCTTCACGCCGAACCTGGCACAAAGCGGCGGCAGCATCACGCTGAACAGCGGCAATGACACGCTCTCGGGTCTTCGCGACGCGATCAATACTGCCAACCTGGGCGTCACGGCTTCGATCGTCAACAACGGCAGCGGCACGCCGTACCAGCTCGTGCTGACGTCCAACCAGACGGGCGCGAACGAGAGCATGCAGATTTCGGTTCAGGGCGACGCCGGCATCAGTTCGCTGTTGACCTACCCGCCGGGTGCCGGCGATACGTTGACCCAGACCGTGCCGGCGCAGAACGCCCAACTAACCGTCAACGGCCTGACGCTCACGAGCGCGAGCAATACGGTCGCGACGGCCTTGCCGGGTACAACGCTGAACCTTCTGCAGACCGGTACCTCGACCGTCACGGTGGCAAACAACGCGAGCGCGGTCCAGACCAACATCGACAATTTCGTCTCAGCCTACAACACGCTGCAGAGTTCGCTCAAGTCGCTGACCGCCTACAATCCCGGCGGCACCAATGGCGCGCTGATCGGCGACTCCACGACGACGGAGATCCAGAACCAGTTGCAACGGGTAGTCGCAAGCGCGTTGTCCGGAACCGGCAGCGGCTATTCGTCGCTATCTGCCGTCGGTATCGGGCTCAGCAACGACGGCACGCTGTCAGTTGACGATTCCGCGCTGTCCAATGCATTGCAAAGCAATCCGAACCAGTTCGCCGCGCTGTTCGGTACCGCCGGCTCGGCAACGAACAGCAACGTCACTTATCTGATTGGAGGCGCGAATACGCAGCCCGGATCGTATGCGGTCGACATCACGCAGGCCGCGACCCAGGGCACGTTCGTCGGCTCGTCCACGCCGACGCTCGACAGCGCAACAGGAAGTATCGCGCTCAGCGGCCCGACCACCATCGCGGCGGGCACAACGCTTTCGTTGACGATAGGTGGAACGACCACCGCCGTGAACCTGACCGCAGGCACGTACAGCACACCCGCCGATGTTGCCGCCATGCTTCAAAGCGCAATCACCGCGAGCGGAGCGAGCGCGACCGTGAGCCAAAGCAACGGCGTACTGAGCTTGACGCCGGCTGGCGGAGGCGGTCAAAGCATTTCGGTTTCCGACGGGACCAGCACCGGTGCAACGAAGCTTTTCGGCGCAAGCAGCGTCACGAACAACTCGACGACGATCCCGTCAGGCGGTCTGCCGCTGACCCTCACCGTCGACGGCTCGCAGGCCAGCGTCACGCTTGGGGCAGGCATTTACACGCCCGCGCAGCTTGCAACCGCGCTGCAGACCGCTATCAACACCAGCAGCACGCTGCAGCAATCCGGCGTATCGGTCAACGTGACGCAGAACAACGGCGTGCTGAGCATCGCGTCGACGAGCTTCGGCTCGAAGTCGTCTGTCTCTCTCATCGGTACGGGGGTGACGCAGCTTTTCGGGAGTTCGGCTGCGATCACCGCCGGCGTGGATGTGCAAGGCACGATTGGCGGCTATGCGGCGACCGGCAATGGTCAAGTGCTGACAGTGGGCAACAGCGGCCCGGCAGCGGGCCTGACGATTCAGGTGACGGGGTCCAGCACCGGTCCGCTGGGCGCTATCAATTACTCGCAAGGCTATGCGGCGCAACTGAACGCAATCGTCACCTCCGCGACGGATCCGACCAGCGGTTCGATCGTAGGCGCGACCAACGCGTTGAACACGCAGATCACCTCACTGCAGACTCAGCAAACCAAATTGCAGACGTACATTTCGCAGGTGCAGCAGCAGTATCAAACGCAGTTTTCGGCACTGGATGCGATGGTTGCCCAGCTGAATTCGACGGCGAGCTTCCTGCAACAGATCTTCAACCCCACTACCACGTCCTCGTAACGAGTCCGTGACAGGAACTGGCGCGCCTGCGGGCCAGCCCGAACAGGAGAGTATCCATGTACCCGCCGCGTAATTTCGGCGCCGACAGCTATGCGCGCGTCGGCCTCGAAACCAGCGTAATGAGCGCAAATCCGCATGAGTTGATCGCACTGCTGTTCAGGGGCGCGCGGCAAGCGATCCGCATGAGCCGCGTGCACATGCAAAACGGCAATATCGCGGAGAAAGGCAAGCTGCTGTCCCATGCAATCATGATCATCGGCGGGGGCCTTCAGCAAGGGCTCAACCTTGAAAAGGGCGGGGACCTCGCGCAGCGCCTCGACTCGCTCTACGAGTATATGAAGCGCCGCGTGCTCGAGGCCAATCTGCGCAACGACCCGGCGCTGCTCGATGAAGTCGACGGTTTGCTCGCGACCATCGAGGATGGCTGGAACGGTATCAAGATGCAGGTCACCGGTTCGGCCGCACCGTCACAAGTCGCGACCGTTGCTTGAGTTGAACATGGAACCGATCACCACCGTCGACCAGTTGTTCGCGTGTTACGACAACATCCTCCAGGTTACCGCGCGGATGCTGGACGCGGCGCGCAAAGACGACTGGGACACGTCAATCGAGTTACAGAAGCGCTATTCAACACTGGTCGATACATTGCGACCGGTGTTCTGGAAGTTCACCTTCGACGCGCAGCAGCGCGCACGCATAGAGGATATGACTCGCCGGATTCTTTCCGACGAGACCGCAGTCCGCGACCTCGCGGCACCACGCCTCGCGCGACTCTCGGCGTTACTCGCGAGCGGCCGGCAATCGCAGACTATGCAGAAGATGTACGGCGTGTCGTCGCGCGGGTAGGCAAGCGCGGTGCTGCCCGGGCTGGCCTCATTGGGTCAGTTCGGGGTGGCATCTATACAGGCTTTGGTCTTCGCCATCCTCCTTGTCGAGCCGCGCCGGCGAAACTTGGTTGAAGCCTTTTTCAGTCAGATCCGCTTAATGCGTCTGCGTGGATCTGACATTACGCGCTGCGCGAGACAGGCGGCCCATTGCGGCCATCACGCTGAATGCACGGCGCAGATCCCCCAGGCGGTCGCTCGACCGTCGGTAGAAGCAATCCGTCGAACAGACGGTCAAATGGTGTTCACTTTGCCAGGCCAGCACCGGTTGCGGAATTTTATACTCGGGTCTACCTGCGTTGGCTGGGAATCATGTTGTTCACGGTCGCGCTCTGCATCGAAGGCGTTCCTCAACTAATACGAGGCAGGCCTACCAGCCTCATAGCGGACCCGAATGAAAGTTACTACTTCCGCCGACAGCATTGGCATTCTTGCCGACCATCCATGGTCGCAGCAATTCACCTTGATCGGGTACAAGGACGGGGCGTTTTCTGCAATCCCCAAAAATTTCTTTCGGAATTGGCTCGACGAGGACGCGCAGGGCGGGTCGTTTCATATTGGCCGTTGTTCTGGGCTCGGAGTCGGCTCTATCGTCAAATACGACGGGGACTTTCAGAAACTGGTCGTTGGCAAGAACGTGGCGGGCGGACTACGGCTGCGATTCCTGCTGAATGGTCAGCACGAAATTCGGACTATCTCGTCCTCGATGTTCTCGATATATGGCACCGGAATTGTAAGTGCTCCGATGCCGCAATATGACGACACGGTCATTCACAACGACGTCTGGATCGGGGACGAGGCATTGTTCCTCGGCGGCAGTGTTATCGAAAGCGGTTGTGTCATCGGTGCCGGGTCAGTCGTTCCGCCCAACTTTCGAAGCGAGCCTTACGGAATATACGTCGGATCGCCTGCGCGCCTTGTGCGCTTTCGCTTCTCCGACAAGGTGCGTGAAAAATTGCTGCAGTTGGCCTGGTGGGACATGCCCCTCGATTGGGTAAAGAAACACAACCCCGCCTTTCTCGTCGACCTTACTGCAGATGAAGGGCGTGCACTCGAGGTGCTTACAGAACTCCAGCGAGCGAAAGACAGTGCAATTCGCGACGTAAAGAGTTGTCCAGACGTTGCTGTGGACGTCCTGCATGCTAGTCGACAAGTCCAGCAGCGCGAGCATTGGCTCGACGGCGGCACGCCTACGGTTGAAGCATCACCGGCGCGCGGCTTGACCGATGCCCAGTCCGAAGCGCTCGCAGACGAGTTCATCGCGACGTTGACTACGTTGTCCAATCTGGAGCAGCACCAGGAAGTCGAGGCGCTCGCACGTCAAATGACGGCGCTGCTGCCGGCGCACGGGTTTGGCTGGAAAGCGTTAGGAAGCGCACTGCTTCTGCAAGGCCACACGGAGCAGGCGCTTGTTCCGCTCAAGAAAGCGTTCGAATTGTTGCCCGACGACACCGCCGTCGCAAACCAGCTGAAGGCGGCCGTCACACTGCTGGAGTCGACGCCGCGCGAGCGGGCCGACGAGGATGCGTCGCAACTAGCTTCCGTGCCTGGTCCTGCGGAAGCGGAGCACGCGGTCACGCTGCTCAACGGCGGTCGCGCGGCCGAAGCAGCCGAAGCTGGCCGAGGCCTGGCCGAGCGCTATCCGTCGCACGCGCTCGGTTGGAAAGTCCTGGGCCGCGCGCTGTGCCTGCAGGGTCAATTCGAGGAGTCGCTCGGCCATTTGCGGCGCGCTAGGCAACTGGATCCGGAAGACCACGAAACCCTTCAGACGCTCGCTGACATACTCCGTCAACAAGGGCGAGCCGCCGAAGCCGAGGTGGAATCGCGGAGACTGATCGAGATAAAGCCGGACCTCGTCGAGGGTCATTGTATTCTCGGCTTGGCCTTGTCCTCGCAGGGCCGTTACGCTGAAGCCGAAGCGGCTTTACTGCGCGTGCTCGAACAGGCACCGGGCAATCTGCCGGCGCTCACTTCCCTGAGCTTCGTGCAGATCCAGCAAGGCCGACTCACAGAAGCCGAAAAGACGCTTCGTCGCGTGCTTTTGATCGATCCCGATTGCCTCACGACCCACAGCAATCTCCTGTTCTGCATGGCGCACAACGAAAGCGTGAGGGCGAAGGCATATGCCGCCCAGCATCGCCATTTCGGCGAACACTTCGAACGCAAGCTGCGTGTGCATCGGAAACCTCACGGTAACAGCCGGGACCCCGAACGCCGACTGCAAGTCGGTTTTGTGTCGGGCGATTTGTGCAGCCACGCAGTCGCCTCCTTTCTGGAACCGCTGTTGCCGCCTCTCACACGCGACCCCAGCCTGACGCTGCACGCCTACTACAATCACGGTGTCGAGGACAACGTGAGCCAGCAGCTTCGCGCGCACTTTGCCACGTGGACTCTGGTATGCGGCATGAGCGACGCCGAACTCGACGACAAGATTCGGGCCGACGGCATAGACATTTTGATCGACTTGTCGGGCCATACAGGACGCAATCGTCTGCTGACCTTCGCGCGAAAGCCGGCCCCGGTACAGGCGAGCTGGATCGGCTACCCGGGGACCACGGGCCTCACCGCCATCGACTACTACTTCGCGGACCGCTTTTTGGTGCCGCCGGGCGAACTCGACAAGCAATTCGTCGAAAAGATCGCCTACCTCCCCGCGAACGCGCCGTTCGTACCGTCCAGCGTAGCACCGTCGATCAACCTGTTGCCGGCCCTCGACAACGGCTATATCACATTCGGCAGCTTCAACCGGCTAAGCAAGCTGCGCCCGGACGTCATCAGGCTGTGGGCGCAACTGCTGCATGAGGTGCCTACGGCCCGGATGCTGCTGGGCGCGATGCCGGGCGACGGCACCGACGATCAACTGCTCGAGTGGTTTGCGCACGAAGGCATCGGCCGTGACCGCCTCAAATTCCTTGCCCATTCGAAGATGTCGGTCTATCTGGGGCAGCACCATGACGTTGATATCTGCCTCGACACCTTCCCTTATGCGGGCGGCACGACGACATTGCACGCGGCCTGGATGGGCGTGCCGACGCTGACACTGCCCGGCCGAACAGCCCCGAGCCGTGGCGGCGCGTCGCTCATGGCCCAGCTTGACCTGCAATCGTTTATCGCTTCGGACAAGGCCGATTTCATCAACAAAGGCGTCTATTGGGCAACCAACGTCTCCGAGCTTGCCGCACTGCGAGCGCAGATGCGCGAGCGTTGCATGGCCTCGGCCGTGTTTCGCCCGGACGTGATTGCCTCGGCGCTATCCGGTGCGCTGCGCGTGATGTGGCGTCGCTGGACGGAAGGCAAACCACCCGTGGCTTTCGATTCGTCTTCGTTATTGGACCGCGCAGTGCTCTGATGGCGGCCGACGGCAACATTCTTCCGATGCGATCGACCCTTGCCCTCACTCGCCTCGGCCAAGCTGAATTGGCCTGGATTCACCCATCTGATCGACCGATCGAACGCGCTTAACCGGCACCACACTAGTTCTCAAAGTCCGCATCGTGGATAGGGGAACGATTGCCTGAATCGGTCCGCACAGCGCACGACGATGCGTTCGCAACATTGGCGATCGAATGCCTGAAGGAGGGCTCCCATGGACAACAAGCTGGTTCCCGTCACGCAGCCCTACCTGCCGCCACTGGACGAATTCCTTCCTTATCTGGAACAGATATGGGAGCGCAAATGGGTGACGAATAACGGGCCGTTCCACGAGATGCTCGAAGCGCAGCTGTGCGAATACCTCGGGGTCGAGCATTTGTCGCTGTTCTCAAACGGCACGCTGGCGCTCATTAGCGCGCTGCAGGCGATGAAGATCACGGGGGAAGTGATCACCACGCCTTTCAGCTTCGTCGCGACGACACACGCGCTGCACTGGAACGGCATCGTCCCCGTGTTTGCGGATATCGATCCGGATACGATGAACATCGATCCAATGAAGATCGAAGCGGCCATTACGCCCAAGACCACCGCGATCCTGCCGGTCCACGTCTACGGCAATCCGTGCGCAGTCGAGGAGATCGAACGCATTGCCGACAACTACGGTCTGCGCGTGCTCTACGACGCTGCGCATGCGTTCGGCGTCAGGCGACACGGCCGCTCGGTGCTGGAATTCGGCGATATGTCGGTGCTGAGCTTTCACGGCACCAAGGTGTTCAATACCTTTGAGGGCGGCGCCATCATTTGCCGCGACGCGAAAACCAAGCGCCGCATCGATCACCTCAAAAACTTCGGCTTCGTCGACGAAGTGACCGTGGTCGGACCGGGCATCAACGGCAAGATGAATGAGGTTCAGGCTGCGTTCGGTCTGCTGCAACTCAAACATGTGGACCGCATCTTTGCCGAGCGCGCGAGAATCAACGAACGCTACCGGCTCGCGTTCCAGAACGTCAAGGGCCTGCGCATGCTCGACGTGCCGTCGTGCTGCACGCGCAACTACTCTTACGTGCCGCTGCGAATCGAGCGCGAGTTCCCAGTCAGCCGCGATGCGCTGTACGAGGAAATGCGCCGTCATAGCATCGCGGCGCGGCGCTATTTTTATCCGCTGATCAGCGAGTTCCCGACGTATCGCGGCCTGCCTTCGGCGTCGCAAGCAAATCTGCCGGTCGCCACCGCAGTCTCGCGCGAGGTGCTTTGCTTGCCGATTTTTCCGGGCCTGGATATGCGCACGCAGGACAAGATTATCGACATCGTGCTCGCCGCCGCAGGACTGCAGCAATATGCGAGCTGAGCGTCGGCTTGCCATCATGCAGCCTTACTTCTTTCCTTATCTGGGCTATTTTCAACTGATGGCCGAAGTCGACGCGTTCGTCGTATTCGACGATGTCAACTTCATCAACCGCGGCTGGATCAATCGCAACCGGATAAACATCAATGGCGCGCCGTACCTGATCACTGTCCCATTGAAGCAGGCGAGCCAGAACAAGCTGATCTGCGAAATTAGCGTGGACGACCATCTTTCGTGGCGCGACAAGCTTCTGAAGACCATTGGACAAGCCTATTCGCGGGCCCCGCAGTTCGCGCGCGTGTTCCCGTTAGTCGAAAGCATCGTGCGCCATCCGGCCGGCAATCTCGCCGACTATCTGCGTCACAGCCTGCTCAATCTGCGCGATTTTCTCGGTCTCGGGACAGAAATCATCAGCACGTCGCGACGCTACGAGAACTCGAACCTGACGGCGCAGTCGCGGATCATCGACATCTGCTTGCGCGAGCGCGCAGACATCTATATCAACGCGATCGGCGGCAAGGAGCTCTATGAGCACACTGCTTTTGAGTCGGCCGGCGTGAAACTTCGGTTTCTGCAGCCGGCGCTGCCGCCGTACGGCCAGTCCGGAGCCGAGTTCATGCCTGGCCTGTCGATGATCGACGTGCTGATGCACAACGACGGCCAGGCTGTCACGAACATGCTCAAAAGCGGACGCTGCCATGACTGACTCCTATCACTCGATCATCCGCCACTACGAAGACTGCCTCGCGAAATTCGGCGATTCGCATCGCGGGGTCGATTGGCCCAACGAAGCAGATGCCGCGAAGCGCTACGAGGTCATGCTGGCACTCGTCAAGCCGTCGGCGACAGAACAAACGCTGCTCGATTTTGGCTGCGGCGCTTCGCATCTTTACCGATACATGCTTGAACACAAGGTAGAGAGGTTGCGATATGCCGGGCTGGATGCATCGTCCGCGTTCTGTGATCTGTCGGCGAAAAAGTATCCGGAGAACCCATATCTGTGCGTGGACGTTTTGCGCGAACCCGAGCGGCTCCACGAGTTCGACTACATCGTGATGAACGGGGTGTTCACCGAAAAGCGCCAGCTATCTTTCGACGACATGTTCGACTACTTCAAGCAGGTCTTGCGGATCGCGTTCCACAAGGCTCGGCGCGGCATCGCGTTCAATGTGATGTCCAAGCAGGTCGATTGGGAACGCGGGGACCTGTTCCACCTTCCGGTCAACAGTCTCACTGATTTCCTCGCGAAGGAGCTATCCCGTCACTATGTCGTGAGAAACGACTATGGCCTGTATGAGTACACCACGTATGTGTACAAGGAGCCAAACTAATGGCTAACGTGCTCGTCTTCGGCCTGCATGACTATGCAGAGCTTGCTCACTATTATCTGCAGCACGATTCGCCGCACGAAGTCGCAGCGTTTTGCGTTCACCGCGCGTACCTGCCGGAAAGCGGCGAGTTCAAGGGCATGAAGGTCGTCGCCTATGAAGACGTGGCTGAAGCGTACCCTGCTTCGGACTTCCAGTTCTTCGCACCGATGTCGCCCAAGCACATGAACGCCGATCGCGAGCGCATCTTTCGCGACATCCAGCAAAAGGGTTACCGGATGATCAGCTACGTCAGCTCGAAAGCGACCACCTTCGGCAATGAAATCGGCGAAAACTGCTTCATCCTCGAAGACAACACGATTCAGCCGTTCACCCGCATCGGCGACAACGTCGTGCTGTGGAGCGGCAATCATATCGGCCACCACGGCTGCATCCACGACCATGTGACGATGACGTCGCACGTCGTGATGTCCGGACACTGCGAGATAGGCGCATTCAGCTTTCTCGGCGTCAACGCAACGCTGCGCGACGGCATCACGGTTGGCGAGGGAAGCTTCATCGCTATGGCGTCGGCCGTCGTGAAGAACACGGAACCTTGGTCTGTCTACAAGGGCAATCCCGCGCAGAAGCTCTCGATGTCGAGCAAGGACCTGAAGCTCTAGGAGTCGTCGATGTCGTCCATTCGCTGGGAAAAGCGCGGTCTGATCTATACGGTCGACGAACGGCTGCCATGGGCCAGCTCTCACGCGCAGATTCCGACCTACGCCGGGGTGCATGACGGTGCGCTGAACCTCCTGTTCAGCAGCCGCGACGCGAGCAATCGCAGCCTGATCGCAAAGCTGAAGGTTCGCTGCGACGCACCCAACGAGGTCATTTCGGTCCAATCCGATCCCGTGCTGTCGCTCGGCATGCCGGGAACCTTCGACGATTGCGGGATGATGCCGTCCTCTGTCGTCGAGCATGGCGGCGCGCAGTACCTGTATTACATTGGCTGGAACGTGCGCAATACGGTTCCCTATCACAACTCCGTCGGACTCGCGATTAGCGAGGATGGCGGCGAAAGCTACCGGCGGCTGTTCGAAGGCCCGATCATGGATCGCACCGCCGAAGAACCGTACTTTTGCGCGACCACCTGCGTGCGCATAGAAAACGGCATCTGGCGGAACTGGTACCTGTCGTGCACGGGCTGGCAGCAGATCGACGGCAAGGTTGAGCCGCGCTATCACCTCAAATACGCGGAGTCGCACGACGGCATACATTGGAAACGCCGCGGCACTATTGCTATCGACTACATCGATCCTGAAGAAGGTGGCATCGTGCGCGCATCAGTCTACAAGGACGGCGCGACATACCGGATGTGGTACTGCTACCGCGGCCATGCGGGCTACCGCGAAAACCGGGATCGCAGTTATCGAATCGGCTACGCGGAGTCTTCCGACGGCATTGAATGGCGCCGATTGGACCAGCGCGCGGGGATCGACATTAGCGCGACCGGCTGGGATTCGTTCATGGTCGCCTATCCGGAAGTCGTCGGCGTGGGTGGCCATTTGTACCTCTTCTACAACGGCAACGGCTTCGGGGCCAGCGGCTTCGGATATGCCGAGGCCATTCGCGAAGAATAGATGGGGAGCGAAATGCAGATTATCGCCGGAAACTTCGAGAAGCACGGCTTCGTGGTTGCATCCTCAGCCGACCTGCAGGCGTCGATGCGATCGATTCGGGCCAAGTTCGAAACCCGGTTCCTGGTCCGGTTCCGCGATGATCCGCCGCACAATCGCAACATCATCAAACTGCTCGCCGAAGACATGGCGGTGAAGCGTTTCTTTTGCTCTGCGGATATCGTGGGGATGCTGAACAATGCCCTGAAAATGGATCACCCGGTGCAAACCGGTCCCATCGTCACGCACTACACGGCAAGCGATGCGACGGGCAACAGCTACGGACTCCCATATCATCAGGACTGGCCTAGCATGGGCACGTCGACGAGAGGCGTGATCGCGTGGACCTCGATTACCGACATCGGGCAGAGCGGTCCCGGCTTGCGCATTATTCCGGGCAGTCATCTGCGCGGCCTTTGGCCGGGCAGGCAGACGGATTCCGGATATGTGCTGGACCAGCAGGAGATTGACGGCTTCCGGGATGTGGAGATCGAAGCCGGGCAGATCCTCTTTATGTCGCCGTTCCTCGTTCACCGAACCAGAACATCGCCCGGCAGCGACTGGAAGCTGTCGCTGTCCTGCCGCTTCGATGATTTCGACTGCAGGGAGTGGGAGCGCCGCAATTTCGTCAGTGCGTACCGAACTACCGTCGATCGGCAGGTCTACCTCGCCGGTCCACAGTAAGTCATTCGTCGCGCAGCCAATCCAGCACACGGCCTGATGCAGCCGATATCGCACAGACATTCCACTGAGCGCTGGCTTCCTCCGCGAGACGACGGGAGTGGCCCGACAACGACCGGACATGATCAATCGAAGACCACTGTAGCCGCCTATCGAGGCGGCAAGGTTATCGCGTGAAAAAGCCGGTGCGGCGTCGATGTACGGTGGTCTTGGGCGGATTGCTGCCGGCGTTTGCGAGCAACGTTATACGAGGCTGTCGATCGATGACCAACCGTTGCGATGGGAAAGTAGCACCGAATTGTCAGCTGTTACACCACCTTCTCGCAGTTTAAGAACGGTCACCGCTCTGTAAAATTGCTGATATCTCCGTTGAATCGCGCACGAACGATCAATGACGGCTTTGACGCGCGCCGGGGACATTAGTCGTCGTGCAAAATCGAAATGCATTTCCCCTAAGGCATTGAATCAATGAAACCCTGGAAGCATGTTCCCGTTGAAAGCCTGGTGAGCCGGGAAGTTTTGGCGCAGGCAGAGGCATTCGATCTGGGCAAACACAGCTACGAAACTGTGGTTCGCGGCCTGAGCCTTCGGTGGCTTGCACTCAACAAAAGGCTTCTATGGATGGCCGCCGGCATGGAACAGATCGAGCCGGAACTGCTCGACTGGATCGACCGCATCCCGAAGTCTTCCGTGTATTACGATTTTGGCGCCAGCAACGGGATATTCGCGCTCTATGCGGCCAAACGAAACCTCAGCGTCATTGCCATCGAGCCAGATCCCTCGAACTATTTCCTGCTGTCCTGGAACGCCTTTCTCAATCGCAGCGACGACATCGACATTTCGGCGTTCAATGTGGCGGTGTCGGACCGGTTTGCAGCGGGCAAACTGTACATTCACAGAATGGAACTGGGCACGCACGAGAAGATCGTTGATGCCCCGCTGGCAGTGTTTGGTGAGGCTTTTGTCCCCCAACACGTGCATGCTATCCAGCTCGTGCACTTCGACAAGTGGGTTACCCAGCTTGGGCTGCCCAAGCCCGAGTACGTCAAGATCGACGTCGACGGTCACGAAGTACCCGCCATCAATGGTGCGATCGAATCGCTGCGCGGATGCAAAGAGGTGTTCATCGAGATTGAAGACTCGCGACTGGATGAGTTGGGCAGCATGTTGCGCCGAGTCGGCTTTGAGATGATTGCCAAGCATCAGGTCCAGAAGTACGAGAGCCTCTGGAATTGCATCTTCGCTCGTTGACTGCTCGCTCATTGTTCGATTGCCGTAATCTCCCACCAAGCCCGCAAAAGCTTGTTGAAAGCCACACGTGCCATTAGAATCCCCTCGTCATTGGGGAGTAGCCTTCCTTCATCCATTGAAGGATGAGCGCGTCAACATACCTGGCCTGCAGGCCGTGGCGCGTTCCACCGGAGCGGTTTGGCGAGACCATTGGCGTACTGCTTCGTTCTGGCCGGACGGGTGACGGTGCGTCATAGGTTCGTACTTGCGTCCGGCCACGGAGTTGCGCTGTGAACTACCTTTGTGCCCTGCCCGTCTTCCCGAGCGACCCGTCGCCGCCCCGACCGTTCTCTCCGTATGCCGGGGGCCGTGTATGACGGGTCTGCTGTTCGAACTCGCCATGATGCTGTTCGCCATCCTCGTGGCGGCCGAACTCTTTACCAATGCCCTCGAACACCTGGGCGAACGCCTGAAGATCTCCGAAGGCGTGACAGGTTCGTTGTTCGCGGCGGTCGGCACGGCGCTTCCCGAGACCCTCGTGCCGCTGCTCGCAATAGCGAGCGGGACGACCGATAGCGGGGTGAATCAGGAAATCGGTGTCGGTGCGATTCTCGGTGCGCCGCTGATGCTCTCCACGCTCTCGACGTTTCTAATGACCCTCGCCACTGTTCGCGCACGCGGCCTCAAAGGCTGGATCGCGCCCGAGCGTACGGGTTTCACCCGCGATCTGAACTACTTCCTGTGCGCGTTTCTGCTGGCGGCCGCGGCGATGTATGTGCCGCACGAGCAGCTCATCGTTCGCGCGATGTTTAGCGTCGCGCTGGTGGGTGTCTACGTCACCTATGTGGTGACGACGTTCCGCGCGTCGGGCCAGCTCGTCGACGCGGGGCATGGCACCGAAGCGCCCGGCAAGCTGCTGCTCTCGCGCGTCGGCGTGCCGACCCATCTCGCAACCATCATGCTGCAACTGGCGCTTGCCGTCGCATTGCTGGTGTGGGGCGCGGAAGGGTTCATTCACGGCGTGCGCGGCGTGTCGCAGGCGCTCGGCGTGTCGCCGCTGCTGCTGTCGTTGCTGATCATTCCGATCGCGACAGAGTTGCCTGAGAAGGTCAACAGCATTCTGTGGGTGCGCCGTGGCAAGGACACGCTGGCCTTCGGCAACATCACCGGCGCGATGGTGTTTCAGGGGACGCTGCTGCCTGCCATTGGTATTCTGCTGACGCCGTGGACGCCGCGCGTCGAGGTGATGACCGGAATCGTGATCACGCTTGCCGCTGCGGCGTGGATGCGTATCAATGTGCGCGAGCGCGGCGTATCGGTGCGGGCGCTGCTGCTGTGCGGCGTGTTGTACGCCGCTTATCTGGTGATCACGTTGACGCGCTGAGCACTTCGGAATCGTGTGACTGCGCATTACGGCGGAGGCCCGTGCCGGCTCGAGTGCCTGAATCGGTCATGACCGGAGCTCCAGGCGACATCGAGCTAAAATTCCAACGCATGGGCCGAATACGGTCGCGGGCGGCTGTCAGTTGCACGGCCGGTCCGCGAATCCAGCCAATCCAGAGTCGGCGCATTCACGTTCGCTCGCTGCTTATCGATCGCGGAGAAATCATGCAAAAGCGCACAATTGGTCAGTCTGAATTACGCATTGCGCCGCTCATGTTCGGCGGCAATGTTTTCGGCTGGACTGCGGATGAAGCCACGTCATTCTCGATCCTGGATGCCTTCGTCGACGCCGGCCTCGATTTCATCGACACCGCCGACGTCTACTCGGCATGGGTCCCCGGCAATCACGGCGGCGAGTCCGAAAGCATCATCGGCAAGTGGTTCCGGCAAAGCGGCAAACGCGACAAGATCGTGCTCGCCACCAAGGTTTCGAAGCATCCGCAGCGCAAGGGCTTGTCGGCGGCCAACATCCAGGCAGCGGTCGAAGATTCGCTGCGGCGCTTGCAAACCGACTACATCGACGTCTATTTTTCCCACGACGACGACAGCCAAACGCCGCTGGCGGAAACGCTCGGCGCTTATCAGAAGCTGATCGAGGCGGGCAAGGTGCGAGTGATCGGCGCTTCCAACTACAGCGGCGCGCGCATCGAAGCAGCGCTTGCCGTGTCCCGCCAGCGCGGGCTGCCCGAGTATCAGCTCCTGCAGCCGGAGTACAACCTGTACGACCGCGCGGACTACGAGCGCGATATCGAGCCGGTCGCGCTCGCCAATCAGCTCGGCGTAGTGGTGTACTACAGTCTCGCGAGCGGCTTTCTGTCGGGCAAGTACCGTTCGCAGGCGGATCTGGCTGGCAAGGCGCGCGGCAGCCGGGTGGAAAAGTACCTGAACGGGCGCGGCCTGCGAATCCTGAGCGCGCTTGATCGGGTCGCCGAACGGCACGGCAGTACGCCGGCTACGATCGCGCTGGCGTGGCTGATTGCCCGCCCGAGCGTGACAGCCCCGATCGCCAGTGCGACCTCGGTCGAACAGCTCGAAAGTCTCGCCGCTGCCGTCCATCTCACGCTGTCCGGCGACGACATCCGCGAACTGGACGAGGCGAGCGCCTGAGCGCCGCCGAAGACCTGGTGCAAACACTACACCCCTGGTAGGATGGGCAGTTTCCTGATATCATCGGGAGTGAATTGAGATCTTTGCCTGTTTCGTTAATGGTTTCATTGATGAAAGGTTGGCGAAACGGCAACAGGCGCGGCAAGTGCAGCACGTCTGTCCGCGTTCCGCGGTGAACTCTACACCTCTCTTTTCCGGCCTCCGTGGCCGCTTTGCCTCTCGTTTCATTCGTGGTTTGGCCGGGGTTTTCCCGCGTTTGCCTGTTACTGGCCATGAATCGAAACGACCGGAGGGCCGGCGCGTGAGCGGTTTGCCGCCACGCAAATCAACCCTATCAAGTGATTGAGTTAGGAATTACATGACGACGATTCTTCTGAAGGAAAATGAGCCGTTCGAAGTGGCGATTCGCCGCTTTCGTCGCGCCATCGAAAAAAATGGCCTGATCGCTGAACTGCGTGAGCGCCAATCGTATGAAAAGCCGACTACCGCGCGCAAGCGCAAGAAGGCTGCTGCTGTGAAGCGCCTGCACAAGCGCCTGCGCAGTCAGATGCTGCCGAAAAAGCTGCATTAAGCACGCTTTTTTGCACGCCAAACGGCGGTGTGAGCTTCGAAAGAAGCCACATCGCCGTTTTGCTTTTGGGTGCTTCCTTAAGCTGATACGTGGCGGGCGCCAGTTCCGAGTCGCAACTGCTGCAGTAGACGAAACGCCGGCTGCGGTGTGAAGCGCGTAGCGGCCCGGAGTACAGCACGCGAAGGAGCGGCCGGATTCCGCCGGGCCGTTGCAGCCGCTAGTCGCGTTCGAGCCCTTAAGCAGCGCTTTTCAGCCGCTCGGCAGACAGCCCGAACTGCCGGGCAATCGAGTAGAGGCGCTCGCGCCACTCCCACGTGCCGAACACGTCATGGACGTTCTGCAGGCAGCTGAGCAGCTCAACCGTGGCGGCGTCGTAGACGTTGATGCGCGCCCGCAACAGCGCTTTTTTAAGCGCGGCCACGCCGACATCCATGTAACGGGGCACTTCGCCAGGCGGTTTGGCGATATAACGCACCGGGATGCCTTCCATTGCCGTCATATAGTCGCGAGGCCTGATGAAACTGCCGACCGGGCATCCGCCGCGATAGCCTCGATAAGCGCCCCCACCCCGCGGCAGCAGCGCCGCGCGCTTTTGCTCGAACAGATGGTCCACGGCCCGATCGAAAATGTCCTGATGCGTCTGGAAGCTAAGTGTTTTCATGGTTGGTCTCCCCTGCTAACGCAGCGGTTATTCGTTGTTTGAGCACTTGAGCACTAGTATCCGACGCGCGCCACGGAACGAAACCCGGACTAGGGCGACGAAGAGCCTTCAATTCCCGGTTTTGCGCGTGGCGTCCCCAGCGACCAGAGCCAGCGGTTTCCTCGCTCAGTGCCCATAACCCTATAACGACCGCGCGCGTGAGAAGTGCAGCGGGGCCTTCCCGGATTGCATCGTTGATCGGCCCTCGCGACACGTCGGGCGCCGATTCCTCGTCCGGCTGGCCTTGCGCCGACAGCAGAAGCCGGTCGGCGCGACGCGGTGCTTGGGAGTTTCCCCAAGCGTCGGTCGTTTGTTAGAACCGCGGCACTAAGCGTCGCTAGCCGCAAGCCAGCGGTGCGCATGCAGAGCAGGTCACGCCGAGCTCAACCCGCCTTGCGAGTGCGCGCCTTTTTGCCGAGCGCCGCGCATCGCTGACGACACATGCAGTTCGTCTCGTGATCGTTCACCATCCCGACCGCTTGCATGAACGCGTAACAGATCGTCGAGCCGACGAACTTGCAGCCGTAGCGTTTCAGCCCTTTGCTCAGCGCATCGGAAACATCCGTCGAGGCCGGCGCCTGCTTGTACGACGCCCAATCGTTCTGGATCGGCGTTTGATCGACGAACGACCAGACGAAGTCGGCGAGCGAACCGTGCTCTGCCTGTATCCGCTGCACCGCTCGGGCGTTGTTTATCGCTGCTTCGATTTTGCCGCGGTGGCGCACGATGCCTTCGTCAGTCACCAGCTTGTCGACATGCTGCGGCGTAAACCGCGCCACCTCGTCGATGTCGAAGTTGGCGAACGCGCGGCGGTAGCCCGCGCGCTTGTTGAGAATCGTCGACCACGAAAAGCCCGCCTGCGCGCCTTCCAGCACGAGCATTTCGAACAGATGCCGATCGTCGCGCGAGGGCACGCCCCATTCGGTGTCGTGGTACTGTGCGAGCGCTTCGCTCGATACCCAGTTGCATCGCTGTGTCACTGTCGCGCTCCCCGTGTCCGTCGTCGTGTCGCCCGCCAGCATAGCTGAAGCGCGGCGGGCCGCAAGCTGGCCATTTGGCCGATTGCCGGATTGAATCTGACCTGCCACGCTAAGCGTTATTCACTCACGCAAATCATTTGACTCGATGAACAAAGACTTTTTTCTGATCGGCATTGACGGCGGCGGGAGCGGCACGCGCGTCGTGCTCGGCGATGCACATGGCCGCGAACTGGCACAAGCAGCGAGTGGGCCGTCGGGTTTGGGGCTCGGCATCGAGCGGGCCTGGCAGTCGATCGGGGCAGCCTGTGGCGAAGCGTTCGAACGTGTCGGCGTACGCCTCGACTGGTCCCGCTGCGTACTGGGTTGCGGGTTGGCAGGGGTAAACAATCGCGACTGGCTCGCCGACTTTCATGCGCAGGCGCCAAGGGTCGCCGGGCTTGCCGTGGAAAGCGACGCTTATACGACCTTGCTCGGAGCCCACGGCGGCGCCCCCGGCGTCATCGTCGCGCTGGGCACGGGCAGCGTGGCGGCTTCACTCTCTGACGACGGCGAATGCCGGGTTGCCAGCGGCTATGGTTTTCCGTCGGGCGACGAAGCGAGCGGCGCGTGGCTCGGGCTGCGGCTGATCGTGCATGCGCAGCAAGCGCTCGACGGTCGCGCGCCAATGGACGATCTCGCGCGCGCGCTCCTCGCCCGCACCGGCGCACAGGACCGCGAGAGTCTCGTCGTCTGGCTTTGCGCGGCCAACCAGACAGCGTACGCGAGCCTCGCGCCGGTCGCGCTCGCGCATCGCACCCATCCATTTGCCGCGCGACTGCTCGGCGAGGCCGGCGTCGAGGTGGGCAAGATGATCAGTGCGCTCGACTCGTCGGAAAGCTTGCCAGTCGCATTGTGCGGCGGACTGGGCCCACCGTTGCGCGAGTATGTGCCCGAACGCTACCAGGCCCGTTTGTGCGAGCCGCTGGCGGACTCGGCGCATGGCGGACTGCACCTCGCGCAGCGCGAAGCGGCGCGGCTTACCCGCTGAGTCGCGGGCCGGGAGTCTTCTGGACGGGCTGCGATCGGGGTGTGTGTCGGACAACGGTAAAATACGCGCTTCGACGCTGCGTAACCGCACACACCATGTACAAAGTCATCGCCACCGATCTCGACGGCACGCTGCTCAACGCCGATCATCAGGTCGATCCCTTTACGGTCGCCACCGTGCGCAAACTGGAAAGCGACGGTCTGCGGTTCGTGATCGCAACCGGGCGGCACTACTGCGACGTCGCGGGCATTCGCGATCTGCTCGGTATCAGCGCGTATCTGATCACGTCGAACGGCGCGCGCATCCATGCGCCCGACAACACGGTCATCCACGCCGACGACCTGCCGCCGGCCATCGTTCAGCGCCTCGTGCAGCCGGAGATCACCGGCGCGCATGGCCGCGTGATCGTGAATCTGTTCGCCGACGAGGCGTGGCTGATCGATCGCGACGCACCGGACTTGCTGAAATACCACCAGGACTCGGGCTTCACTTACGAAGTGACCGATCTGCCGAATCACGATGGCGTCGACATCGCGAAAGCGCTTTACATCGGCGAGCCGGCCGATCTCGCGCAGATCGCCGTGAACCTCGCGCGTGAATTCGGCGATCGTCTATACGTGACGTACTCGTTGCCGGATTGCCTGGAAGTGATGACGTCGAACGTATCGAAAGGCCGCGCGTTGCAGATCGTGCTCGATCGTCTGGGCGCCGATCCATCGCAGTGCGTCGCGTTCGGCGACAACATGAACGATATCGATCTGCTCGAGACGGCCGGTCATCCGTTCATGATGAACAATGCCAATCCCGATCTCATCGCCCGTCTGCCGGACGTGCCGCGCATCGGCAATAACTTCGAAGCGGGTGTCGCGCATCAATTGCGCAAGCTGTTCTCGCTCGACGACGAACTCGCGTCCTGAGCAACGGAATCGGCCCGCATCCATGTTCATGAAATGCGGGCCGATCCGACTCGCCAACTTGCTGACGCAGCGCGACCGTCTAATTTGACAAAAGCCAGCACGGCGCGATCGACCCATGCCAGCCCGGCTGACGATCACCCGCCGCGGCTCATGTGGTCACGCCGCGATCGAACGATCAACCATGCCATCCGCCGCGATAATCGCCGCGATCGTCGTGACCCCAGCGACGGTCGTTGCCGCCGTGATTCCAACCGCGCTCATTGCGATGGTCGCCGCGATAGTCGCGATGCTCGTAACGATGGTCCCAGCCGCCGTAGTACACCGGCTGCGGCGCCGCGTAGACCGGGGCGGGCTGCGCATAAACAGGTGCGCCGAGCGACAGGCCGATGTTCAGATCCGTATGCGCTTGCGCGACACCGCATGCGCCCGCCGCAAGTCCAGCAGCAACCAGCAAGTGAGTGACGATGCGTTTCATGTTGTTCTCCTGTGAGGCGACGTAGGTTTGTCGCACAGGTCCAATGTACGCATTCAACCCTGCCAGTACTGCGACCAGATGTTACGGACTGCAAGCGTCGCCGCAGCCTGCGAAAGGAGGGGAGCGCATCGTTTGATCGGCGCGCGGATCGACAGCGATCAGCGCGAAGCACAGCCCATAAGGAAGTGCATGTCAATCCGCGACATCGAGGCGAGCTTGGCGCACCACGCGCTCGGAACAGAGCTGGCGCGCGCGTAATCGCGGCTTACATCTGTATTACCCGATTAATCTGCCGAGCTGGCCGAAGCGCCGGAAGCAGCCGCCGACGGCGCACCCGGCAGCGCAGCGCAAGGGCAATCGGTCGCGCGTGCGTCCAGCCCCTGGCGGTCTCGTTTGAAGTCGGCGCGCGCCGTGCCGTTGTGCCATTCGAGCCGCAAAATATAAATACTGTCGAAGTCGTCGCTTTGCCAGTTCGGTACGTCGGCTGCATTGCCGCCATGGGCGCTCAGCATCTGGCGCAAGAGCTTCACGATCAGTTTGTGCTCCCACGCGACGACGATCAGCTTGTTGCGATTGGCCGGGTTGAGGAGTGCCGTGCCGAGCTGATCGATCTGCGCGAAGCCATACGGCGTTTGCACCGGCATTCCGAACTGGATGGCGGTCGGCTCGATCGTCGCCAACGGACGAATGTAGTAATAGGTATGCCCGCTGTCGTCTTTTTGCTGGCCTGGATCGGGCGCGTAAATCGCATCGGGCTTGCCGAACTTCGCGGCGATCACCGCCGGCAACGCCAGCGCGCGGTTGAGCCCCTGACAGTTCAGTTGCCCGTAGCCTTGCGCGGGTTTTTCGCCGTGCCGCACGAAGACCAGGGTTTCGGTGTTGCCGTCGTCCGCATACGCGGTGGGCAGCGCCGCGAGGCCAACGCAAAGCCCGCCGAAGGAGAATGCGACGCCATGCAGGAATCGGCGGAAACGGTTCATCGGTAGCACCTGTGCAAGCTCGGAAAGTCGCCCGATTCTAGCAGCGGGCGATGTCTTGCCCTGTCGGTCCGGCGCGGTTGCGGGAATCCCGGCAGGCAGCGTCGTTCGCGCCAAAAAACAAAACGGACGCCGCAGCGTCCGCTTTGATTGCGCAGAAAACCACCTGGCTCAGTCGAGCGCCAGTTCCTGGGAGCCGGCCTTGCCGCTTTCCGCGATGAGCGGATACAGCACGCCCGCGATCACCGCCCCGATGATCGGCGCGACCCAGAACATCCACAACTGGTCGACGGCCGCACCCCCGACGAACAGCGCGGGCCCGGTGGAGCGCGCCGGATTCACCGACGTGTTGGTGACCGGAATCGAAATCAGGTGGATCAGCGTCAGGCACAAGCCGATCGCGATCGGCGCGAAGCCGGCCGGCGCGCGCTTGTCAGTGGCGCCGAGAATGACGAACAGGAAGAAGCCGGTCATCACCACTTCGCAAACGAATGCCGCAGCAAGCGAGTAATGGCCGGGCGAGCGATCACCGTAGCCGTTGCTGGCGAAACCGCTGGCGACCAGATCGAACTCCGGCTTTCCCGACGCAATCACCGACAGCACGAACGCAGCCAGCACAGCGCCGACAACTTGTGCGGCAATGTACGGCACGAGGTCGCGGGCCGGAAAACGCCCGGCGACGGTGAGCCCGACGCTCACGGCCGGATTCAGATGACAGCCGGAAATATGGCCGATTGCATAAGCCATTGTCAGAACGGTCAAGCCGAATGCCAGCGACACGCCCACAAAGCCGATGCCCAAACCGTGAACCGGACCGGCGAAGTTCGCGGCGAGGACCGCGCTGCCGCAGCCTCCGAGCACAAGCCAGAATGTGCCGAACAGCTCGGCAGCAAGGCGCTTTGACAACTGCATGATTGGTATTCCTAAAAAGTGTGACGCTCTGAGAAAACGCACGGCTAAGCGTGGTGTATGCCTTGAGCGCGCAATTCTAGGCAAAGACAGCCAAATTGACTGTCAAGAATTGTCAATATGGAGTCGGTTTTACTAATATTGGCGTATAAAGGAGTTGTCGCGCAATTGGCTAACGTTTAAGAATTATCAGAAGATAGATCCTGAATCGGTATTACTGGCCATTGCGAATTTTTATAATTGCAGTTAGTCTGCCGTCGAAAGCGTTCCAAAAAAGGGGAGATCGAATGTCTCAATACGCAGACCTCAAGGCGCAGATCGCCAAACTGCAGGCGCAAGCCGAAGAAGCGCGGCGCACCGAAATAGACAATGTCATCGCCGACATCCGCCAGAAGATCGCTGAATACGGTCTTACTGCGCAAGACCTGGGCTTCGCCGTTGCCGCCAAGCGTGGCCGGCCGCCCAAGAAGGCGCCGCTGCCCGCGAAATATCAGGACCCGAAATCGGGCAATACCTGGAGTGGTCGGGGCAAGCCGCCCAAGTGGATCGTCGGCAAGAATCGTGAACGCTTTTTGATTGGCGCGTCTTAGCCGGTTGCCGGTCACGGCGAAAGCCATCTGAAGGTTGTCACTGCCAACTTCTATTGGCTAAATGGCACTTCTGCTGCAAGCCCTATCCATCCCCCCTATTAAAAAAGCCGCCCATCGGGCGGCTTTTCTGTACAAGAAGCGCAATAAGTCCATTTTTCTGCCGCGCAAACGATTCACCGTCGAAGTTGCCGGCGATTTACCCTCAACCGCAATGGCGGCGACTCAACGCAAGAGCCGTCAGCGGCTAAAGCAGCCGTGCAAGAAACGGCCGCTTTTTGCCTGTGCGCTTAGCCGAGCGCGACTTGACGCAACACCGGGCGGCGGGTCGCTTCGATGAGCGCGGAGTATCCGTTGACATAATTCTGCGCCATCGTCCTCGCGCCGAAGCGGCGCTCGAATTGCGCGCGGATTTCAGTACGCGACAGCTCGTCGAGATTTTGCAGCGCAGCCACCGCGCCTTGGACGTCCTCGACGATGTAGCCGGTCACGCCGTGGTCGATCACTTCCGGCACCGAACCGCGGTTGAACGCGATCACTGGCGTGCCGCAGGCCATCGACTCGATCATGACGAGGCCGAACGGTTCGGACCAGTCGATCGGGAACAGCAAGGCCTTCGCGCCGGATAAAAACTCTGGCTTCTGTGCTTCATTGATCTCGCCGACGAACTCCACATGCGCCATCGACAGCAGCGGTTCGATCTCGCGCTTGAAATACTCCTGGTCGGCCTTGTCGACCTTGGCGGCGATCTTCAGCGGCAAACCGCTTTGTGCAGCGATCTTGATGGCCGTATCGACGCGTTTTTCGGGGCAGATACGACCGAGGAACGCGAGATATTCCGGCTTCTTATGCACCTGCGGCGTGAGCAACTGTTCCGGCAGGCCGTGATAAATGGTGTCGAGCCAGTTCGCCTGCGGCAGCGGCATGCGCTGCGAATCGGAAATCGATACGACCGGCGCGGTGGAAAAAGCGTCGAACACCGGCTGCAATTCCGGCAGATCGAGCCGGCCATGCAGCGTGGTCACGAACGGCGTATCCATCGTGGTGAACAGCGGGAACGGCATGTAGTCCAGGTGAAAGTGCAGCACGTCGAACTCGTGCGCGACCCGGCGCACCCTTTCCATCATCAGCACGTGCGGCGCGAGAGCGTCGCGGATCGTCGGATCGAGGCGCAACGCGCGCGGCCAGCACGCTTCGAGGTTTGCCGAGGTGACCGAGTCGCCGCTCGCAAACAGCGTGACATCGTGGCCGAGATCGACCAGTGCTTCGGTCAGGTACGACACGACTCGTTCGGTGCCGCCATAAAGTTTTGGCGGGACGGCTTCATATAGCGGCGCAATTTGTGCGATTCGCATGCGGTTTTCTCCTGTTCACAACGGCTTCGCACAGCGGCGCTCGATTCGAGCGAAGGCGAATGCCTGACGGACGGTTGGGCGCGGTAAGCCGCCGCCCGCGGGTGCTCGGAATCGACATCGGGTAATCCCTTAGCCTCCATTATCGGGATCGGCCGCGCCAATTCGAGTCATTTTTCAAACGCTTAAGGTTGTTACAGGGAAGCGGCGCGCGTTACAGCTCTTTCGCGCGGCCGCTCGGGCTGAGGCGAGGCCCGCGCCGGCCCTTTCGACTTAAGCAAGGACAATGCCAGACCCGGTAGGTGCTGTGCGAGCCTTAACACCAGCCGCATTGCGTGGGTGTGAAAACTCTTATAAGCTTTTTTGAACGCTCAGCAGCGGCCGGGCAGAAAGCCATCAGGGAAGTCACCGGCCAACTGAGCTGTCGCGATTTCAAAAGTCATTTGGCCCGCGTTACACGTCACCTTCCGGGCGCCATCACGGTCAAAATCCTTTTCCACGCAGTCAGTCTTGTAGGAAAAATTCCTACAACAATGACGGATTAATCCGTCAATCAGGCTGGGTGTCTCTCCGATTTCCGACCGCGCCCCCTTTCGCCACAATGCTTGCAAGACCAGAGACGAGCCGGTCCGCGCGGTTGTCGCGCGCGTGTTCGAGCAAACGTTTCCGCAACGGCCTGACCAGCCAGACATACCCCGGGGGAATCAATGAGCGCGACCAGCGAAATGCTCAATGAGATCAGAGAAGTCAATCTGTCGTATCTCCTGCTCGCTCAGCGCCTGCTGCGCGAAGACAAGCCCATGGGCATGTTTCGCATGGGGATTTCCGCCCAGCTAGCCGATGTGCTGGCCAGTCTGTCGTTGGCGCAGACCGTCAAGCTGGCGGCGTCCAATCAGGTGTTATGCCGTTTCCGTTTCGACGACCATGCCGTGTTGTCGGCCCTTGCTGACAAAGGCAAATCGAGCGCCGTGGCCCTCGCGCATTCGGCGATCCTGATGGCGACGCAGCGCGTGGAGCAAGTCGGCTGATCGCGGCCGTCCTGCCGAGCAGAAAGTTTCGACAGGACGCGTTGGCAAGCAGCCGGCCTGTAACAGCCTCGTACTCGAAGTCGCAGAACTCACCCTGCTATCGACCGATCCCGCTTGGCGCGCTTTTGCAATTGCCGAAAGCGCAACGCCAGTCTGTCCCGCGACCGGCTCGTCCAGCTCGATGACGGATGCAACTCACAGCACACACAGCCCACCTTGGGTTGCGCCCGTGCCTGAGAGCGCCGGGCAGGCCTTCCAGCGATCCCGGACCCACTCCCCAGCAAGCGTCCCGACCACGCTCGCCGATTAGCCACCGGCACTCCTCGTTGCGCCGCTGCGCGCCTCTGGTTTACACCGCACCCACGTCCCGCTTTTCCACCAAAGTTTTCTGCCCGGTTGCCGTAAACCAGATTAACGACGGTTACCGTCGGTTCTTTGTGAGGGCTCGGCAGTGCTGATTTTCGTGGGAACACTCGTGACGCTTTTGTCCGTTTTCGGCGGTTACGTGCTGGAAGGCGGTCATCTCGGCGCGCTGCTGCAGCCCGTTGAAGTGCTGATGATCGTCGGCGCCGGTGTCGGCGCGTTCATTCTCGGTAACGGAATGAAGACCATCAAGGCGACGCTGCGCGTCATCCCGACCCTGTTCAAGGGCGCGAAGTACAACAAGGACGTCTACATGGAGCTGATGGCGCTCCTCTACGTCCTGCTGGCCAAGGCACGCAAGGAAGGCACGCTGACGCTGGAAGCGGATATCGACGATCCGTCGAAGAGTCCGATCTTCACCCAGTACCCGAAAATTCTCGCCGACCATCACATCATCGAGTTCCTGACCGACTACCTGCGTCTGATGGTCGGCGGCAACATGAACGCGTTCGAGATCGAAAGCCTGATGGACGAGGAGATCGAAACGCATCACCACGAAGGCGAAGCGCCCGCGCATGCACTGACCAAGGTCGGCGACGCGATGCCGGCGTTCGGCATCGTGGCCGCGGTGATGGGCGTGGTGCACACCATGGCCTCGGCCGACAAGCCGCCCGCGGTGCTCGGCGAGATGATCGCGCAGGCACTGGTCGGCACCTTCCTCGGCATTCTGCTTTCGTACGGGCTGATCAGCCCGCTCGCAGGCGTCGCCGAACAGCGCGTGACCGAGTCCACCAAAATGTTCCAGTGCATCAAGGTGACGATACTCGCGAGCCTGAACGGCTACGCGCCCGCGATTGCCGTCGAGTTCGGCCGCAAGGTGCTCTTCTCGACCGAACGCCCGTCGTTCGCCGAGCTCGAAGAGCACGTGCGCCGCGTCAAGGCCAAGTAATCACAGCGCGCCCGGGACCGAACAGATGAGCAAGGACAAAGACCGCGCGATCGTCGTCAAGCGCGCCGCGCCGAGGAAAGGCGGCCACCACGGCGGCGCGTGGAAGCTCGCTTACGCGGACTTCATGACCGCGATGATGGCCTTCTTCCTGCTGATGTGGCTGCTGAGTTCGGCATCCACCGTGCAGTTGAAGGGCATCGCCGATTACTTCAACGAGCCGCTGAAGATCACGCTATGGGGCGGCGACCGCAGCGCCGAGGACTCGAGCATCCTGAAGGGCGGCGGCCGCGATCTGTCGACCCAGTCGCAAGGCGTGACGCGCTTCACCGACGGCTCGAACAGCCGCTCGGAGCGCACCGTCTCGCACGACAACGAAGAGTCGATCAAGCAGATGCAGGGCGAAATGGAGCGTCGCGAGCAGGTCCGCCTGCACGACCTGCAGGTCAAGCTGATGGCCGCGATCGAAGCGAACCCGGTGCTGCGCCAGTTCAAGCAGCAGATCCGCATCGACTCGACGCTGACCGGCTTGCGCATCGAGATCGTCGACTCGCAGAAGCGGCCGATGTTCGCGACCGCGAAAGATCAGGTGGAGCCGTATATGCGCGACATCCTGCGCGAAATCGGCCACACGCTGAACGACGTGCCGAACCGCATCATCGTGCAGGGGCACACCGACGCTGCGCAATACGCCGGCGGCGAGAAGGGCTACAGCAACTGGGAACTGTCGGCGGACCGCGCCAATGCGTCGCGCCGCGAGCTGGTCGCCGGCGGCATGGACGAGGCCAAGGTGATGCGTGTGCTGGGCCTCGCATCGACGCAGAACCTGAACAAGGCGGACCCGATGGACCCGGAGAACCGCCGCATCAGCATCATCGTGCTGAACAGGAAATCGGAGGAGGCGCTGAACCATGACGACTCCACCACGACCACCTTGTCGGACGACGCGGCCGGCTCCAAGCCGCTGCTGCAAAGACTTGCGCAACCGGTGACGGTTGCACCGAAGGTACCGGCGGCAGCGCCGGCGGCCCAGTAACAGAGAGCGATCGCCGGGTCGATCATGCGCCCCAACGGCGCGGACGGCCGGCAATCCATGGCGTTAAGCGCAGCGAGGTTTTCATGATCAGACACATCCTGGCAATCGACGATTCGGCAGCGATGCGGCAGATGCTTGCCGTGACGCTGTCGACGGCCGGATATGAGGTGACGCTCGCCGCGGACGGCAACGAAGGGCTCGAAAACGCGCTCGCGATGTCGTTCGATCTCGTGCTGACCGACCAGCACATGCCGGGCAAAAACGGCCTCGATCTGATTGCCGCGTTGCGCGGCAACCCGGCTTACCAGGCGACGCCCATCCTCGTCCTCACGACGGAATCGGGCGAGCCGTTCAAGGCGGCGGCGCGGGCGGCGGGCGCAACTGGCTGGATCGAAAAGCCGCTCGACCCCGACATGCTGACCGAAGTGGTGGCGGCGCTGGCCGAAGCCGGTCCCGCGTAAGCGCCACTCATAGACACGTTTTAGCAAGCTCTCGACGCGGCGGCACGGTAGCCCACGCTAGACAGGAACTCTCGCGGTGACCCAGGCATGACACTCGATATCACTCAGTTCTATCAGACGTTTTTCGACGAAGCGGACGAACTGCTCGCGCAGATGGAGCAGTTGCTGCTCAATCTCGACATAGCGCACCCGGACCCGGAAGACCTCGCGGCGATTTTCCGTGCGGCGCATTCGATCAAGGGCGGCGCGGCGACCTTCGGTTTCACCGCGCTCACCGAGACGACTCACATTCTCGAATCGCTGCTCGATCGCGCGCGCAACAACGAACTCGTGCTGCGCAAGGACATGATCGACACGTTCCTCGAAACCAAGGACGTGTTGTCCGGACAGCTCGCCGACTATCGCGCGAGCGCCGAGCCGGACACGGCGGTGGCCCACGCGATCTGCGCGAAGCTCGAACAGTTGCACGCGGAGAGTCGCGACGGCGGCGCGCCGGCCGCGGCACACGCCGCGCAAGTTGCAGCGCAAGCCGCACCGGTCCCGAGCGAAGCGGCAGCGGTGCAAGCACAAGCAGGGGCAGCACAACGCGGTACCCCGCCCGAGCACGTCGTCGAACAGGCGGTGCAGGCGGCGGGCGAATGGACTGACGGCGAACCGGCACAGACCGGGCCAGCCGTGGGGGCAGGCGAGGCTGGCGGGAACGCCGACAACGCCGGTCCCCATCTGAAAATCACGCTACGGGGCGTTGGTGAGAAGGACCAGGAACTGCTGGCCGAAGAGCTCGGCAACCTGGGCAACATCGTCGGACAGGTCAAGAGCGGCGGCGATCTGACGCTGTGGCTCGCGACCGATGTGACCTCCGACGACATCATCGCCGTGTGCTGTTTCGTGATCGACGAAAGTCAGATCTCGATCGGCCGCGGCACCGCGCCGGCGGACGATGCGCAGCAAGGCGAACCTGGAACGCCCGACGCTGCCGCCTCGACCCCGGCGCAAGCAACACTTGCGGCTCACGTGGAGCACGCGGCATCTCCGGCACCGGCGGCCGGCATCGCCGCGCCCGCCGGCGCGGGCACGCACGGGTCATCCGACGCACCGGCCGGCGCGCCGGCAGCGTCGGTGCCCGTCGTGGCCACGCCGGCGGCCGCGCACGGGCAGGCGGCGAATGCGTCGAATGGGGCGCCTGCCGCATCCGGCACGGCGACCACCGCCGAACCGGACCGCAAGGCGGCCCGACCCGCTACTGCCGCGGCGGGCGCGGAAGGCAGCTCGATTCGTGTGGGCGTCGAAAAGGTCGATCAGCTGATCAACCTGGTGGGCGAACTGGTGATCACGCAAGCGATGCTCGCCGAAACCACCAGCACGTTCGACCCGGCGCTGCATGACCGGCTCTTCAACGGCATGGCCCAGCTCGAGCGCAATGCGCGCGATCTGCAGGAAGCGGTGATGTCGATCCGCATGATGCCGATGGACTACGTGTTCAGCCGCTTCCCGCGTCTGGTGCGCGATCTGGCGGCCAAGCTCGGCAAGGAAGTGGAACTCGTCACCTTCGGTCAGGCGACCGAACTCGACAAGAGCCTCATCGAGCGCATCATCGATCCGTTGACTCACCTCGTGCGCAACAGCCTCGACCACGGCATCGAAACGGTGGAAGCACGGCGCGCGGTGGGCAAGGATTCGACGGGCCAGCTGGTGCTGTCGGCGGCACATCACGGCGGCAACATCGTGATCGAGGTAAGCGACGACGGGGCGGGCCTGCGCCGCGACAAGATTCTCGCGAAGGCGGCCAAGCAAGGCATGCAGGTCAGCGAAACGATGACCGACGAAGAAGTCTGGAACCTGATCTTCCTGCCGGGCTTCTCGACGGCGGAACAGGTCACCGACGTATCGGGCCGCGGCGTCGGCATGGACGTGGTGAAGCGCAACATCCAGTCGATGGGCGGTCACGTCGAAATCACCTCGCATGCCGGCAAGGGCAGCACGACGCGCATCGTTTTGCCGCTCACGCTGGCGATTCTCGACGGCATGTCTGTCAAGGTGGGCAACGAGATCTTCATTCTGCCGCTGAACTTCGTGATGGAGTCGCTGCAGCCGCAAGCGGACGACATCTACACGGTGACCAATGGCGAGCGCGTGGTGCGCGTGCGCGGCGAATACTTGCCGCTCGTCGCGTTGCACGAAGTGTTCAACGTCGAGGGCGCGAAGCAGGAGCCCACGCAAGGCATCGTCACCATCATGCAGACCGAAGGGCGCCGCTTTGCGATGCTGATCGACGAGCTGGTGGGCCAGCAACAGGTGGTCGTGAAGAACCTCGAAACGAACTACCGCAAGGTGCACGGCATTTCCGCCGCGACCATCCTCGGCGACGGCAGCGTCGCGCTGATCGTGGACGTGGCGGCGCTGAACCGCGAAACGCGCAACGCGCACGGCGCGATGAGCCTCGCATGATGACGGTCACGCTCGCACGGCAGGCAACGCTCACAGCATTCGCAGCACTCATTCAACTCATTTCATCCCAACCGTTTGGGGGCTAACGTGGCAGAAGTCCAATCCATCAATTCGAGCGTCGGGAACGCGAAAGGTGCGAATAGCCGCCGCGATGCGCAGCAGGCGGACGCCGGCGGTCAGGAATTCCTGGTCTTCACGCTCGGCGCGGAAGAGTACGGCATCGACATTCTCAAGGTGCAGGAAATTCGCGGCTACGACAACGTGACGCGCATCGCCAATGCGCCGGAGTTCATCAAGGGCGTGATCAATCTGCGCGGCATCATCGTGCCGATCGTCGACATGCGCATCAAATTCCAGCTCGGCCGCGTCGAGTATGACCATCAGACGGTCGTGATCATCCTGAACGTCGCGCACCGCGTGGTCGGGATGGTGGTCGACGGCGTGTCGGACGTGCTGACCCTCGCCGCCGACCAGATCATGCCGGCGCCGGAATTCGGCGCGACGCTGACGACCGAGTACCTGACGGGCTTGGGCACCCTCGACGGCCGCATGCTGATACTCATGGACATCGAAAAGCTGATGACCAGCCGTGAAATGGCGTTGATCGAAGCGCTCGGCGTTTGAGCGCGAACGTCATGGCCAATCGCGAACGAGAGACAGTATAGGGAGCGTCAAGATGCTGAGCAGGTGGTCGATCCGCACGTCGCTGACGATGGTGGCGATTTTTCTCGTTGCGCTGACCGTGGTGGTCGGCGCGCTTGGGCTGAGCGCGCTGAACCGCGCGAGCGGGTCGCTCGAGCGAATCGCGCGCGGCGACCTGGTGGCAATTCATGCACTCGACGACGCGGGCTCGTATCTGTTGCGTTCGCGGCTGGCGGCCGATCGCGTCAACACCTTGTCGGCGGCAGGCAATGCCGATGAGGCGAAGAAAGCGCTTGGCCGCGCGCAGGAACTGCTGGCGCTGGGCAACCGTAGCTGGCAGACGTATCTCGACGCGCCCAAAGCCGGCATCGATCAGGCGTTGCTCGACGATGTGCTCGCGCGGCGCACCGCGATGATGCGTGACGGCGTCGAACCGGAGTTCGCCGCGCTGAACGCCAGCGATGTGGCCGCCTATCACGCAATTGCCGATACGAAGATCAGCCCGATGTTCATCGCGTACGACGCAGCGGCGGCCGCGCTCGTCAAGGCATTGGAGAAGAGCGTGACCGATCAGCAGGCGAGCGCGCAGGCGAACGCGTCGCTGATGATGACGCTGATCATCGCGCTGACGGTTCTCGCGTTGCTGCTGGTGGTGGGCATCCGCTTCGCGCTGCGTGGCCTGATCGTGCAGCCGCTGAAAGACGCGACCGCCTGCTTCGAGCGGATCGCGTCGGGCGATTTGTCGGAGCGGATCGAAGTATTCAGCGGCAACGAAATCGGCCGTCTGTTCGACGGCATCAAGCGGATGCAGGAAAGCCTCGCGACGATGGTGAAGTCGGTTCATAGCAGCGCGGAATCGATCGACACGGGCGCGCGCGAAATCGCGATGGGCAATACCGACCTGTCACAACGCACCGAACAACAGGCCGCGTCGCTGCAGGAAACCGCATCGAGCATGGAGCAGTTGACCGGCACCGTGCGGCAGAACGCCGAGAACGCGCGCCAGGCGAGCCAGCTCGCCGTCAACGCGTCGGATATCGCCACGCGCGGCGGCGACGTGGTGAGCGAGGTCGTCACGACGATGCAGGACATCGCGGCCAGCTCGAACAAGGTCGTCGACATCATCGGCGTGATCGAAGGCATTGCGTTTCAGACCAACATTCTTGCGCTGAATGCGGCGGTCGAAGCCGCGCGGGCCGGCGAACAGGGACGCGGTTTCGCGGTCGTCGCCGCCGAAGTGCGCAGCCTCGCGCAGCGCAGCGCGAGCGCCGCCAAGGAAATCAAGGAACTGATCGGCGACTCGGTCGACAAGGTGCAAAGCGGCTCGGCGCTGGTCGGCCGCGCCGGCACGACGATGGACGAGATCGTGCAGGCCGTGCGCCGCGTGACCGACATCATGGGCGAAATCAGCGCGGCGTCCGAGGAGCAGTCGGGCGGCATCGAACAGGTCAATCGCGCGGTCGTGCAGATGGACGAAGTCACGCAGCAGAATGCCGCGCTGGTCGAACAGGCGGCGGCCGCAGCGGCATCGCTCGAAGATCAGACGCGTCAGTTGCAGGCGGTGGTGGAAGGCTGGAAGGTGGCGGGCGCTCAGCCGCGCAGTGGCTCGGCGGCGGTGCGACCGCTCGCGGCGGCGCGTGCAAACGCTGGCGCGGGTCGGCAGTCGGCTAAGGCCGTGGCGCATGCTCCGACGATGAGCGGCGCGGCGCATGCACCGCGAAGTGACGCAAAGGCGGGCGCAAAAGTCGACGCGAAAGCGGGCACGAACCGGAGCGGAAGTCCTGCAGCCAATCCGGGCGAGATTGCGGCCGCGGACGCCGCACCGGCTTCCACTAGTCACGATGCAGGTGCGCGCGCCGAACCGGCGCGCAAGCCAAAGACCCCGCACGCGGCAACCGAGCCCGCTGCGCGCCCGGCTCTCGCCCGCCCGGCGGCAGCCAGCGCGGACGCGGACTGGGAAACGTTCTAGAAAGCGACACCAAGACATGCCGTCGTCCTGCATCTCGCCCGTTGATGGGCGAATCATCGAAGCGCGCTGCTACAGCGTGTCGCGGGCTGGCTGCGTGTTGGCAGACCTCGCGGGCGGGCGCGGCCCCGCGAACCCATGCCTTTCTGCCCAACGGCTCGCTTCGGGCGGCAAACGGAATGGCTCGTATCGCAGGCAGGAATGCACATGATGACAACGCGCGCACAGCGGCCTCCCGAGCGGGCACGTCCCGACCGGGCCAGCGCCGACCCAACGGAGTCAGGCAGGGTCTCTGACCAGGCACGGGATTTCGAATTCACGGCGGCGGATTTCGCCCGCATCCGCGAACTGATTCATCGCGGCGCGGGCATCGCGCTGTCGGACCACAAGCGCGATATGGCTTACAGCCGCCTCGCGCGCCGTTTGCGCGCGCGCGGCCTCGACACGTTCCGGCAGTACCTCGATCTGCTCGAAGCGGAAAACGATCCGGCCGAGTGGGAGGCGTTCACCAATGCGCTGACTACCAACCTGACCGCGTTTTTCCGCGAAGCGCACCACTTTCCGATCCTCGCCGACTTCGTGTCGCGTCGCGCCCAGCCGATTTCCGTGTGGTGCTCGGCAGCATCGACCGGCGAAGAGCCGTATTCGATCGCGATGACGCTGATCGAAGCACTCGGCGACAGCGGTGCGCGCCAGGCTTCGGTGCTCGCCACCGATATCGACACCCAGGTGCTAGCGAAGGCCGAAGCCGGCGTGTACCAGTTCGACCAGGTGAAGCACCTGTCGCCCGAGCGGCTCAAGCGCTTCTTTCTGAAGGGCACCGGCGCACATGCGGGCATGGTGAAGGTGCGCCCCGAAGTGCGCGCGTTGGTGCGCTTCGAACAGCTGAACCTGACTGACCGCGATTACCAGTTGCGCTCGCAGTTCGACGCGATTTTCTGTCGCAACGTGATGATCTACTTCGACAAGCCGACCCAGGCGCAAGTGCTCGCCCGCTTCGAGCCGCTGATGAAAGCGGGCGGCCTGCTATTCGCCGGTCATTCGGAAAACTTCACGTACGTGACCCAGGCATTCAGGCTGCGCGGCCAGACCGTCTACGAGTTGACGCGCGACCCGGCCGGTGCGCGCACCGCACCGCGTTCCGCAAGCGCAGCGGCGCATTCGACCACGAGCGGGGTGGCAGCATGAGCAGCGCCCTGCCGATTGCCTCCAACCTGTACTACGACAACCACTTCCAGCGTCCCGGCGTGAAGCTGTTGCCCAACGAGTTCTACACCACCAGCGAAGACATGGTGCTCGTCACCGTGCTGGGTTCGTGCGTCGCGGCCTGCATCCAGGACCGCACGGCCGGCATCGGCGGGATGAATCACTTCATGCTGCCCGACGACGGCGCGGACGCCACACAAGCCGCATCGGACTCGATGCGCTACGGCGCGTACGCGATGGAAGTGCTGATCAACGAACTGATCAAGGCGGGCGGCCGGCGCGATCGCTTCGAAGCCAAGGTGTTCGGCGGTGGCGCCGTGCTCGCCGGCATGACGACGATGAACATCGGCGACCGCAATTCCGAGTTCGTGCGCCGCTATCTTGCGCTCGAAAAGATCCGCATCGCCGCCGAAGACTTGCAGGGCTCGCATCCGCGCAAGGTGGCCTTTATGCCGCGCACGGGCCAGGTGATGGTAAAGAAGTTGCGTCTGCAGCAGGAAGCGGGTGTGGCCGAACGCGAGCGTGCGCTCGTGCGGCAGAGCGCGGAAGCGCGCGCCGAGCGGCTGGCGGCGGCGCGCCAGCGCGTCGAACTGTTCGCGGCGCCGGCCGCGGCGCGGCCGAAGATCGAACTCTTCGGCGCGAGTCCGCGGCCCCTTGAATCAAACAACGCCAGAACCAGAGAGGAGGCGTGAGCGCTGTGCAAAAGATCAAAGTACTGTGTGTCGACGATTCGGCGCTGATCCGCAGCCTGATGACCGAGATCATCAACGGCCAGCCGGACATGACCGTCGTGGCGACCGCACCGGATCCGCTGGTCGCGCGCGACCTCATCAAGCAGCACAACCCGGACGTGCTGACGCTCGACGTGGAAATGCCGCGCATGGACGGCCTCGACTTCCTCGAAAAGCTGATGCGCCTGCGGCCGATGCCGGTCGTCATGGTGTCGTCGCTGACCGAGCGCGGCAACGAAATCACGCTGCGTGCGCTGGAGCTGGGCGCGGTCGACTTCGTCACCAAGCCGAAGGTCGGCATTCGCGACGGCATGCTCGACTACTCGGAAAAGCTCGCCGACAAGATTCGCGCAGCGGCTCGCGCGCGAGTGCGGCAGGCGGCGCCGGCCCAGCATGCGGCAGCGCAGGCCGCGCATGCGCCGGTCGGGGCCGCGCCGCTTTTCAACAATCCGCTGCTCAGTACCGAGAAGCTGATTATCGTCGGCGCGTCGACGGGGGGCACCGAAGCGATCCGCGAAGTGCTGGTGCCGCTGCCGCCCGACGCACCGGCGGTGCTGATCGCGCAGCACATGCCGCCGGGCTTTACGAAATCTTTTGCGCAACGCCTCAATGGTTTGTGCCGGATTACCGTTAAAGAAGCAGAGCACGGCGAACGTGTGCTGCCTGGTCACGCGTACATCGCGCCCGGCCACGCGCATTTGCTGCTGGCGCGCAGCGGCGCGAACTACATCGCGCATCTGTCGGACGAGCCGCCGGTCAACCGGCACCGTCCGTCGGTCGACGTGCTGTTCCGTTCAGCCGCGCAGCATGCGGGCAAGAATGCGCTCGGCGTGATTTTGACCGGGATGGGACGCGACGGCGCCCAGGGACTGCTAGAGATGAAAAAAGCAGGCGCGTATACGCTTGCCCAGGACGAGGCGACTTGCATCGTGTTCGGTATGCCGCGCGAAGCGATTGCGCTCGGCGCGGCGGACGAAATCGCCGCGCTGCCGGAAATGAGCCGGCGCGTGATGGCGCGTTTGTCGTCGATGGGTGATCGTGTCCAGCGGGTATGATGCCGGCCAGACAGTTTGAGGCGCTCAAGCGCCGCGACATGGAACAAGCAAAGGGAATGAAATGGATAAGGGAATGAAGATTCTGGTGGTTGACGACTTTCCGACGATGCGCCGGATCGTCCGCAACCTGCTCAAGGAACTGGGCTACTCGAACGTCGACGAAGCGGAAGACGGGCAGGCCGGTCTCTCGCGTTTGCGCGGGGGCACCTACGACTTCGTGATATCCGACTGGAACATGCCGAACCTCGACGGTCTGGCAATGCTCAAGGAAATCCGCGCCGACGCCACCCTCACGCATTTGCCGGTGCTGATGGTGACGGCCGAGTCGAAGAAGGAAAACATCATCGCTGCGGCGCAAGCCGGCGCGAGCGGTTATGTCGTCAAGCCGTTCACGGCTGCGACGCTCGACGAGAAGCTCAACAAGATTCTCGAGAAGATGGCGAAAGCCGGGAGCTGATGTGACTGTGCCGACCCATGCGCCTCACACTGAAGCGGTCAGCGAGAGCAGCGACTTCGCGTCCGACCGCATTCTGGCCCGCATCGGACAACTGACCCGCACGCTGCGCGATTCCATGCGCGAGCTCGGGCTCGACAAGCATGTCGAGCGCGCCGCGGAAGCCGTTCCCGATGCTCGCGACCGTCTGAAGTACATCGCGGACATGACCGAGCAGGCGGCCGAGCGCGTGCTCTCCGCGATCGACGTCGCCAAGCCGGTGCAGGAGCAGCTGCAAAAGGACGCGGGCGAACTCGACGCGCGCTGGGAGCAGTGGTACGCGGCGCCGATCGAGCGCGAGGAAGTGCGCGCACTGATGAACGACACGCGCAGCTTCCTGCGCGGCGTGCCCGAGGCGACCAGCGCGACCAATGCGCAACTGATGGAGATCATGCTGGCGCAGGACTTCCAGGATCTGACCGGTCAGGTCATCAAGAAGATCACGGACGTCGTGTACCTGATCGAGCAGCAATTGCTCGGCGTGCTGGTCGAGAACATCGCGCTGGAACGGCGCGAGCAGTTCGCGGCGAACGCGGCGGCGCTGGCAGCCGAGGCATCGCCGACCGGCAGCCCCGAGCATCTGCTGAACGGTCCGCAAATCAATCCGGAAGGCAAGGCGGATGTGATGCAGGACCAGTCGCAGGTCGACGATCTCCTTGCCAGCCTCGGCTTCTGAGGCGGCGGGCGCTTCGTCGCTCGAGCTTGCCGCGCGCAGCTTTCGACACCGCCCGCGCGCGGTTCTATCCGACAGCCATGCGGACGCCGCGCGCGGCCCGGATACATGTCAAGCCGCGTCCGCGCGTGCGCTTGCTGCCTCCCGACACGAACCACAGGGATACTAAGAAACTCGACCAACGGCACCCCTTCCGGCCATGAATATCGCCGGCCGGCGGCACGCCGACCAGGCTCCTTCCCCAGTGCGATCGCAACAGTGCCGTATCATCTGCGTACACGCAGCCGGTTCGCGCGCCTCGCGAGCCTGGCCCTAGTTTGGGAGGAGCATTGTCATGTGGAGTCGTGTACGTCGCGCCGGGATCGTTTCGGCGCTCGCTTTTTTTGGTTCGCTGTCGGCCGTGCAGCCCGCTCACGCGGGACTGGGCGGCGCACCGATGACGCCGCCCACGGACGCGTCGGTTTCTTCCCACGTCGTCCAGCCTGCGGCAAGCGCGGCCGGTTCCGCGCAGGGCGTGATGCGCTCGGCGTCGAGCGCCGCGTCGTCGTCCGCCCCGTCCGCGTCTTATACCGTGCGTGAAACCACGCTCGGCAACGGCACGGTGGTCCGCGAATATGTCGCCGCTGACGGCGCCGTGTTCGGCATCGCGTGGCGCGGTCCGCAAATGCCGGATCTGAACGATCTGCTCGGCACCTATTTTCCGCAATACGTGTCGGGCGTGAAGGCCGTGCGCGCGGCGCGCGGCGGGGGCCACGGCCCCGTCACCGTCGATCAGAGCGGTCTGGTGGTGCATTCCGGCGGCCATATGGGCGCGTTCAGCGGTCAGGCGTGGCTGCCGCCCGCATTGCCCGCTGGCGTCAGCGGCTCCGACATCCAGTAATGGCGAGGACGACCATGCGACCTATCTCTATCGGTATGAATCTCAAAGACCGGCTGCGGGCGGTGTTGGCCATCGCGCTGCTGGCAACACTCGCCGCTTGCGGTGGCGGCGGAGACGGCGACAACTCGAATAACGGCAACTCGAACAATTCGTCGAACGTGTCGAACGGCGGCTCGTTGCCGTCCAGCCCGACCCAGCAGCCGGTCAGCCCGACCGCTGCGAACACCGTGCCGATCACGGTCGGCAAAGGCTTGAGCGGGGTCTTCAACATTCCGTCGGTCAGTGTGACTATTTGCGCGCCCAACTCGACGTCGAACTGCCAGACCATCGACAACATCCAGCTCGACACCGGTTCGTTCGGACTGCGGGTGGCGAGCACGGCGCTGAACACGTCGCTGCTCGGTGCGCTGCCGGTCAGCACCGTGGGCAATAGCAACGCGCAGCTCGCCGAGTGCGCAACCTTCGCCGACGGTTTCACCTGGGGCAGCGTGCGCACCGCCACTATCACGATCGGCGGCAAGACGACGAGCATCGCTGTCCCGATGCAGATCATCGGCGACAAGCCCGCGAGCACGGTGCCTGCGAACGGTTGCGGCAGCGGTCCGGCGGAAAACACGGTTGCCGATCTCGGCGCCAACGGCGTGCTCGGCGTCGGCACCGCGCTCACCGATTGCGGCGCAACTTGCGCGGACCAGGGCACCGCCGCGACCTACAGCAACTACTTCGCGTGCCCGGGCGGAACGTCATGCGCGCGTACCGCGGTTCCGATCGCGCAGCAGATCGCCAACCCGGTCGCTAAGTTCGCGGGCGACAACAACGGCGTGATCGTGCAGATGCAGCCGGTGCCGGATACCGGTGCGCCGTCGGCCACCGGCACGCTGGTGTTCGGGATCAACACCCAGTCCAACAATGGGCTCGGCGGGGCGCAGGTGTTCACCACCGACGCCTTCGGCGACCTCAACAACAGCACCTTCAACGGCACGACGGTGCAGGCGTTCCTCGATTCGGGCTCGAACGCGTACTTCTTCACCGATGGCTCCCTGCCGCAGTGCAACGGCAATTTCGCCGGCTTTTATTGCCCGACGTCCGCGCAAACCCGCTCGATCAAACTGGTCGGCCTCAACAAGGCGAGCACGAGCGCGAGCATCGGCATTCTCAGTGCGGCCACGCTGCTCGGCAACACCGGCAACTACGCGTTCAACCACGTCGCCGGACAGATTGGCGGCAGCACCAGCTTCGACCTCGGTCTGCCGTTCTTCTACGGCCGTCACGTGTACTACGGCTTCGACAACGGCAGCCAGTCGCCTTTCGTCGCCTTCTGACGCGTAGCGCCACGGCGCAAGCCAATGCGAGGCGCCCGCGCGAGAACCGCGCGGGCGCCTCGCGTCATCCGTCGAAATACCCCCCTTTGTCCGCCCTTATCTGCCAATCGCCGCTTGCGTCCAGCGGGAATAATCGCTCTCACTGGAAAGAGGCGCCGTGCCTCGGCCGACTGGAGAGCTTGCGTGGCAGAGGACAGCGACCTCGAAAAAACCGAATCAGCCACTCCCCGGCGCCTGGAAAAGGCGCGCGAGGAAGGGCAGATCGTGCGCTCGCGCGAACTGTCGACGTTCGCGCTGCTGGCCGCGGGGTTCTACGGTGCGTGGGGGATGTCCGGCAGTATCGGCGAGCACTTGCAGAAGATGCTGCGCGCGTCGCTCACGTTCGACCACGCCAGCAGTTTCGAGACCGGCCGCATGCTGACCGGCGCGGGCGCGGTGGGCCGCGAAGGCCTCTACGCGCTGCTGCCGATACTCGGCTTCACCGGCCTCGCCGCGTTGCTCGCGCCGCTCGCGCTGGGCGGGTGGCAATTGTCGACGAAAGGCTTCGAGCCGAAGTTCAGCCGGCTCAATCCGATTGAAGGCTTCGGCCGGATGTTTTCGATCAACGGGCCGATCCAGCTCGGCATGTCGCTCGCGAAGACGCTGGTGGTGGGGATCATCGGCGGCACGGCGGTCTGGAACCGCCGCGAGCAGATCCTCGCGCTCGCCACCGAGCCGCTGAACATCGCGCTCGCCAATTCCATGCATCTGATCGCCGTGTGCTGCGCAATGACGGTAGCCGGCATGTTCGCGGTGGCGGCACTGGATGTGCCGTATCAACTGTGGCAGTTCCACAAGAAGTTGCGCATGACGAAGGAAGAAGTGAAGCGCGAGCATCGCGAAAGCGAAGGCGATCCGCACATCAAGGGCAAGATTCGCCAGCAGCAGCGCGCCATTGCACGTCGCCGGATGATGTCGCAGATCCCGAAGGCCGATGTCGTGGTGACCAACCCGACGCACTTCGCGGTCGCGCTGCAATACGCCGACGGCGAGATGCGCGCGCCGAAGGTGATCGCCAAGGGCGTGAACCTGGTGGCCGCGCGGATTCGCGAACTGGCCGCCGAGCACAACGTGCCGCTGCTCGAAGCGCCGCCGCTCGCGCGCGCGCTGTACCACAACGTCGATCTGGATCGCGAGATTCCCGGCCCGCTGTACGGCGCGGTCGCCGAGGTGCTCGCGTGGGTGTATCAGTTGCGACGGTTCAAAACCGAAGGCGGCGCCGTGCCGGTCGCGCCGACCGAACTCGACGTGCCGGCGGAACTCGACAAGGGCAGCGTATCGGATGACGAAGCCGATCAGGAAGCCGCCGATACATTGAACCCCGTCAATTCCGCTGACGACGACGCTAGAGGAGCCTCCGCATGAACGCTCGCGCCGGTTTCCTCGCCCGACGGCCGGAAGCTTTGAGCAGCACCAATTTGCGCGCCCTCGCCGGGCCGGTGCTGATCTGCATGATCCTCGGCATGATGATTCTGCCGTTGCCGCCGTTCCTGCTGGATCTGCTGTTCACTTTCAACATCGCGCTTTCGGTGATGGTGCTGCTCGTCAGCATGTACACGATGAAGCCGCTCGACTTCGCCGCGTTCCCGAGCGTGCTGCTGTTTTCGACGCTGCTGCGCCTGTCGCTGAACGTGGCGTCCACGCGGGTCGTGCTGCTTGAGGGCCACACGGGTCCGGACGCGGCCGGCCAGGTGATCGAGTCGTTCGGCCACTTCCTGGTGGGCGGCAACTTCGCGGTGGGTATCGTCGTCTTCATCATCCTGATGGTGATCAACTTCATGGTCATCACCAAGGGCGCGGGGCGGATCGCGGAAGTGTCCGCGCGCTTCACGCTCGACGCGATGCCCGGCAAGCAGATGGCGATCGACGCCGATCTGAACGCCGGGCTCATCAACGAAGATCAGGCCCGCAAGCGGCGCGCGGAAGTCTCGCAGGAAGCCGAGTTCTACGGCTCGATGGACGGCGCGAGCAAGTTCGTGCGCGGCGATGCGATCGCGGGTCTGCTGATCATGGTGATCAACATCGTCGGCGGCCTGATCGTCGGGATGGTTCAGCACAACATGGACTTCGCGGCGGCGGGCAAGAACTACACGCTGCTGACGATCGGCGACGGCCTCGTCGCACAGATTCCTTCGCTGGTGATTTCGACTGCGGCGGGCGTGATCGTGTCGCGCGTCGCGACCAACGAGGACATCGGCACCCAGCTCACCGGCCAGCTGTTCACGAACCCGCGCGTGCTGATGATCACGGGCTGTATTCTGGTGCTGATGGGCCTGATTCCCGGCATGCCGCACTTGGCGTTTCTGCTGCTCGGCGGCGGGCTCATCCAGCTCGGCCGCACGATGAGAAAGCGCGCCGTGGAACGCAAGACCAGCGCGGCGCGCGTCGACGTTGCGCCGGCTGCGATGGCCCCGGTGGAGAACACCGAGGCGAGCTGGGACGACGTGACGATGATCGACGCGCTCGGCCTCGAAGTCGGCTACCGGCTGATTCCGCTGGTCGACAAAAACTCGGACGGCGAACTGCTCAAGCGGATCAAGAGCATCCGCAAGAAGTTCGCACAGGAGATCGGCTTCCTGCCGCCCGTCATTCATATCCGCGACAACCTCGAATTGCGGCCCAACGGCTATCGCATCGCGCTCAAGGGGGTCGAAGTGGGCTCGGGCGAAGCGTACCCGGGGCAATGGCTGGCGATCAATCCAGGCCAGGTGTCCGCCGCGCTGCCGGGCACGCCGACGCAAGACCCGGCGTTCGGGCTGCCTGCGATCTGGATCGACACGAATCTGCGCGAGCAGGCGCAGGTCTATGGCTACACTGTGGTCGATTCGAGCACGGTAGTCGCCACGCATCTGAATCACCTCGTGGTGACGCACGCGTCGGAACTGCTCGGCCGGCGCGAAGTGCAGGCGTTGCTCGAACGGATGCAGAAAGACACGCCCTCGCTGGTCGACGATCTGGTGCCGAAGACGCTGCCGCTCACCACCTTGCAAAAGGTGCTGCAGAACCTGCTGGAAGAGGGCGTGCCGATCCGCGACCTGCGCACCATTCTGGAGGCGCTCTCCGAGCACACGCCGAAGATCACCGACGCCCACGATCTCACCGCCGCCGTGCGCCTCGCGCTGGGCCGCGCGATCACGCAGCAATGGTTCCCCGGCACCGGCGACATGCAGGTGATGGGCCTCGATTCGAATCTGGAGCGGGTATTGTCCCAGGCGCTCGCAACCGGTCCGAACCCTGGGTTGGAGCCGGGGCTCGCGAACACGCTGCTCAACGAAACACAGAAGGCGATGACGCGTCAACAGAACCTCGGCCTCGCGCCGGTGCTGCTCGTGCAGCACGCGTTGCGGCCGATGCTCGCGCGCTTCCTGCGCCGCAGCCTGCCGCAGTTGAAGGTGCTGTCGTATGCGGAAGTGCCCGACACGCGCAACGTCAAGGTGGCGAATCTGATCGGCGCGCAGGGGTGAGGCGCGGTAAGGGTCGTTGCGGTTGAGAATCGGCAAACGCAGCCCGCAAACCGCAAACCGCAAACCGCAAGCCGCAAGCCGCAAACCGCAAACCGCAAACCGCAAACCGCAAACCGCAAACCGCAAACCGCAAACCGCAAACCGCAAACCGCCATCGCGGCTTCTGCGGGCGCCCCGTTTGGGCGCCGCTTGTCATTCCGCCGCCTGACTGGCCACCGCTGTGCGCGTCCGCCGCTGCATCCGATCCCACAGAAAGCGCCGCACGCCACCGCTCAGCGAGCCGCCCCCACCCCGTCTGCGCATCGCCTGCACCGGCGTTCCATCGTGCGAATTGCCTACCTTTAACGGTCTTTATCCATCGATCGTCGCTCGACGCCTTTCGCAATAATTGCTCTCAATGTGGAAGCGGTGTGTTGCCGGTCCGTCAGTCCGTCCACCTCGTTGGGGGTCCAGCTTGAACATTCGTAAATTTGTCGGTGCCACCAGTCGCGATGCTCTGCGCCTGGTTCGTGAGGCGCTTGGCCCGGATGCGGTCGTGTTGTCCAATCGCACGATGGACGACGGCAGCGTCGAGATCGTAGCGCTGGCCGACAGCGATCTCGCAGCCATCACGCCGAAGGCTCGCGGTGGCGCAAACGCGGCAAGCGCCGCGTCGACGGGTGCGAACGTTGGACAGTCGCCCCTCGCCGCCCCTCGCGCACTGCCGACCATGCAGGCGAATCCCTACGCGAGCGGCATGCCCGATGTGTTTTCGTCGGTGTTCGGCGCGAGCCCGGAAGCGGGTGCCGGGACGACGTCCGCGAGCACGTCGGTGCGCGCTCCGGCGGATGAAACGCCGGGCACCGCGCTCAAAGCCGCCGCGCCCAAAGCGATGCCCCAGGCAGGGGCCGCCTCGACACACCCGGCGGCGTTGCCGACTGCCGCAGCAAAGCCCGCGCCGGCGCACGGCCAGCAAGCTCGTCGACCGGTTGGACAAGCGCTCGCCGAGCCCGTCTCCGCGGCCACGAGCGCGCGTGCAGCAGCGGCGCGTCTGTCCGACGACATCCGCATAGACCCGCTCAAAGCATCCGGCGCGCCGGTCGCGCCCGATTCGAGGGCCGATTCCCGGGCCGATTCCAGGGCCGATGGCGCGGCATCGCGCACGATGGCCGAATCGAACCCGTGGCTGATCGACCACGCGCGCCGCGTGGCGGCCGAACAGCAGGAGCAAGGCGAATACAGCGCACGCGCCGCCGCAATGACGCCGTCGGTCGCGACCGCCAAGGGGCTCGGCGCCGTCGAGCTCGCCCGACCCGCCGCGCAACCGTCGCGTGCCGTGCCCGCGACCGAGACCCACGAATGGGCCCGCGAAGCCGCGCAAGTCGCCGCACGCCGCAGCGCACAGAAGCAAGCGCCCGTGCAGGCCGGTGGCGCGGACACCCGCCCGTCCGCGTCGGTCGCCGACGCGATCAAGTCGCGCATGGAACAGTTGGTCAACGACACCGTGATGAACGAGCTGTCGTCGATGCGCGGGATGATGGAAGAGCATTTCGCCGGCCTGCTGTGGGGCGAGCGTCAACGCCGCAACCCGTCGCGCGCCGCGCTCACCAAGCATTTGTTCGCCGCGGGCTTTTCCGCGCAGCTCGTGCAGATGATGATCGACAACCTGCCCGAGGACATCGACACGAAGGACGGCGGGATGGACTGGGTGCGCTCCGTCCTCGAATCGAACCTGCCGGTGATGGAAGACGAAGACGCGCTGATGGAACGCGGCGGCGTCTTTGCGCTGATGGGCCCGACGGGCGTCGGCAAGACGACCACCACCGCCAAGCTCGCCGCGCGCTGCGTGATGCGCTTTGGCGCCAGCAAGGTCGCGCTGCTCACGACTGACAGCTACCGAATTGGCGGCCACGAGCAGCTACGCATCTTCGGCAAGATTCTCGGTGTGTCGGTGCACGCGGTGAAAGACAGCGCCGACCTGCAACTCGCACTGTCCGAGCTGCGCAACAAGCACATCGTGCTGATCGACACGATTGGCATGAGTCAGCGCGATCGACTCGTGTCGGAGCAGATCGCGATGCTGTGCCGCGCCGGTCAGCCGGTGCAGCGCCTGCTGCTGCTCAACGCGACGAGCCACGGCGACACGCTCAACGAAGTCGTGCAGGCCTATCAGCGTGCGCCCGACCAGCAGCCGCTCGCCGGCTGCATTCTGACCAAGCTCGACGAAGCGACCAATCTGGGCGGCGTGCTCGATGCGGTGATCCGCTACAAGCTGCCGGTGCACTACGTGTCGACCGGGCAGAAGGTGCCGGAAAACCTGTACGTTGCCACCAGGAAATTTTTGATCAAGAGCGCCTTCTGCATTCCGCGCGATAACTCGCCGTTCGTTCCGCACGACGACGACATCCCGGCGTTGCTGTCGGCATTGTCAGCGCGTTCGACCGCCGAGCTGCACGAGGTTCGCTTTGGATAAGCTCGTCTCCGATCAAGCCGAAGGCCTGCGGCGGCTGCTCGCCCGCAGCGGCGCTCGCGTGATCGCCGTGACGGGGGGACCAGACGGCGTGGGATGCACGACCGTGGTGGTCAACCTCGCCGCCGCGCTCGCCCAGCAGGGCAAGGACGTCCTCGTGATCGACGAGTGCGCAGGCAACAGATCGGTGAGCGCGATGCTCGGCGGCTTGCGCGGCGCGGGCAATCTCTCCGCCGTGGTGCGCGGCGAAATGACACTCGAGGACGCCGCCGCACGGCACGCGCTGGGGTTTTCGGTGCTGGCCGCGTCGCGCGAGACATGCGAAAGCCACACGCTCCAGCAGTTCAACGCGTTGCTCGGCGCTTCGACGGACATCGTGCTGATCGACGCGCAACTCGACGAGCAAGGCCATCTGTCGTCATTCGCACGGCAGGCGCACGACGTGATGATCGTCACGCGCGTGTCGGCGCAAGCGATCACCGACGCCTACGCGTGCATGAAACGCCTGCACTACGCGCACGCGATCGCGCAGTTTCGCGTGCTGACCAACTACGTCCAAAGCGCAAGCGACGCGCATAAGACGTTCACCAATCTGGCCGGCGTGGCCGGGCGCTACCTGACGGTCGCGCTGGGAGACGCCGGCTGCGTTGCCGCCGACGCCCGGATAGCGCGAGCCGTGGAGTTGTCGCGTTGCGTCGTGGATGCCTTCCCGTCGACGCCGGCTGCGCGCGATCTGCGGCAGCTCGCCGCCGAATTGCAGTACTGGCCGATGCGGCCGGCGATGTCGTCGAAAACGCCACGGATGGCGCCAGCGACAGTCACAGCGGCGCAGCACGCCGACCAACCGTCCGCGCAGCACGCCTGAGAGGCGGCATAAGGACAAGGGGAAGCACGATGTATAACGCCCAGGGAAAGATTTCCCAAGCCGAAGTTCTGACGAAGTACGCACCGCTCGTGCGTCGCCTCGGCTTGCAGCTCGTCGCCAAGATGCCGGCGAGCGTCGATCTCGACGATCTTATTCAGGCCGGCATGATCGGTTTGCTGGATGCCGCCGGCCGCTACAAGGAAGATCAGGGCGCGCAGTTCGAGACCTATGCCAGCCAGCGGATTCGCGGCGCGATGCTCGACGAGTTGCGTAGCAACGACTGGTTGCCGCGCAGCTTGCGGCGCACTTCGCGCGAAGTGGAAACGGCGGTGCACAAGGTAGAACAGAGCCTGGGCCGCTCGGCAAGCGAAACCGAGATCGCCGAGCATCTGCAAATGCCGCTCGACGAATATCAGTCGATGCTGCAGGACCTGCACGGCAGCCAGTTGATCTACTACGAAGACTTCGACCGTTCCGCCGACGACGAACCGTTTCTCGACCGCTACTGCGTGGACCATTCCGATCCGCTTTCGGCGCTGCTCGACGACAGCCTGCGCTCGGCGCTGGTGGAAGCGATAGACCGGCTGCCGGAACGCGAGAAACTGCTGATGTCGCTGTACTACGAGCGCGGCATGAACCTGCGCGAAATCGGCGCGGTGATGGAAGTCAGCGAGTCGCGGGTGTGCCAGTTGCACAGCCAGGCCGTCGCGCGGCTGCGCACGCGGCTAAGGGAAATGACCTGGGCGAACGCCGAGGCCAACTGAACCGTCGGGCAGCGTTAGACAGGCGGTGCGCGCTGCGCGCGGCTTTGCTCATGCGTTGGCCATCTCGTGTTCGGCGGCCAGCGCGAGAAATGCCGAGCGCGACATGCCGCGCGCCTGCGCGTACGCGTCGATCTCGTGCACCAGCACCTCCGGCAGCGAGATGTTGATGCGGATCGCCTTCTTCAACGCCGGAATGTTGCGCGTTGTCACGAAACCCCATGTGAAGCCCGCGAGCTCAGGATTGAGCCGATGCTCGTCGAGCGAGCGCCGCTCGGGCAGCGGCATGCCTTCGTCGATCAGCGTCTCGAGATGCGCTTCGATGGCTTCTTTGGCGTTTGCGTAGGCTTCTTCCAGCGTGTTGCCCGCAGAGTGGCAACCAGGAATGTCGGGCACGACCACGCCGAACGCGTGCTGCTCGTCTCCGGGCTCGATTGCGATCGGGTAAATCAGGTTCTTCATTTCAGGCCTGCCTGTTTGAGAATGCTGTTCAGGGTGCCGGGCGGCAGATCCTTTTTCGGATGCGGGATGGTCACGAGACCGGGCTTTACCGCGTGCCGGAAATGATGGTGGCTGCCCGATATCCGGACGAGCCGCCAGCCTTCGGTGTGGATCAGGTTGACGACCTCGGCGCTGTTCATATTGCACGCCTTGGACTGTACACACAATTACACAACGCCGCTAGAGGTGGAGCTTTGCTTATGGACGCGCCGAGACACTGCCGCAACGGCAATGGGCAAAGCTCGATAGGGGGTTGTCATTTCAACGCGGCGCGGCGTTATGCGTCAGTCAGCCAGATGGCTAACGTTGAGGTCGTCGGAGCGACGCGAGCGGAGATAAAGCGAAGAAGTCGCGGCAGCAAGAACGCGAAAGGCCCGTCATCGACGGGCCTTTCGGTCATGCTGGGTTACACGCCGGTCCACGTGGCCGGCAATCACCAAGCGCTAATCTTCAGAGCGCCGAATGCGCCGGAACGCGGCCATCGGGCCCGTAGAAGCCGGCTTCGCGCGGCGGCACGTTCACCTGCAGGGCGGCCAGCGCCCGCTGGTTGTAGCTCATGCGCACGCGGATCAGTTCACCGTTGCTGGTGTTGGCGCGGCGGGCGCGCTCCGCCGCTTTTTGCAGCAGGGTCCATTGCTCGGCGATCCGCGCATCGGTGCTGGCCACCAGCTCCATGCCGGGCCAGCCGGCCGGAAAGCCCAGTTCCGCCAACTGCGCGTCGCGCGCGGCTTCGAGCGTGGCGAGCACGCCGATCAGTTGGGTCTTCTTCTCGACGACCGCAGGCAACTGCTCCAGCGGCGACAGCGCGGTCAGCGCCTTCGATTCGAGCGTCAGAACGGAGGCGAACGCCTCGACGGTCGAATATTCCTCGATCAAGGTGGCAAGCAGGGCGTCTTTCATTTCAACAACTCGCTAGGCACTGCGGCTCGCGCATGACTCGCAAGCCGGATTTGTCGACCGCCGATCGGCACTGCACCGCACTGCGAAGTGCCGATTAATTGCCGGTCGAGGAGCTTTGGGTCTGGAGCAGATCGCGTGCCGTCTGCAAGACGCCGTCCGCGATCTTGCCCGAGTCGATTTGCAGCGTGCCGTCCTTGATGGCCTGCTTGATCGACTCGACGCTTGCCGTGTCGATGTCCGCCGAGCCGGATGTCGCCAGGCTGTGCAAGTGCTGCGACAGTCCGGACAGGCTCACGCTCGCGTCGCCCGACGCGCCGGCGGAGGCCGGCGCGGCCGCGCTCGCGCCCGGCCCGGTGCTGGCCGCGGGCTGAGCCTCGCCTTGCTGCGAGCGGGATAAGCCGTCTTTCAACGTCGGGGGATTGGAACTGGTTGTGGAATCGACTTTCACGATGAGCTTCCTGAACGATTTGATCCTGATAACGGCAACCGTCGTTCAAAACTTTAGCGCAATCGCCCCACGCCGGACCTTGCTTGTCCGAGTGATCTGGCTCCATCGACACACGTTCCGCCGCAGCCGCCACCACGGCCTCTAGCGGCGCGACCGCAAGGCCGGGCAGCCGGTTCACAGCGCAATCTCCACCGTCGCGCCGTCCTTGGCGATGCCTGAGACGATCTGTCCATTCGCGGTCTTCACGCGCACCTGTTGCCCCGGTGACGCGTTGTTCATCGCGCTGCCCTCGGACGAGATCGAGAAGCCGTCGCCAGCTGCCACAACCCGCACGGTCTGGCCGATCGCGATCGCCGACGCGCTCTTGAGCATGTCGCGGCGCAGCGGCATGCCGCCCGCAATCCGCGCGAGCGAGACCGAGCCGATCGCCTGCGACGGGTCGGTGACGATCGCTTGAGGCAAGCCGGTCAGGTCACCGTCGCGCGCGACGAGGTCGGCTGCGCTGAGCACTTCGCCTGGCGCCATCGCGCGCGCAGCCAGATAGTAGGTGGCGTGCAGCGAGACGCGCGCCTGCAGGTAAATGGTCCACGGCCGCTCGCCTGCACAGCGCACGCCGACGGTCGTGCGGCCCCAGAGGCGCGCGCCGCTCGGGAGGAACGCTTCCAGCGCGGTGCAGGCGCTCAGGCCGCGCGGAAAGGCCGGCGCGACGGTGATCTCGATCTTGCCGGGCAAGCCGGCGGACTGCTGCTGCAGGAAGGCGAGGGCGGCCGCGTGAATCGCCTCGGGGTCCTGCTGGCCGGGCAGCGGGGCGGCCTGAGCGACGGCGGCGGCCTGCATGTTCTTCTGCGCGATTGCGACCGCGGGCGCAGGCTGACGCACGGTCGGCGTTACGGCGATCGTGGGACGGCTTTGCATCGTGGCCGCGCTCGCGACCGGCTTGCCATTCGCGCCGAATTGCGGCGGCTCGCCGCGCGACGCGAGGCTGTCGATAGCGCTGCTTTGCGCGGCGCCCGCGGCACCCGCGGCGCTGGCGGCGACCGGCTGCACGCCGGCGGGATTCGCCGGCGCGGGCGTTGCCACCAACACGGGCACGACGGCGCGCGAGGCCGGCGCGGCGTTCCCGCGCGCGCCATCGGCCGATGCGCCGGCACTGCGCGGCGCGGGAATCGTGACGACCCCGTTGGCGTCCGGTTGGAAGCTGCTGCGAATCATCGCCGGTGCGGCGGCGGGTTCATTCGCGCCCGCAATCACGATCGCGCCGTTCATGCCCGCAGCGCGCGCGAACGGATCGGCATCGCGTGGCGCCGGCCCGCGTCCGATCGACTGCGCGGTGGCGGCCGCCAGCGTTGCGGCCGACGCCGCACGCTGCGACGGCGTCTGCATCTGCTGTGCGATTTCGGCGAGCGCGCCGGGGTTCTTTTCAGCCGGGCCCGCAATCACGATCGGACCGCCGCTTTCCTGCGCCTGGCTCGCGCCCGGCAGCACGATGGCGCCCGCGAGCCACAGCGCGACGCTCACCACCCGCCGCGTCAAAAGGCGCGACGTGGGGCGCGGCGCGAAGCGCGGAGCCAGCCGCATGGCACGCGCCGGCCGGCCGGCGCGCAAGCCCGCACGATTTGCCGCCGCGCGGCTCGCACGCTGCGGCAAATCGGAAGTGGGCTGGTCCATCACGGTTCTCCATGGAATGCATCGGTACGCCTTGCATTCTAGTGAGCACCCCCCCTGCGCAAACGTTGAATAGAAGCCCCCTTTCCCGGTTATTCGTCCGATTGCCGCTTGCGTTCGGCCCATAAGATGCACTTCATGCAAAAAGGCCTTCCTGGTCGCTGCAGTGTTCGAGCGAGGCAGTCACGGGAAGCCTCGGGGAACCGTCTCGGGAGATTTCCATGCTGGACAAACTCGATGCCGAATTCGCTTTCGGCCGCCAGGCGCTGGATGTGCGCGCTTACCGGCAGGAGCTGCTGTCGTCGAATATCGCCAACGCCGATACGCCGGGCTACAAGGCGCGCGACGTCGATTTCGCTTCCTCGCTGGCCGGGGCGCTGAAGAAGACGGGCGCCAGCACCGCCGGCCAAGGCGCAGCGAACCACGCGACGCTCCCCATGACCCAGCCGGCCGGCGTGACGAGCGGTATGTCGATGGCTTCGACCGAGCCGGGCCACATGGCCGGCAAGGCCACGCTCGCCGCGACGGGCGGCTCGCCCGACGACTACGGCAACCTCGCCTACCGGGTTCCGACGCAGCCTGCGCTCGACGGCAACACGGTGGACATCGACACCGAGCGCGTCCAGTTCGCCGACAACACGCTGCACTTCGAATCGGGCATGACGGTGTTGTCCAACCAGATCAAAACGATGCTCGCGGCGATCACGTCGGGCGGCTAGTAACAGGACATGCGGGCATGCGGCAGCAGATCCAACCGCAGACGGCGCAGCACGCACGAACAAATCGCTACGGGACTTAATTGAAGCCGGTTCGCGCCGGCAGGAGAGGTCAGGAAACCATGCCATCCCTGATGAACATTTTTAGTGTTGCAGGCTCCGCGATGTCCGCGCAGTCGCAGCGGCTCAACGTGACGGCGTCGAATCTCGCCAACGCGGACAGTACCACGGGGCCCGACGGCCAGCCGTACAGGGCCAAGCAGGTCGTGTTCGCGGTGGACCCGCTGGGCGGTGCGCGCTCGGCCTCGGGGCAGCAGGTCGGCGGCGTGCAGGTCACCGGCGTGGTCGACGACCCTTCGCCGATGAAAACGGCCTACGAGCCGGGCAATCCGGCTGCCAATGGTGACGGCTATGTGACGCTGCCCAACGTCGACCCGGTGCAGGAAATGGTCAACATGATCTCGGCCTCGCGTTCCTATCAGGCCAACGTCGAGACGCTGAATACGGCCAAAGCACTGATGCTCAAAACGCTGACGATCGGAACCTGAGGAGACCGCCTTGACCACCAACACCACCATCGGCGGCAGCGGCACGACCGTTTCGCAAACGCTGCTCGACACCATGAACGGCGCGAGCAGCAGCACGAGTTCGACCGGCTCGACCGGCTCGACCGGCGGCACGTCGCCCGCCGATCTGCAGAACACCTTCCTGCAACTGCTGGTCGCGCAGTTGAAAAACCAGGACCCGACCAACCCGATGGACAGCTCGCAGATGACCTCGCAGCTCGCGCAGATCAGCACGGTGCAGGGCATCAGCCAGTTGAACACGTCGCTCACCTCCCTGTCGACGCAGCTTTCCGCCGGCCAGCAATCGCAGGCCGCGCTGCTGATCGGCTCGACCGTGCTCGCGCCGGGCAACTCGATCTCGGTGGCGAGCGGCAAAACCGGCAGTTTCGGCGTGCAGTTGGCGAGCGACGTGAGCGACCTGCAGGTCGTCGTCAAGAACTCGGCCGGCACCATCGTCAACACGATCGATCTCGGCAAGCAGTCGGCCGGCACGATTCCCGTGGGCTGGACGCCGACCGACACGGCGGGCAACACGCTCCCCGATGGCAACTACACGATCACCGCCGCGGGCACGATCAACGGACAGCCGGCGACGGCCGCCACGCTGACCGGCGCTACGGTGCAAGGCGTCGTCACACAGAGCACCGGCAGTGCGGGCCTCGTGCTGTCGAATGGTTCGACGGTCGGCTTGACCAGCGTCGCCGCGATCCTCTGATTCACGATCAATCGATTACGACTATCCCGATACGGAGAACGTCATGGGTTACCAACAAGGTTTGAGTGGTTTGTCGGCGTCGTCGAGCGATCTCGACGTGATCGGCAACAACATCGCCAATGCCAACACGGTCGGCTTCAAGAGCGGCACTGCGCAATTCGCCGACATGTACGCCAATTCGGTGGCGACCACCGTGAGCCAGCAGGTCGGCATCGGCACGAGGCTCGCGGAAGTCCAGCAGCAGTTCTCGCAAGGCACGATCACCACGACCGACCAGGCGCTCAATGTTGCGATCAACGGCAATGGCTTCTACCAGATGAGCAACAACGGCACGCTGACCTATTCGCGTAACGGCGTGTTCCAGCTCGACAAGAACGGCTTCATCACCAATGCGCAAGGCCTGCAGCTGATGGGCTATGGGGCGAGCAACGGCGGCGTGATCAACACCGCGCAAACCGTGCCGCTGCAGGTGCCGACCGCGAATATCGCGCCCTCGCCGACCACCAAGATTGCCGCCGCGCTGAACCTGAATGCGCAGGACAATCTGATGCTGGGCACGCCGACGGTAACGCCCGCCGCGATCGCTGCGCTGACCTCCAGCGGCGTGTCAATCACTAACGGCGCCTCCGGCACGAACGCCGACAACTACACGATCAGCTTCACCGCTCCGGTGGCCCCGAGCACCATCCCGACTTACACGGTTGCGGACACTACGGCCGGCACTCCTCCGGTCACCGGAAACTACACCGCGGGCACCGCGATCCCGCTCGGCAACGGGCAAACCATCAGTTTCACCGGCGCAGCGGTGGGCGGCGAGAGCTTCAACGTCACCCCCGCGCCGATCGCGTTCAATCAGAACAGTTCGACAACCTACAACTTTTCGACCAGCACGACGGTCTACGACACGCTTGGCGGCTCGCAGCAGCTCAACATGTACTTCGCCAAGTCCAGCGCCGGTACGTGGAATGTCTACGCGGGCGTGTCGACCGGTGCTGCAACGCTGGTCGGTCAGGCGAGCTTCAATTCGTCGGGTACGCTGACCGGCACGACGCAGGCCACCCCCATCGTTCCTCCGCCCGCCCCGCCCGCGTCCCCGTTCACGTTCGCCGCAACCGCCACGCCGTTCCAGTTCAACCTCTCAGTCCCCACGAGCGACGGATCGGCGACGCCGCAGAACCTCACACTGAACATTGGCGGCACCACGCAGTTCGGCGGCAAGGACGGCGTGAACAACCTGCAGCCGGACGGCTTTGCTGCGGGCACGCTGACCGGCTTCACGGTCGCGAGCGACGGCACGCTGACCGGCAACTACTCGAACGGCCAAACCTCGGCGCTCGGGCAGATCGTGCTGGCGAACTTCGCGAATCAGAACGGCCTCGTCGATCTGGGCAACAACGAGTACGGCGCGACGTCGGCGTCGGGCGTGGCGCAGATTTCCACGCCGGGCTCGACAAACCACGGCGTGCTGCAAGGCGGCTCGGTAGAAAACTCGAACGTCGATCTGACGAGCGAACTGGTGAACCTGATCACCGCGCAACGCAACTATCAGGCGAACGCGCAGACGATCAAGACCCAGCAGACCGTCGATCAAACCCTGATCAACCTGTAAGCGACCGGGACCCATCATGGATCGGCTGATCTACACCGCGATGTCGGGCAGCGCCCAGGCGCTCGAACAGCAGGCGGTCGTCGCGAACAACCTCGCGAATGCATCGACCACGGGCTTTCGGGCGCAACTGGAGACTTTCCGTGCCGTGCCGATGTCGTTCGGCGATGGCAGCTCGATCAACGACAACACCACCCGCACCTTCGTGCTGTCGTCCACGCCGGGCGCCGACTATACGCCTGGGCCGATCCAGCAGACCGGCAATCCGCTCGACGTAGCGATCCAGGGTCCGGGCTGGCTGTCGGTGCAGACCGCCGACGGCAACGAGGCCTATACGCGCGCCGGCAATCTGCATGTCGACGAGAACGGTCAACTGGTGAACGCCACGAATCAGGTGGTGCTTGGCAACGGCGGTCCGGTGTCGGTGCCGCCGGGTGCGCAGATCACGATCGGCAAGGACGGCACGGTATCCGCGTTGACGCCGGGCGATCCGCCGACGGCCGTGGTGACGGTCGATCAGCTGAAGCTGGTCAATCCCGACCCGCAAACCCTGACGCGCGGCGACGACGGCCTGTTTCGCACTGCCGACGGCAATCCCGCCGACGCCGATCCGGCCGTCACGCTGGCGCCGGCTTCGCTCGAGGGCAGCAACGTGAATCCGGTCAGCGCGATGGTGTCGATGATCACCAACGCGCGCCAGTTCCAGATGCAGACCAAGCTGCTCGAAAACGCTGACAAGAACGATCAGTCTGCGAACCAGTTGCTGACTTTTAGCTAGTGGGACAGGAGTCGGCGCTGAAGCGCTAAGTCCGGTCGACCGCAACAGGTTGCATGGGACCGGAGTAAGCGCTGAAGCGCTAAGTCCGGTCGACCGCAACAGGTGCATGGGACCGGACTAAGCGCTGAAGCGCTAAGTCCGGTCGACAAAGGAGAACAACGATGAATCGCTCGCTTTATATCGCCGCAACCGGCATGAATGCGCAACAGGCGCAGATGGACGTGATCTCGAACAACCTCGCGAACGTCAGTACCAACGGCTTCAAAGGCTCGCGAGCAGTGTTCGAGGACCTGCTGTATCAGACGATCCGCCAGCCGGGCGCGAACTCGACGCAGCAAACCGAACTGCCGTCCGGTATCCAGCTCGGCACGGGCGTGCAACAGGTCGCAACCGAGCGTCTGTACACCCAGGGCAATCTGCAGCAGACCGGCAACTCCAAGGACGTCGCGATCAACGGCGCGGGTTTCTTCCAGGTGCAGATGCCCGACGGCACGACCGCCTACACCCGCGACGGCTCGTTCCAGACCAACGCCCAGGGGCAACTCGTCACGTCGAGCGGATATCAGGTCATCCCGGCCATCACGATCCCGACCAACGCCACTTCCATGACGATCGGCAGCGACGGCGTGGTGTCGGTCACGGTCTCCGGGTCGTCCAATACGCAGCAGCTCGGCTCGATGCAGATCGCCACGTTCATCAACCCGGCCGGTCTCGATGCGAAGGGCGAGAACCTGTTCTCGGAGACGGCTTCGTCGGGCGCGCCCAACATCGCGCAGCCCGGCCTGAACGGCTCGGGCACGCTCAATCAGGGCTATGTCGAAGCGTCGAACGTCAACGTGGTGCAGGAACTGGTGAACATGATTCAGACCCAGCGCGCCTACGAAATCAACAGCAAGGCCGTGACCACCTCCGACCAGATGCTGCAGACGCTCAGCCAGATGCAGGTCTAGAGGCTGGGAACGGAAGAAGGTAATCTCGATGTCGTACTTCACTCGCATTCCGGTTCATTCGCGCACCGCTCAGGCGCTCGCGCAGCTCACGCTGCTCGCAGCCCTTGGTGGCTGCGGCCTCGTGCCCAAGCAGCCGATCACCCAGCAGCCGATGACGGCATTGCCGCCGCTTCCGCCGCAATCGCAGGCGCCGGGTTCGATCTACAACCCGGGCTACGCGGGCCGACCGCTGTTCGAAGATCAGCGGCCGCGCAATGTCGGCGACATCATCACCATCGTGATTGCCGAAAACATCAACGCGACCAAATCGTCGGGCGCGAATGCCAATCGCAACGGCAACACGAGTTTCACCGTGCCGACCGCGGGCTTTCTCGGCGGCCTGTTCGCCAAGACCAATCTCAGCGCCAACGGCGCGAACGTGTTTTCCGGCACGGGCGGCGCCAATGCGTCGAATACGTTCAACGGCACGATCACCGTCACCGTGACGGGCGTGCAGGCCAACGGCAACCTGGTCGTCAGCGGCGAAAAGCAAATGCTGATCAACCAGGGCAACGAATTCGTGCGCTTCTCCGGCGTGGTCAATCCGAACACGATCTCCAGCCTGAACGCGGTGTATTCCACTCAGGTGGCCGACGCGAAAATCGAGTATTCCGCCAAGGGCTATCTCGATGAGGCCGAGAACATGGGTTGGCTGCAACGCTTCTTCCTCAACGTGTCGCCGTGGTGATCATGCGCACCGTATTCCCGCGCCGCGCGGCCGGCGTCGTCCGCAACGCGAGTTTCGCCGCTGTCCGCGCGGCGGCCTCGCGCGCCGGCCGGGCGCTCGCGTTTATCGCGCTCGCTTGCGCGGCGCTGCCGGCCGCCACGCCCGCGCATGCAGAGCGGCTGAAAGATCTTGCGCAGATCCAGGGCGTGCGCGACAACCCGCTGATCGGCTACGGCCTCGTGGTCGGTCTCGACGGCACCGGCGACCAGACCACCCAGACGCCTTTCACCACGCAGACGCTTGCCAACATGCTGGCGAACCTCGGCATCTCGATCAACAACCAGGCGGCGGGGTCGAGCAACTCGCAGTCGTCGCTGTCGAACATCCAGTTGAAGAACGTCGCCGCCGTGATGGTGACGGCGGTGCTGCCGCCGTTCGCGCGTCCCGGTGAAGCGATCGACGTCACGGTGTCCTCGCTCGGCAATGCGAAGAGCCTGCGTGGCGGCACCTTGCTGCTCACGCCGCTCAAGGGCGCCGACGGCCAGGTGTACGCGCTCGGCCAGGGCAACCTGGCGGTCGGCGGCGCCGGAGCAAGCGCCAACGGCAGCAGGGTGCAGGTCAACACGCTGGCTGCGGGCCGCATCGCAGGCGGCGCGATCGTCGAACGCGCGGTGCCGACGTCGGTGTCGCAAGCGGGCACCATGCAGCTCGACCTGAACGACATGGACTACGACACTACGCAGCGCGTCGTCGCCGCGGTCAACAATGCGTTCGGCAGCGGCACCGCCATGGCGCTCGACGGCCGCACCATCCAGTTGCGCGCGCCGGCCGATCCGCAGCAGCAGGTCTCGTTCATGGCGCAATTGCAGAACCTCGACGTGAGGCCGGCGCAGGCCGCCGCGAAGGTGATCCTGAACGCGCGCACCGGCTCGATCGTGATGAACCAGATGGTCACGCTGCAGAACTGCGCCGTGGCGCACGGCAATCTGTCGGTGGTGATCAACACGCAGCCGGTCGTGAGCCAGCCCGGCGCATTCTCGAACGGCCGCACGGTGGTCGCGCAGCAGTCGCAAATCCAGATGAAGCAGGACAACGGCGCACTGAAGCTGGTGAACGCCGGCGCGAGCCTCGCCGATGTGGTGAAGGCGCTCAACGCACTCGGTGCAACGCCGGCGGATCTGATGTCGATCCTGCAGGCCATGAAGGCGGCCGGCGCTTTGCGCGCCGACCTGGAAATCATCTAAGGGAAACGCCGGATGAATTCGGATACGACCAATACCGCGAACGACCTGACCCAGCGGTTCGCGCTCGATGTGCAGGGCTTCGCCAGTCTGAGCGCGCAAGCCAAGGCGTCGCCGCAAGCCGGCATGAAGATGGCGGCGCAGCAGTTCGACGCCGTCTTCACGCAGATGATGCTAAAGAGCATGCGCGACGCGACGCCGCAGGACGGTCCGTTCGATTCGCACGACAGCGCCACCTTCACGTCGATGATGGATCAGCAGATGTCGCAGCAGTTGTCGAAGAAGGGCATCGGCGTGGCGGACGCGATGCTCACGCAGTTGATGCGCAATCAGGGCATGCAGGTTGGCAATGGCACGGGCGGCACCGGCGGCGCGGGCGGCCTCGGCGGCATGGCGAACGCGCTGGGCGGCGGCAGCGGTGGTGACGAGGGCCAGACGGCCGCGCTCAACGCGCTCGCGAAAGCCTATGGCAACGCACAGGCCAACGGCCGGTTGGCGATGGGCAAGGGCTACTCGGCGAACAGCGCGTTGACGCCGCCGTTGCGCGGCGACGGCAGCTCGCCCAAGGTCGACGCCTTCGTCGACAAGCTGGCCGCGCCCGCGCAGGCGGCGAGCGCCGCGACCGGCATTCCGGCGCGCTTCATCATCGGTCAGGCCGCGCTCGAATCGGGCTGGGGCAAGAGCGAGATCAGGAAAGCGGACGGCTCTACCAGCCACAACGTGTTCGGCATCAAGGCGACCAAGGACTGGACGGGCAAGACCGTGTCGACTGTCACGACCGAGTATGTGAACGGCAAGCCGCATCGCATGGTCGAGAAATTCCGGGCATACGATTCGTATCAGGAAGCGATGACCGACTACGCGAGCATGCTCAAGGGCAACCCGCGCTACGCGCAGGTGATCAATTCCTCGCACGACGTGAACGGCTTTGCCAACGGCATGCAGCGCGCGGGTTATGCGACCGATCCGCATTACGCAAGGAAACTGATGTCGATCATGCAGAAGATGGGCTGACCGGCAGTTGATCCGGCAGTGCGGTGAAAGACTGGTCCGGCAGTACTGAACGGCGTAGCGGAGCGAGGCCCCGCGCAAGTTGATCGACCTCACTAAGAACCCTGCACGCGAGCGGGCCAACAGCACGACAAGGCGGGAGACCGGCCGCCGCGGGTGTCCGGTTCAGCCGTGAAAGGCGGACTGCGATTTAACGTTTGCGGCAAATATTTCGTTCAGAGCCCTAAATTTTGGCTGGATGATGCCGCTAAAGAGTTAGACCCGATACCGGAACGCGACATAACGTCCGGTTCAATGCACGTGCCGTGGCTTCGGCGAAGGCCTCGCGAAGGCCCCCGGAACCCAGGCACGCGCCCGCAAGAACAAAGCATACCGGCAAGCCCATGGATATGAACCAGTCGAACGGCCACACCGACACGCACGGTCAGCCGCACGCCTCGCAAGACGAAAGCGCGCCCGATTTCGGCCGTCGCAATCCGCTGGAGATCGGCGTCCAGCTGCGCAATCTCGTCAATCGCGGTGATTTCCTCACCGCCGAATACGCGGGCGGCCAACTGGTGACGCGTTTGCTCGACGTCGACGTGCGCGAGCGCACCTTCACTTTCGACTGGGGCGCGCTGGCCGAGCAGAACAAAGTCTTGCTGGCCGCGCCGCGCTGTCAGTTCCACGCCTCGCCGGACGGCGTGCGCGTCGAGTTCGCCACGAGAACGCCGCGCGAGACCCGTTTCGAAGGACTGCCCGCGTTCGAGGCCGATTTCCCCGAGGTGCTGTTTTACGTACAGCGCCGCGAGTATTTCCGCGTCAACGCGCCGCTTCTCGATCCGTACGTGTGCAGCGGCCGATTGCCGGAAGGCGACACGTTCCGCTTCGAAATGCACGACCTGTCGCTCGGCGGCGTTGGCATGCGCACCGCCGACGAACGCGTAGCCGAATTGCCGATGGGCACGCGTCTGATGGATTGCGAGCTGTCGTTCGGCAGCCTCGGCCGGCTCACGCTCGATCTGCAACTGGTGTCGCACCGCTCGACCTCGCTGCCCAACGGCACGCAGCGCTATCAGCTCGGTTTTCGTTTCTTGACGCTGCCGGGCAGCGCTGAAAACACGCTTCAACGGCTGATCACGCAGCTGGAGATGAAGCGCCGTTCGCTAGTGCGTTGATGCGGGATGATCCTCAATTTTTCTTCGTGGCGGCCGTTAAACAGGATGTTCAAGTAACGCGGCGGCATGTGGTCAGTGCCGCCCTTCAGGATTGCGCATGTCCAATCTCATCAATATCGGCCTCAGTGGACTGACCGCAGCCCAGTGGGGACTCACGACGACCGGCCAGAACATCAGCAATGCGTCGACGCCGGGCTATACGATCGAAACCCCGGTCTACGCAGAAACGGGTGGGCAGTACACGGGTACAGGTTTTTTGCCGCAGGGTGTCTCGACTGTCACCGTGACGCGCCAGTACAGCCAGTATCTGACCACTGAGCTGAACAACGCACAGTCGACGAACAGTTCACTGTCGACGTACAGCACGATGATCTCGCAGCTGAACAATCTGATCGGCAGTCCGACCGGCGGGATTGCGAGCGCGATCACCAGCTATTTCACCGGTTTGCAGAACGTCTCGAACAACGCCTCGAGCCTCGCCACGCGCCAGACCGCGATGAGCGGCGCGCAGACCCTCGTGAACCAGATCAATGCCGCCGGTCAGCAATACGACGCGCTGCGCCAAAGCGTCAACACGCAGCTGACCAACACCGTATCGCAGATCAACGGCTACACGCAGCAGATTGCCCAGCTGAACGGACAGATCGAAGCGGCCAGTGCTCAGGGTCAGCCGCCGAACCAGCTGATGGATCAGCGCGACCTCGCCGTGTCGAATCTTTCGCAATTGGTCGGCGTGAGCGTTGTCAACAGCAACGGCGGCTATAGCGTGTTCATGGCCGACGGCCAGCCGCTCGTGTCCGCCGGCAATAGCTTCAACCTCGGCACCGCACCTGCGACGGGCGACACCAGCGAACTGTCGGTGCAGTATCTCGGCCAGGCCGGCGCGAGCCAGCCCATCGTTCCGCAAAACATACCCGACAGCAACATCACGGGCGGCACGCTTGGCGGCCTCACCGCGTTCCGCAGCCAGACGCTCGATCCGTCGGAAGCACAACTCGGCGCGATTGCGGTGAGCTTCGCCTCGCAGGTTAATGCGCAGAACGCGCTCGGCATCACGCTCACCGGCGCCCAGGGCGGCGCGCTGTTCTCGGTAGGCGGCCCGACGGTCTATGCGAATACGCAGAACACGGGTAATGCGTCGACGCTGACAGTGTCGTTCGCAAATCCCGCGCAACCGACCAGCGGCGATTACACGCTTACCTTCAATGGCAGCGCCTACACGCTGACCGACAATTCGAGCGGCGCCGTGGTGGGGTCGGCGCCCAATCTGTCCCAGCCGATCAACGGCCTGAACTTCTCGCTCCCCGTCGGCACGGCGATGAACCCGGGCGACTCGTTCACGATCGAACCGACGCGTGGCGCGCTGAACAGCTTCGCCGCTGCGACCACGGCTCCTTCGGCGATTGCCGCCGCTTCTCCGGTGCTGGGCGCGGCCGCCGCGTCCAACACCGGTACGGGCACCATTTCGCCGGGTACGGTGACGGCGGGCTACACGATGCCGAACGCGACCACTACGCTGTCGTATGCGGTCGCGGCGGGGGTCGGGTCCCTGTCCGGATTTCCAATCGGCTCAACGGTGACGGTGACAGCTGGCACACCGCCGACCCAAACCGCCTACAACATCACCGCCCTTGCGCCGAGCGTGCCTTACTCGGCGGCCACAGGCGCGACGCTGACGATCACCAACGCTACCCCCGGCAGCATGAACGGCGTGACGGTGACGATCAGCGGCGCACCTGCCGCCGGCGACACCTTCACCATCGGCCCGAACACCGGCGCGACGAACGACGGCAGCAACGCGCTCGCGTTGTCCAGGCTGTCCGCCGCGAAGTCGATGTCGGGCGGCACGGTTACGCTGGTGGGCGCGTATGCGAGCTACGTCAACCAGGTCGGCAACCAGACCAACCAGATCCAGACTTCGAGCACAGCCCAGACCGCGGTGACGACGCAGATCACCGCCGCGCAGCAGTCGGTGTCCGGCGTGAACCTCAACGAGGAAGCAGCCAACCTGCTTCAGTATCAGCAGCTCTATCAGGCCAACAGCAAGGTCATTCAGACCGCGCAGACCCTGTTCCAGACGTTGCTCGGCGTTTTCCAGTGAGGCGTTGAAGATGCGCATCTCCAGTTCGCAGTACTTCGCCATGAACGTGGCGACGATGAGCGATCAGCAAGCTCAGTTGTCGCAGCTCTACGCACAGATTTCGAGCGGCTCCAGCCTGTCCACGCCGGCGGACAATCCGCTCGGCGCGGCGCAAGCGGTTCAGTTGAGCTCGACGGCGACAACGTTGTCGCAGTACACGAGCAACCAGACGACTGCACTTGCGTCGCTGCAACAGGAAGACTCCACGCTCGGCAGCGTCAATACTGTATTGCAGAGCATTCAGACGCTCATACTGAAAGCCGGCGACGGTACGCTGAACAATACCAACCGTGGCGCGATCGCCACGCAGTTGCAAGGCTTGAGCAGCCAGTTGATGACGCTGGCCAACTCGACCGACCCGCAGGGCAACTACCTGTTCGCCGGCTTTCAGAGCACTGCGCAGCCGTACAGCATCAATTCCGCCGGCGTGGTGACCTATTCGGGCGACACCGGCACGCGCACCGTGCAGGTCACCGACTCGAGCACCATCCAGACCGCCGACAACGGCCTCTCGATCTTTGGCAGCGTCGCGCCGATCGGCACGAGCGCGGTGCCGGCCGCGGCGGCGACGAATACGGGCAGCGGCGTGATAGGCAGCGTCAGCTTGACCAATCCAATCAATCCGGCCAATGCGGATACGTACACCATCACGTTCACGTCGCCGACCACCTACACGGTGAGCCAGACCAGTCCGAGCGCGCCGGGCGTGCCCGGCGTACCCGGCGCGCCGCAGACGTTCACCGCCGGCTCGGCCATCACGCTCGGCGGCCAGCAGGTGAGCATCACGGGCGCGCCGAACACGAACGACAGCTTCACGGTAACGCCGGCCACGCAAGGCAGCATGGACGTGTTCGCCAATCTGAACCAGCTCATTGCCACGCTGCAAACGCCGGTCTCGGGCACGGCCTCGACGGCCAGTTTCCAGAGCGCGCTCACTACCAGTGCGACCCAGCTCGAGAACACGATCAACAACGTGGTCACCGCGCGAGCGAACGTGGGTGGACGCGAACAGGAAGTCCAGGCGTTGCAGACGGTTACGCAAGCCAACAGCTTGCAGACGTCGACCAACCTGACCGCGCTGACGCAAACCGACATGGTCAAGACAATCAGCCAGTACACGCTGACCCAGACCGCACTGCAAGCGGCGCAGCAGGCCTTTGTGAAAATCCAGAACGTGTCGCTGTTCCAGTACCTGAACTGAGCGGGCGCGTCGTCTGAAATACGAAAGGGCGGAAACCGGCGCGAGCCGGGTCCGCCCTTGTTCGTTTTGTGCGGCCAACGTATGGCGCGGACCGCGCTACTTCAACCCAGCTGCCACGCGTCCCATTTGATCGATGCCGATGTCGAACAGGCGCGCGAAGAAAGGGATCATGTTGGGGATCATCAGTTGCAGCAGCAGCAGGCCGATCAGCATCGTGAGCGGAAAGCCAATCTGAAATACGCCGATTTGCGGCGCGGCGCGATTCAGGATCCCGAGCGAGATGTTGGTGATCAGCAGCGCGACGACCACCGGCAACGACAGCAACAGCCCTGCCGAAAACACCGTGCTACCGAAATTCACCAGCGTGCGCCAGCCGGGCGCGCGCAGGATGTTCGCGGACACCGGGACCGACTGGAAGGTGGCCAGCAGTGCGCTGATCATCTGCAAATGCCCGTCGATGACGAGAAACACGAGCATCGCAATGGTGTTCGTGTAGCTCGACAGCACCTGGCTCGAACTGCTCGCCTGCATGTCGAAGAAGGTCGCGAAGCCGAGGCCCATGCCCAGGCCCACAAAGTCGCCGGTCGCGCTGATCGCCTGAAAGACGATCTGCATCGTCACGCCGAGCGCGATGCCGATCAGGAATTGATTGACGATGATCCACACGCCTTCGGCCGAAAACACGGTGACCTGCGGCAGCGGCCCGAGCGTGGGCGCGACGATGATCGTGGTGAAGGCCGCGAGGCCGATTTTCACGCGCGTTGGCAATGAGCGGTTGCCGAACACCGGTGCGCTCGCCACCAACGCGAGAATCCGCACGAACGGCCACAGGAACGCCGTGAGCCAGGCATTCAGTTGTGCGTACGTGACGGAAAACATGACGGAGAAAGAGAGCGCTCAGTTGACGAGCGACGGGATGTTGGTGAGCGTATGGCGCAGATAGTCGAGCATCGTCGTCAGCATCCACGGACCGGCGATCACCATGGTGACGACGATTGCGAGCAGTTTCGGAATGAAGGACAGCGTGGTTTCGTTGATCTGCGTCGCGGCCTGGAACAGGCTCACGATCAGACCGACCACCAGCGCCACCAGTAGCAAGGGCGACGCAAGCAGCAGGCCGACATACATGGCCTGGTGCGCGAGTGTCATGACGGATTCTTGATTCATGGCGAGTCGACCTGAAGCGTGAGCGGTTGAGCGGTGCGGTTAAGTGACTGAGCCGGGCGATCGAGTCAAACGAAGCTTTGCGCCAGCGAGCCGAGCAGCAGTTGCCAGCCGTCCACCAGCACGAACAGCATCAGCTTGAACGGCAGCGAAATTGTCGCGGGTGAGACCATCATCATGCCCATCGACATCAGCACGCTCGCCACCACCATGTCGATGATCAGGAACGGGATGAAGATCGTGAAGCCGATCGTGAAACCGGTCTTCAACTCGCTCGTTACAAACGACGGCACCAGCAGCGACAGCGGCACGTCCTCCGGGCCTTGCATCGGCGCCGCGTGCGAGATGCGCGCGAACAGCGCGAGATCGCTTTCGCGGGTCTGGCGCAGCATGAAGGTCTTGAACGGCGCCACACCGCGCGAGACGGCCTGGTCCATCGTGATCGTGCCGTCGGAGAACGGCTTGTATCCCTCGTTATAGGCTTTGTCGAGCACCGGCGACATCACGAAAAGCGTGAGAAACATCGCAAGCCCGACCAGCACCTGATTGGGCGGCGTGGTGCTCGTGCCGAGCGCCTGGCGCAGCAGCGACAACACGATGATGATGCGCGTGAAGCTCGTCATCATCAGCACCATCGCGGGGAGGAACGACAGCATCGTGAGCAGCAGCATCGTCTGCACGCTCAGCGAGTAGGTCGTGCCGCCGTTCGGGCCCGGGCTCGTGTTGAACGCGGGCAAACCCGCGCTCTGTGCGAAACAGAGCGTGGGCAGCGCGAGCATCAGCACCGGCAGCAGGAGCGGCACATAGCGGCGCAGCAGGGCGAGCACGGCTTGCGACGAGCAGGGCGCAGGCGCTTGCGAAGCAGCCACGGCGCTACGCGCCGGCCGCAGGCTGACTTGCATGGAACTGAACTGCATTACCGATCCCCGCCGCCTTGCGCGTTGAAACGTTTGCCTACCTCGCCTTTCAACGCGTCGCGAAAGCGTTGACCGAAGGTGCCCGGTAGGGGCGCGCGAGCGCCCGGGTTCTGCGCAGGCGTGCCGGCGAGTGCATCGGGCGCAGCGGAGCCGGCCGGCATCGTATGGAGCAAACGCACATTGCCTGGCGCCGCGCCGAGAACTAGCCACGTGTCGCCGACCTCGACCACCGCGACGCGTTCCTTGCCGCCGAGCGACGCGCCGCCGACGGTCTTCACGAGCCCGCCGCGATGGCCCGGCTGCAGCCCGAAGCGGCGCGCGAGCCAGGCGCAGCCGAACACGAGGCCGATCACGACCAGCAAGCCGACGATCGTCTGCAATACCGCGCCGACGCCCAGCGCGGGAACAGCCGTGCCCGCGCCGACTGCGGATGCGATGCTCGCGGCGTGATTGACCGCGTTCATGTCGGCGGCGTGCGCGGAAAAGGGCGCGGAGAACGGCGCGCCCAGCGCCGCCGTCGAGGCGGCGAACCGGGCGGCGCGCAGCAGCGCATCGCGCGAAGCGGGCAGCAAGGCGCGACCGGCGATACGGTTCATCGATTCAACTTCCGGATGCGTTCGGACGGCGTAATGATGTCCGTCAGACGGATGCCGAACTTGTCGTTCACCACCACCACTTCACCCTGCGCGATCAGGCAGCCGTTCACCAGCACATCCATCGGCTCGCCGGCCATGCCGTCGAGCTCCACCACCGAACCCTGCGCGAGTTGCAGCAGGTTGCGGATCGCGATCTTGGTGCGGCCCAGTTCGACCGTCATCTGGACGGGAATGTCCAGGATCATGTCGATGTCGTTGCGCGTCGAGGTCGGCTCGACTTTGGACAGCGGTTGGAACACACCGGCCGCCGTCGCGCTGACTTCTGCGTTGTCGTTCTGCTCGGCCAGCGCGCTGGCCCAGTCGGCCATCGCGTCATCGTCCTCGGACGTCACGGCGCCGGCGGCCAGTTGCGACTCGCCCATCGCCGGTACACCCTCGGGCATTGCGTTCAGGTCACTCATATCCACCATCCTTCATTGTGTCGGCTGCGCTGATCATCTTCTGGACCCGCAACGCGTACTGACCATTGAAAATCCCGTAGCCGCATTCCATCACCGGCACGCCGTCGACTTTCGCCGTGATGTGCTCGGGGATGTTGATCGGCAGAACATCGCCTTTGCGCATGTTCAGGATCTGTTCGAACGTCACCGGCACCTGCACGAGGTCGGCGGTCACTTCCACTTCGGCGGCCTGGACCTGCTGCGAGAGCACGCGGACCCAGCGGCGGTCGACTTCGAGCGCCTCGCCCTGGATCGGCGAGGACAGCACGTCGCGGATCGGCTCGATCATCGAATACGGCATGCAAATGTGCAGCGTGCCGCCGGTCGTGCCGAACTCGATCGAGAACTGCGTGACGATGACGATCTCGTTGGGTGTCGCGACGTTGGCAAACTGCGTGTGCATTTCAGAGCGCACGAATTCGAACTGCAGTGGGCGCACGCTTTTCCACGACGCCGTGTAGTGGTCGAACGTCATGTTGAGCAGCTTCATGATGATGCGCTGCTCGGTCTGCGTGAAGTCGCGCCCTTCGACGCGGGTATGGAAGCGCCCGTCGCCGCCGAACAGGTTGTCGACCACGAAGAACACGAGGTTCGGATCGAACACGAACAGCGACGTGCCGCGCAACGGCTTCACGTGGACCAGATTCAGGTTGGTCGGGATCGGCAGGTTGCGGGTGAACTCGCTGTACTTCTGCACTTTCACCGGACCGACGGAGATTTCCGCCGAACGCCGCATGAAGTTGAAAATGCCGACGCGCAACAGCCGCGCGAAGCGGTCGTTGATGATTTCGAGGCCAGGCATCCGGCCGCGGACGATGCGTTCCTGCGTCGCGATGTTGTACGGGCGTACGCCCGTGCGGTCGCTTTGCTCGGCCTCGGTGTCGGATTCGCCGGTGACGCCCTTGAGCAGGGCATCGACCTCCTCCTGGGACATGAACTCTTCGTGGCCCATTCCTTTATTCCTCGTGCGCCCCGCGGCGGTGGATGATGGCAGCGCTAGATAACGTCACTGAACGTCACTGGACGACGAATTCGGTGAACAAGACGTCGCGCACGTTGATCGGTGCGGCGCCCTTGTCGGTCGGCTGCTCGATCAGCGTCTTCAGTTCGTCGGCGAGCGCGCGCTTGCCCTCGAGCGGCGCGAGCTGATCCGGATGCTTGTTCGACAGCGCGAGCAGGATGTGGCTGCGGACCTCCGGCATGTGCTCGGTCAGCTCCTGCTGGGTGCGGGCGTCGCCGAGCTTGAGCGTGAGGCCGATGCGCAGGAAGTGCTGCTGGCCGTCGTCCGATTGCAGGTTGACGGTCATCGATTCGAGCGGGAAGAAGAGCGGCACGGCGGGCGGCGGCGGCGCGACTTCCACGGAAGCGGCGGCGGGTGCGCGTTTGGACATGAAGAACCACACGCCTGCCCCGGCTGCGCCTGCCGCGACGATCGCGATGAGGGCGATCACAATGATGCGCTTGAACGGGCCCGGGGAGGCGGGCGCGGCTGGCTGCGGTGCGGTCGTGGTTGCCATGAGGTTTGCTTTGCTTGCCGTTAGTACTGGTGATGGTGATTGTTGTTGATTTGCCCGCGCCGCGATGGGTCGAAAAGAAGGGTTATTGCGGGCTATCTCTGGTTTTTGGGGTTTTTTGACTGGATGGGGTGGGCATGCTGGTGGCTATTTGCAAGCTGTGTTGGCGTTTGCTCGCTTTCGTGGTGGTTTGCTCGCGTTGCCCCGTGCGGGCGATTCGCATGCATCGTCCGGCCGTCCTATAACAGCACGCATCCTTACAAACCTGCGTCGGGTCAATGCGGGATGCTCGTCCGGTCCGGCTCAACGTCGCTCGACTCAACCTTGGCGTGTTCGCAGATGAGTCTCGATCGGCAAACATAGTTGCGTCCACAAAAACTGACTGCAGGGCCTGAGCGGGTTGACCGGTGCCCGTACCCGGACCGGCGACCCTGCAACGACTCGCCGATCGAGCATCGGTCCTCGCCCGGCCAGTTTCGCACTTGCGACAGCGCCGAACGCTGCCGCGACGCGTTCGGGCGTAGATGGAGGATACTCGTGTAGCAGCGAGCCAACATATCCAGCCCAGGATTCCGCACATGAAGACACTTCCGCTACTGACTCTTTGCACTGCGTTGTTCTCGTTCGGCGGAGCGGCGTACGCGCAAGTCGACCAATCCGAGCCTCAGGTTCTGATCAAGACCGCGACGCAACAGATACTTGACGAGGTGCGCACTCGAGCGATCGCGCCCGACGATATTCCCCGCATCATGGATATCGTAAACCGGGACATTATTCCCTACACCGATTTTCGCCGCACCACGTCGCTGGCGATGGGCCGTTACTGGCGGACCGCAACGCCCGCGCAGCAGCAGCAACTGATCGAACAGTTCGAGATGCTCCTGATTCACACGTATTCGGGCGCAATCGGTCAGCTACGTCCGGACCAACGGATCGACTACCCGCCGATACACATCGCACCGACCGATACGGACGTGGTGGTGCGCACGGTTGCAATAAGGAACGGCGAGCCAGCAGAGATCGACTACCGGCTGTACAGCACGCCGCAGGGCTGGCGGTTGTACGACCTGAACGTGCTCGGCGTCTGGCTAATCCAGACGTATCGGCAGCAGTTCAGCGGCAAGATCCAGGAAAGCGGCGTTGACGGTCTGATCCAGTTTCTCGCTGAGCGCAACCAGCAGCTCGCTTCGGGCAAGCAGTAAGTGACCGCTGGGCAGGGTGTTGGCTTGCGCTTACAGAAGGTGGAGAAGGTGGGTCGCGCGCAATGGACGATTTGCGGACGTGGCCCAAGTTGGCTTCCGCCGAGCCCCCGCGAGTATGGAGCACGTGGCGGTTCCGAAGGGCTGTGGAAGGTCTACCGGTCGCCTACAAGCTCTCTTCCCGCGGTGAAGGCAAGACTGCAAACCGTCAGGCGAAGAATTGCGGTCCGCGATCCGTCAGGCGAACGTATCCACCAGGCCAACCTTCCGCTGTACGGCGACGTTGGCGACCGTGTCGACCGAATTGGCTGCACCGCTGCTGGCAGATGAGCCGCCGCTGCGGCCGGATCTTCCGCCGGAACTGCCCGAGTCCCCGTTCTGCTGGCCGCTGTTCTGCCGGGCGAAGCCGTCGCTCACGCTGGCACTGCCCAAACCAATTCCGTTCGATTCCATCGCCTCGCGCAACTTCGGCAGCGCGGCCTCGACGGCCTCGCGGACCGACTGATGCTGAGAGACGAACAACGCGTGTGCATGGTTATCGGCAACCTGCAAGACCACCTGTAACGGACCAAGGTCCTTCGGATTGAGCGTCAGTTCGGCACTCTGCGAATGCGCGTTCGACAGGAACACGACCTTCTGGCTCAGCGCGTCCTCCCAGTCGGTCGTGCCAACTTGCGGCGTCAACGCGTTCGCGACCGACGCGGCGCTTGCGTTGCCGGTGGTTTGCGCGGCTGCCGTCGTGCTCGCCGCATTCGCCGCGGCCTGGGTAGCGGCCAGTGCGGCGTTCGCCGCGTCGGCTGCATTCTTGAACGATGCCACGTCGTCGGCCTGGCCGCTGCTGGCTGCCGTCGCAGCGAGCGTGTCGAGTGTCGATTTCGCCGCCGCCGGGTCGGTCGGTGTCGCCGGCGTGGCAGTCGATGCGATCGCTGTGCCCTTGCTCGCGCCCGACCCCTTGCCGTCGCCGAGCAGGCTACTCGCCGCCGGCTTGCCGTCCGCCGCGCCGGTCAGGGCCATCCCTTTGGCCGACGTCGTGGCAGACGCTGCGGCGGCGCTTGCCAAAGTCTGCGCCGGCACCACGCCCTGGCCGCTCGCGAGCGCGGCGAGCGCCGCCTGGAGCGCGTCTTGCACCGACTTCGGGTCCGCGCCCGGGATTTTCTTCGACGGCGCGCTGCCGTTCGCCGGCGTTGCCGCCGTGCCGGCCAATGTCGTCACGGCATCGGTCAAGGCGGTGGCGGGGTCGACGGTCGTGGTCGTGGCGCCGTTGGCGCCGCTCTGTGCTTCAGCCTGAGCCTGAGCCTGAGCCTGAACCGCGGCTGCGGCTGCGGCTGCCGCCGCCGTGGCCGCAGTTCCCGCGTCGGGCTGAGTCGCCGCTTGGCCGCCGTTCGCGGAAGTCGCGGCCGTCTTGCCCGTCGAAACCTGCTGCGGATGCCCCGCTGGCGCAGTGGACTGCGCCGTGTTCGTCGAACTGCTGCTGTTCGCGCTGCTGCTTGCATCGGCATCCGCGTTGTTCGACGCAGTGTGAGCCGGGGGCGCATCGTGCACGCTCGACGAAGACGCGGAAGATGCAGAAGCCCCCGCAGATGAAGCGGCCGAGCCAGAAGCCGAAGCCGCCGAAGCCTGCTGCTGACTCGCGCTCTGCGCAGCCGCACTGTTTTGCTGATCGATGCTCTGCTGCAAAGTCTGCGAAAACGCGTTCGCGCTCGCCGCGGCGGCCATCGCCGCGCTGGTCGAGGTGCTGCCGGCGGAGCCGAGCAGCGGGCCGATCTGTGAAAGAAGCGACATAAGGAATCCTGTCAATCCATCAAACGGTGTGGTGTCGGTCAAGCGTGGCGCGCTCGCGCCGCTCAAACGCCTTCGGCGCGCGTGCGCAGAATGCGCGCCGCGTGTTCGTCCGCGTCGCGCTGATCGCGCCGCGCGACAGTTTTCGCTTCGGCCGCTGCGCCGCGCGCCTGCAGCACTTCGTACGACCCGAGCTTTTGTTTCTGGCGCTGCCAGTCGGGCTTGGCCGCCTCGACGCGCGCGGTGGCCGTCACGAGCAGATTGCGCTGCTGTTCGATGGCCGCGTCGAGCGTGTCGATGAACGCCTGGAAATTGCGCATGTTGCCGGCCGGCATGCCGCTCTGCGCGCTCGCCGTGAAGCGCGCATGGTATTCGTCGCGGTATTGCACGAGCGAGTCGAGCTGCGTCTGTACGTCGTTGCGTTCACGCTGCGCGCGGCCAAGACGTTGCGCCGCGGCGTCCACGTCCTCTTTGGCGAGGCCGATAAGTGTCTGAATCGGAAAGTGTTTCGCCATCGTCAGCCTCCTTGGGCAAACAGCGCGTTCAGCATGTCGACACTCGGTTCAAAGTTCGCGCATTCACGAAAACCCTGCTGCAAAAATGCTTCCATGCGCGGATATAGCGCGATCGCGCGATCGAGCACCGCATCGCGTCCGCTCGAATACGCGCCGACGTTGATCAGATCGCGGTTGCGCTGATAGCGCGACAACATCTGCTTGAACATACGCGTTCTGTTCAAATGGTTTTCGTCGATCAACGCGGTCATTGCCCGGCTAATCGACGCTTCGATATCGATCGCCGGATAGTGGCCGGCCTCGGCGAGCGAGCGAGACAGCACGATGTGGCCGTCGAGAATCGCCCGCGCGGAGTCGGCAATCGGGTCCTGCTGATCGTCGCCTTCGGTCAGCACGGTATAGAACGCGGTGATCGAGCCGCCGCCCGCCGGGCCGTTGCCGGTCCGCTCGACCAGCGCCGGCAGCTTGGCGAACACCGACGGCGGATAGCCCTTGGTGGCGGGCGGCTCGCCCACGGCCAGCGCGATTTCGCGCTGGGCCATCGCGTAACGGGTCAGCGAATCCATCAGCAGCAGCACGTGCTTGCCCTGGTCGCGGAAATATTCGGCGAGCGACGTGGAATACGCGGCCGCCTGCATCCGCAGCAGCGGCGACACGTCGGCCGGCGCGGCGATCACCACCGAGCGCGCCAGGCCTTCCTCGCCGAGAATCTGTTCGATGAACTCCTTCACTTCCCGGCCGCGCTCGCCGATCAGGCCGATCACGATCACTTCCGCACTCGTATAGCGCGCCATGGTGCCGAGCAGCACCGACTTACCGACGCCGGAACCGGCGAACAGGCCCATGCGCTGACCTCGGCCGACGGTCAACAGCGCGTTGATCGCGCGCACGCCCACGTCGAGCACCTTGTGAATCGGCTCGCGATTGAGCGGATTGATGACCGGCGCGGACAGCGGCGCATCGGCCTGCGCGCCGAGCGGCCCGAGGCCGTCGAGCGGGCGGCCGGATGCGTCCAGCACGCGCCCGAGCAGTTCCCAGCCGACCGGCAGACGTTTCGCGCCCGCCAGCGGGTCGGCGATCGGCGCGCTTTCGAGCGGATAGACGCGCGCGCCGGGCAGCAGGCCGATCACTTCGGTGGTGGGCATCAGGAACAGCTTGTCGCCAGAGAAGCCGACGACTTCCGCTTCGGCCATCGGCAGCGCACTGCCCAGCGGCAGTTCGATCATCACTTCGGCGCCCACCGACAGGCGCAGCCCGACGGCTTCGAGCACCAGGCCGGCGGCGCGCGTCAGCCGTCCGCACGCGCGCAGCGGCCTCGCGATCGCGTTGCGCGCGCGCAGCGCGTCGAGCCGGCCGCGCCAGGCCTGCATATGCGGATTGCTGTCCAGCGCGGGGTCATAGGGGGCCGGGGCGAGCGCGGCGGCGCTGGCGGGAGGGTAATCGCGGCGCGCGGTCGCCGCCATGGCGGGATGCGCGTTCGCCGGATCGCGCAGGGCGGCTTCGATGGCCGCAACCGCGGCTGCCGCGGATGTCACGGCGGACCCCGCTTCAGGCGGCAGCGCGTCGGCCGCCCCCGCGAGCGCCTCGGCGCCGAACGATGCCAGCGCCAGTTCGCGTTCGAGCGGCGTCAGATCGCTGGCGCGAATTTCGTCGAGGGTCGGCTTCACCACGTGCTGACCTTGCCGAGTGCGGCCGCGACGCGCTGCCAGCGCGTGTCGATGCCGGCGTCGACTTCGCCGCTGCCGGCCTGCGCGCGGCAGCCGCCGCGCTCGATCGACGCATCCGTACGCACGGTCCAGCCGCGCGTCTGCAGTTCTTCCATCAGATAGGCTTCGACGACCGGCAGATCGGCAGGACTCACGATCAGCGCCGGCGCGCCGACCAGCGCGGGCTCGGCGGCGAGCACCTCGCGCGCGGCGGCGATCAGCGCGGTCGGGTCATGCTGAACGTGCTGGCGCACCACCTGTTGCGCGATGTCCAGCGCAAGCGCGGCCAGCGTGTCCGAGATGGCGGCCTGCGCGCCGTCGAGCGCACTCTTGAACGTGGCCGCCAGCGCGGCGAGCCGCGCCGCTTCTTCGCGCGCTTCGCTTTGGCCCTGCTCGAACCCCTGCGCATGCCCTTGCTCGTAACCGGCCTGATAACCGAGCGCCTGACCGGCCACGTGGCCGGACGCGATACCCCGGGCATGCGCCGCGTCGCGCAGGCGTTCCAACTCGGCTTCGAATGCGCCCTCGTCGACTTCCGCTTCGGGCGGCGGGGCCGGCGGCGCGGGATCGAACGAGGCCATCTCCCAGCGCTGGTAGGCCGAGAGGCTTTCCTTCGCCGTGGAGCGTTGATCAGACATACGCATCTTCGGCCTTGCCGCCTAGAACGATTTGCCCGCTCTCGGCGAGATTGCGCACGATTTGCAGGATGCGGCGCTGCTGCGTTTCCACTTCGGAGACGCGCACCGGCCCGCGTGCGTCGAGGTCTTCGGCGAGCAGTTCTGCCGCGCGCTGCGACATGTTCGACAGAAACTTCTGGCGCAGCGCGGGCGGCGCACCCTTCAGGGAAATGATCAGCGCTTCCGACTCGACTTCCTTGAGCAGCAACTGGATCGCGCGGTCTTCCAGATCCAGCAGGTTCTCGAACACGAACATCTGGTCGATGATCTTCTGCGCGAGTTCTGCGTCGTACTGGCGCACGTTCTCGATCACGCCTTCTTCATGGTTGCTCGACATGAAGTTGAGAATCTCGGCCGCCGTGCGGATGCCGCCCATCGGGCTGCGCTTCAGGTTGTCGCTGCCCGACAGCAGGCCCGTCAGCACGTCGTCGAGTTCGCGCAGCGCGGCCGGCTGAATGCCGTCGAGCGTCGCGATGCGCAGCAGCACGTCGTTGCGCAGCCGTTCGGTGAAGCAGGCGACGATCTCCGACGCCTGATCGCGGTCCAGGTGAACCAGAATGGTCGCGATGATCTGGGGATGCTCGTTCTTGATCAGCTCGGCGACCGCTGCGGAATCCATCCACTTCAGGCCTTCTATGCCGCTGGTGTCGCTGCCCTGCAGGATCCGGTCGATGATCACGCCGGCCTTGTCGTCGCCGAGCGCCTTGGTCAGTACCGAACGGATGTACTCGTTGGAGTCCAGCGACATGCCCGTGTGCTGCTCCGCCTCGCGCACGAACTCCTGCAGGACGTCGTCGACCTGCTCGCGGGTCACGTTCTTCAGCGCGGCCATCGCGACGCCGATCTTCTGGACTTCGCGCGGCCCGAGGAACTTGAACACCTGCGCGGCTTCTTCCTCGCCGATCGACATCAGCAGGAGCGCGCTTTTCATTACGCCTTCAGCGCTCATCGGACACCCAGTTTTTCACGACGGTTGCAACGATCTTCGGATCCTGGCGCGCGATATTGCGCGCGAATTCCAGGTTCCGCTCATATTTGTGTTTCGCGTTTTCCAGCGCCAGCGTCTCGACGTCGGTCTCGATCTCGACCAGGGCGCCTTCGCGCTCCGCAGCCGGAATACCGTCGAGCAGCAGCGGCTCTTCGGGCGACGTGAGTGCGGCGGCGGCGGGCTGCGGCGGCGGGAACGCGCGGCGCAGCGCCGGCTTGACCATCACGAAGTAGACGAACAGGGCGACGGCGCCGATGCCGAGGTAGGTCGCGATCTGTTTGGCGAGCGCCAGCATTTCAGGGGTGCGCCACCACGGCAGGTTCGCGTTCGGATCGGCTTCGGTGGTGAACGCGCTGTTGACCACGTTGACCGAGTCGCCGCGCGCCGAATCGAAGCCCATCGCGTCCTTCACCAGCTGGGTGACCTGCGTGAGTTTGTCCGCTGTGACGGGCACCATGCTCGCGTGACCCTTCGCGTCCACCACCTTCATGTAGTTCACCACCACCGCCACCGACAGACGCCGGATGCCGCCCATCGGCTGGTCGGTGTGGCGCACGGTCTTGTCGAGCTCGTAGTTGGTGGTGGAATCCTTGCGGTCGCTGACCGGCGTGGTGGTCTGGCCGCTCGTGCTGCCGTTGCCCGCCGTGATCGGCGCGGAAGCCGGCTGCGGCGGCTGGTTCGACAGCGCGCCGGGCACGCCCGAGGCACCGCCTTGCGACATTTCGGTGGCGCTGCTGCTTTGCTGGCTGCGGATTGCCGCCTGCTGCGGATTGCCGTTCGGGCCGTAGTTTTCCGAAGTTTGTTCGGTGTGCGAGAAGTCGATGTCGGCGCTGACCTGCGAGTGCGCGTTGCCGGGACCGAACAGCGGCGCGAGGATCGCGTCGATGCGCTGCTGCGTGTTGCGTTCGATCTGCTGGCGAAACTTCAGTTGCGACGCATCGAGACCGCTGCCGGTGGTCGGCTGGGTCAGCAGATTGCCGTCCTGATCGAGGATCGTCACGCCGTGCACCGGCATTTCCGGCACCGCGGACGACACCATGTGCGTGATCGCGACCACCTGGCCTTCGTCGAGCACGCGGCCCGGATAGAGGTTGACCAGCACGGCCGCCGACGGCGCTTCCTTGTCGCGCACGAACACCGAGGGCTTGGGAATCGCCAGATGCACGCGCGCGGACTTCACCGTCGAAATCGACTCGATGGTGCGCTCCAGTTCGCCTTCGAGCGCACGCTGATAGTTGACCTGCTCGTCGAACTGGCTGATGCCGAACTTCTGGTTGTCCATCAGCTCGAAGCCGACCGAGCCGCTTTTGGGCAAGCCTTGCGACGCGAGGCGCAGACGCATCTCGTGCACCTGCTCGGACGGCACCAGGATCGCGCCGCCGTTCTCGGACAGCTTGTAGGGGATGTTGGCCTGCTGAAGCGCCGTGATGATCGAGCCGCCGTCGCGGTCGGACAGATTGCTGTAGAGCACCTTGTAGTCCGGCGCGCGCGACCACAGGAACAGGGCCGCCACGATCGCCACCAGCAGCGCGACCGCGAAAATCAGCGGCGCGCGCGGATTGCCGCGCATCTGCGCGAGCCCCGAGAGCCGCTGGGTGAAGTTGCCGCCCATGCCGCCGAGCCCGCCCAGGTCGGCCGCGCCGCCTGGCTGGCCGCCGCCGGCCGCGCCCACGCCGGGCTGCGCGCCAGTCAGCCCCATGCGGGCGTCGGGGTTGATCAATGAGTTGGCTGACGAATCCATGCGTCGGGTATCTCCGGGATGCCTTGGCGTTCTGCCGCCTGCCGCCGCACCAGGGTCGGCGGGCGTACGGACAGAAACTTTCACCCTTGAAATTATCCGCAGCGCCGCTCAACCCGATTGCTTGAATAGAGCCGGGTTTCGCCTCTACTTTCGGGGCTTTCCGGCCGAACGCGCTTGCTATGCTTTCGCTCAGATCGGTACGGCCGCCGTGCGGCTGTGACGCACCGCTCGCTCATTTAACGGAGAGAACATGACCATGCCCGTGAACGCGCTTTCGTCGGCGCTGCAACAGATGCAGTCGATGGCGGCGCAGGCGGCCGGCGGCACCGGCCCGGCGGCATCCGCAGGGTCCGGCGCGGCCACGGCCGGCGGCTTCGCGTCGGCGCTCAAGGCGTCGCTCGACAAGATCAGCACCGACCAGAAAACGGCGGTCGGCGAGTCGCAGGCGTTCGAGCTGGGGTCGTCGAACGTGTCGCTGAACGACGTCATGGTGGACATGCAGAAGGCCGGCATCGGCTTCCAGTTCGGCTTGCAGGTGCGCAACAAGCTGGTTGCCGCCTACAACGAAATTTCGCAGATGGCGGTCTGAGCGGGCGGCAGGCGGCCCGTGGATGGGGCGAAGGCGCCGTCCGCGAAGCCGGCCTGGCATTAACCCGCACGATGCCCGCAGCGCCGCGCCAGAGGGTGATGCACCGTCCGCCTGCGCGCAGCGCACCCTCGAACCTCCTTACATCGGCCTAAAGCTTTGTCGTTGCATATCCGATAACACTGATACAAGGCTGCTTCGGCGCGCTGACGCCGCGCACGGCCATGCCACGACCCAATCGCAGCCCGTATGACAGGAGGAGCGCCGATGTTTTCGCCAGGACACGCTGGAGCCAATGCCTATGCACGCGTCGGCGTCGAGACAGGCGTGATGGGCGCAAGTCCGCATCGTCTGAGCGTCTTGTCGTATCAGGGCGCAACGCAGGCCATCGCGCAGGCACGCATGCATTTGCAACGAGGCGATGTGTCCGAGCGCGGCACGGCAATCGGCAAGGCGACTCGCATTATCGAAAACGGACTGCAGCAGTCGCTCGACGTCGAAGCAGGCGGGGAGATCGCGCAGCGGTTGAACGCGCTTTATAGCTATATGTTGCGCCGGCTGCTCCACGCCAATCCCGAGCAAAGCGAGGCCATGCAGGTCGAGGTCGACGGCCCGTTGGCGACGCTCGAAGAGGCTTGGCTCGGGATTGCCCCGGAGATGGCGCGGATCGGAACCCAGCCGGCCGCGGAAAGCATGAGATGACATCCAACGCAGAATATTTTGCCCGCTACGAGGCGGTCGCCGCGATTTCCTGCCGCATGCTGATGGCTGCGCGGCGCGCACTGTGGAACGATCTGGCCCACTTGCAGGAGGAATACCGGCATCTGGTGGAAGCATTGCGCGATGCCGACTGCGACGTGAAGCTCGACGACGCTGAGCGGCTGCGCAAATACGCGCTGATCCGACAGATTCTCGCGGACGACGCCGCCATTCGCGATCTGGCGAATCCGCGCATGGCCAACCTGTCGGCGCTGTTCGCCGGACGGCAGACCCGCGTGCTCAAGGAACTGTACGGCGCCCGCTGAACTGGACCGCGTGTGCGGCGTTCGCGTCGTCGCTTCCGACGGGTGTCGACGAGATTCGAGCGCACTACCGCCAATCTGACCAAGGAATCGGCATGATCGGAATCGACACGGCCATCGCTTCGGTGCTTGCGAGCCGGGTCGACAGCCTGCTCAACATCGCACCGGGCAGCGCGGCCACGTCGCAGACCGGCGCGGCGAACGTCGATATTGCGCCGACCACCGCGCCTCCCGTCGCTCCCGTTGCGCCGCCGCCTTCCGCACAAACCGCGCTGTCGGCCGTGGCACTGACGCTCAACGCGATCGCGAGCTCGGGCGGTGAGGCAACCCCCGCCGTACTCGGGCAGTCGCCAATCTGGCCGGCCGCCCCCGCGCTCGATGTCGAGGTCGCCGGCTGGCCGCTGTCCGCTACGCCTTCCGCCGGCGCTCCTAATGCTCCCGGTGCTCCCAATGCGAACCCAACCGCCGCAGGCTCGATCGCGGCTGCGACTGCCAACGTCGCGGCCACCCCGGTGCCCGTGGCAGCGCTCGCGGCCGCGCTGAAGCAGACGGTCGGCGACAGCGGTCTTTTCTACGAGTCGCATCTCGCGCAATGGCTGGCCGGTCAGCGCTCGCCGGACCAGCTTGCGGGCGAGTCGCAAAACAGGCTGGTGGCCGCCGCTCAACCGCCGCTCGGCTGGTCGAGCGATGACGGCGCCGCGTCGGTTCCCAACGGTGTGCTGAGGCAGGCTACGGGGACGGCGCCCAACGTCGGCGCGCAAACCGGCGCGCCCGACAATAGCGGCGCGCCCCGCACCGCGCCGACGATCCTGACCGCGCAGGCGGCACGCTTCGTGGCTGCCGAAGTGCTGGCCAGTTCGCTGCCCGAGCTGAACGCAGACCCCGCGCATGCGGGCCCGCACAGCACGAGCGCGCAAACGGCAAGTGCCGGCGCGTCGCAGAATTCGCAATCAATGGCGGCCGCAGTGCATCCCGCCACCGTGCCGCTGGTGCGGCAGCAACTGGATCTGCTCGCCACCGGGCAGTTTCGCTGGAGCGGGGAAGCGTGGCCGGGCGCGCGGCTCGACTGGACCATCGAGCAGGACGGCGACGAATGGAATCGCAGCGGCGGCGGCACGGCGAGCGAAGACGATCAGCCTTGGCGCACGCGTCTGACGCTGTCGTTGCCGACCCTCGGCACCGTCGACGCCGAACTGACGTTGACCGGCATGCGCCTCGTCGCCCGTGTGCAGGCGAGTCCGGGCGGCGCGGCGCGGCTGGCGATGCAGGGTGAGAGCTTCCGGCAGCGGCTGGCGGCGGCAGGCATCGAACTGAACGGCTTGACGATCCGCGAGATCGGCGGGGGCGCGCCGGCTACGGTGGCGGCCGAGGCGGGCGCCCGGGCGGCGGCTTCGGCGTACGCGCGCTCGGCTACGGCTGGGACGGGGCCGCCCTCGACTGCCTCCTCGGCGGCTAACGGTGCTGTCGGCGCGCGCGGCAGCCGCGCGTCAGCCGGGCAGCGCGACGATTTCGACTGGGATATCTGATGAGCCGCAAGCATCGCCGCAGCGCGGCCGCACTCGTGTACGACGCGCAAAGCAGTGATCCGGCGCCGCGCGTGATCGCCAAAGGCTACGGGCTGCTGGCCGAGATGATCGTGCAACGGGCCAAGGAAGCGGGCCTCTATGTCCACGAGGCGCCCGAAATGGTGTCGCTGCTGATGCAGGTGGACCTCGACGCGCGGATTCCGCCGCAGCTTTATCAGGCGGTCGCGGAATTGCTCGCGTGGCTGCATCGGCTCGAAAGCGGTGCGCACGAGGAGCCGGTGCATGGTGCCCACGCCGTCGCCGGGGACGTGACCGATGTGGTCGCCACCGACGTCGCAGACGGGCCGGCCGCGCGCTGAGCGTCGGCTGGCGGCGCTGGACGCAGCAGCGATTCGAGCGCGGCGAGCTCTGGCTGATCGTTTCTCAGCGATGTCCAGTCCCGATAGCTAGCGGTAAGCGTCGGATCGCACGGCTACCGTTGGCGCGATGGCTGCCGCGTTGGCGTTGGCCTTTGCCTGAACTTCACGCGGGAAACGCCCGCTCGATGATCGCCGCGTGATCGAACGCAGCGGGCAGCGTGCCGTACACGCGACCGCTTTCGCCGCAACCGTCGGCCAGACGCGTGGCGATGAACGCATCGGCGACGGCGGCAGGCGCGTGCCTGACAAGCAGCGTGGCCTGCGCGATCAATACGATCTGCTGCGCAATGCGCCGCGCCGACGCTTCGCGCTCTTCGGCCGGTCCGTTGAGCGTCGCGCCCAGCTTTCCGAGCGCGGCATTCAGCGCTGGATGCGCGTGCGCCTCCGATTGCCACGCCGCAAACAATGCTTGCGCCGCTTCCGGCTCGCGCTCCATCGCGCGCAGCACGTCGAGGCACATCACGTTGCCGGAGCCTTCCCAGATCGAATTGACCGGTGCTTCGCGGTAGAAGCGCGCCATCGGACCCGTTTCGACGTAACCGTTGCCGCCCCATACCTCCATCGCCTCGCCGGTGAACTCCAGCGTTCGCTTGCAGACCCAGTACTTCGCCGCCGGCGTGACGATGCGCCGCCACGCGCGTTCGACGAAAGCGGCAGAAGAGGTGGGCGAGGCGGACGACACATCGGCAGCTTCCTCGAAAGCGCGCGCGAGGCGCATGAACAGCACCGTCGCGGCTTCCGATTCCAACGCCAGATCGGCTAGCACGTTGCGCATCAGCGGCTGATCGGCCAACTGCCGCCCGAACGCGCTGCGATGACGCGCATGATGGATCGCCTGTACCAGCGCGGCGCGCATCAACCCCGCGCTGCCGATCACGCAATCGAGCCGCGTATAGCTCGCCATTTCGATGATGGTCGGCACGCCGCGCCCTTCGTCGCCGATCATGATGCCGAACGCGTCGAGGAACTCCACTTCGCTGCTCGCATTCGAGCGGTTGCCGAGCTTGTCTTTCAGACGCTGGATCTGCACGGCGTTCTTGCTGCCGTCGGGTGCGAAGCGCGGCACGTAAAAGCACGACAGGCTCGCATGAGCGTCGGTGCGCGCGAGCACGAGGTGGGCATCGCATTGCGGCGCCGAGAAAAACCACTTGTGACCGACCAGCCGATACGCGCCGTCGCGGCCACCGGCGGCGAGCGCGTGCGCATGGGTCTGATTGCTGCGCACGTCCGAGCCGCCTTGCTTTTCGGTCATGCCCATGCCGATCATCGCCGAGCGCTTTTGCGGCAGCGGCACGTCGCGCGGATCGTGCTCGCGGGCATACAGCTTGTCGCGCAGGGTATCGAATAGCGCGGGCTCGCGCTGCAGCACGGGAATGCTGGCGAAGGTCATCGTCAGCGGACACAGCGAGCCGGATTCGATTTGCGCGTGCAGAAAATAACCGGCGCAACGGGCGACCATCGCGCCGCGTTGCGGATCGGAAAACGGCAGCGCGTGCAGCCCCTCGCGGCGCAATAAGGAGAGCAGCGAATGCCACGCGGGATGAAATTCCAGCGCGTCGATGCGCTCGCCTCGCGGACTATGCGTGAACAGCTCGGGCGTGTGACGGTTGGCGAGTTCGGCGAGCGCGAGCGTCTCGGGTGTGGTGAGCGCCGCGCCGTGCCGCAGCAACCCGTCGCGATGCCAGCTGGCGCCGTTGCGTTCGAGAGCGGCGGACAATGCGGTGTCGCTGGCAAACAGGTTGTAGTCCGTCAGCGGCGGGACCTGATTGGTCACCTCGTGGGTCTGGCCGAAATGATGCCGTTCCATTTGCTGTCTCCGTTCACCAGGGGCTTGCCGGCGCTGATCGACGGGCTGGTGCGAGGTGCTCTCTGAGCGCCGCCTGCGGCGCCGCGCGCGATGAGGATGACCCGCCCCGCGCGCTGATGGCTTGCCGCGCACGGCCGGCGGGCGGCCAGTCGCTTGTCCTGCACGATTGGGTCGCTGCCGCGCTGTGTTTAGAGCAGGCGCTCTCGCATGAAGCCGCCGCGGCACCGCCAGTTGGCCTGCAGTCCCGGACGAACCCACGTAGACCAGTGTGCACGAGACGGGCTTCGCGAGCAACGCGGCGCACCGGCCGCAGCTGCATTGAATAAGACTACATCATCGTCCGTGCGAGTTCGGGCGGCGGTGCGCTCGCGAGCCGTCTCGCGAAGCGGGCTCGCCAGCCGCCAACGGTAGCAGCCGCGCGGGCGCGGCTTCCGCGGGAACAGGCCCAGCACCGATTCCGGCCCCCGGATGACACCGGAGCCGGGCTCGCCAGCCCAAGGGTTTCAGCTTCACGCGCAGGCGCGGCTTCGACAGGCCGCGGGCGGTGAACGCCACGATCTATGCGCGAAGGCATCGTTACCCGGGCAGTGGTGGCTTGGTTGACGCCGCCGACGGCGCGGTTGGCTCCGTCCCGCCCGCAGCGCTCGCAGAGATGCCAATTCCCGGCCCCAGCATGAAATCGTCACCGGCCTGGCCGGGCAACGTGTCGCGCGCGACCTGGAGCCACGCACGGGCGGCATGCGACAGATAACCATTGCGCCGCCAGCCGATCGCCATTTCCCACGGAATTTCCGGATCCACCACCGGCAGACAGGTGAATTGCACAGGGTCGAGCCGCCGGCAATATGGCGCCGGCAGCAGCGCGATGCCGACGCCGGCCAGCACCAGCGCCGCCATGAAATCCCAATGCCCGCTGCGCCCGACGATAGTCGGCGCAAAGCCAGCCGAGCGGCACGCGTTCAACACCACATCGTTGAGCGCGAGGCTCTCGCCGTAGAACACGAACGGTTCTTTGGCGAGCTGGCCGAGCGGCACCTCGTGCAGATGATCCCAACGCGAACCGCTGCGCGCGACGAGCCATAGCAGTTGGCGCGTGATGGGCAGTACGTCGATAGTGTCGGGGTCGACGGGTTGTAAAACCCCGCCCAGTTCGAGCTCACCGTTGATCAGCGCGGTTTCGATTGCGCGTGAACCCTGCTCGAACAGCTTCAGCTCGATCTTCGGAAAGCGCTGGCGGAACGCGGCGATGGCGGGCGTGAATAGCGAGCCGCCCATCGGCGGAATGCCGATGGTCAGCTCGCCGCGGCCGAGCGTGTCCAGGTCGCTCAGTTCGGCCTGCAATTGCGCGTGCGCGGCCAGCACCTCCTGGCCGCGCTGGAAGACGATGCGGCCGACGTCCGTCAACACCATCTGACGCCCGTCGCGCAGCAGTAGCGGCGAGCCGATTTCGTCTTCCAGCGACTTGACCATCTTGCTGATGGTCGGCTGGGTGACGAACATCCGTTCGGCGGCGCCGGTGAAGCTCTGTTGACGAACGACCTCGACGAAATACCGCAGCGCACGTAGTTCCACGATCTCGGCTCCGTGATTCCAAACTGGAATGATCTACGCGATTGTAGGGCAGCTCATTCATGGGTCAGTGATACCTGCGCGGAATTGCGGCTGGTGTCCGTCCGGTCTGTCGCGCTGCTAACCGCCCGCACCCGGCGTCCCACCGTCCCCGATTTCAAGATGATGACCGCCAGAAGGCGGATAACATCGACGGTCTCTCACCGCTCGGCCGCGCGCTTCGATCCATGACGCCCATTTCGATCCTCATTCCGTGCTTCAACGGCGCGGCCACGCTCGCGCGTGCGCTGCAAAGCTGCGTAATCCAACCCGAGGCGGCGCAAATCGTCGTGATCGACGACGGTTCCACCGATGCATCCGCCGACATCGTCGCCCAGTTCGGCCGCCGCGACCCGCGCGTGGGCCTGCTGCGCATGCCATACAACGGCGGTGCGGCGCGCGCGCGCAACTGGGGCGCGCTGCATGCGTCGCAGGAACTGCTCGCCTTCCTCGACGCCGACGACGAATACCTGCCCGGTGCGCTGGCCGCCGCCAGCGCGTATCTGACGCAAAATCCGACGGAAGTGTCGGTGCGGCTCGACGTCGAGTACACGGATTTTCCCGCCGAGCTCACCGTTCACCCGGACTTCGCCACGCATGCGGCAACGCTCAGCAATACGGTGCCGAGCAGTCTGATCATCCGCCGTTCGGTGTACGCGGCGCTCGGCGGTTTTCCGATGGACGACGCGTTTCGACGCCTGGGCGGAGAAGACGGCGCATTCTCGTGGGCGCTACGGGAGATTTTCGGCAACCGGCGTCTGGACGGCGTGAAGCGCGTGCGCATGCATTACCACGCGGGCATCCACGCCGAGCGGTACTTCCGCGTCGCGCTCGGGCTGCAGGTCCCCAGTCCCGCCGACGTGGCGGACGCGTTTCGCTTCTCCCGACGCTTCGTCGACACTGCGCGTGCGCAAATCAGGCAATTGCGCGCGGCGAGCGTGATCGACAGCTGAAGCCTGACGCGGCCGCCCACGGCCGCAGATCAGGGCACTCGGCACCGCGCCCCCGCGCCCCGAAGCCATCTCGATTTGCTACAATCGCCGTTCGTCTTCGAGGAGCGTTGCGACGGGTACCGCGAATCAGCATATTCGCCGGCCGCCCGCCAGGCTCGAAGGCTTCAATCGGAAGGCTCGGATGCGCATTGCGCTGTCCGGTCCACCGCATCGAACCGCGCTCACGTCAAATTTCTAGTCAATTTCTTAGAAAGGAGGGCGTGATGAACGCCGCAGTTATCGACTCGCAAGCTTCCCAGGATTACATCGTTGCCGACATGTCGCTCGCCGACTGGGGCCGCAAGGAACTCACGATCGCCGAGACCGAAATGCCCGGCCTCATGCAAACGCGTGACGAGTACAAGGCGCAGCAGCCGCTGAAGGGTGCGCGCATCGCCGGTTCGCTGCACATGACCATCCAGACCGGCGTGCTGATCGAGACGCTCACCGCGCTCGGCGCCGATGTCCGCTGGGCTTCGTGCAACATCTTCTCGACCCAGGATCACGCGGCCGCCGCGATTGCCAAAGCGGGCACGCCGGTGTTCGCGTTCAAGGGCGAATCGCTCGACGAATACTGGGAGTTCTCGCACCGCATCTTCGAATGGCCGAACGGCGAATTCGCCAACATGATCCTCGACGACGGCGGCGACGCCACGTTGCTGCTGATCCTCGGCTCGAAGGCGGAGAAGGACCGTTCGGTGATCGCCAAGCCGACCAACGAGGAAGAAGTTGCGCTTTACAAGTCGATCGCGAAGCACCTCGACGCCCACCCGAACTGGTACTCCACGCGCCTTTCGCACATCCAGGGCGTGACGGAAGAGACCACCACCGGTGTGCACCGTCTGTACCAGATGGAAAAGGAAGGCCGCCTGCCGTTCCCGGCGATCAACGTCAACGACTCGGTCACCAAGTCGAAGTTCGACAACCTTTACGGCTGCCGCGAGTCGCTGGTGGACGGCATCAAGCGCGCGACCGACGTGATGATCGCGGGCAAGATCGCGGTGGTCGCCGGTTATGGCGACGTGGGCAAGGGCTGCGCGCAATCGCTGCGCGGTCTGGGCGCAACCGTGTGGGTCACCGAAATCGATCCGATCTGCGCGCTGCAGGCCGCGATGGAAGGCTATCGCGTCGTGACGATGGAATATGCCGCCGACAAGGCCGACATCTTCGTGACGGCAACCGGCAATTACCACGTGATCGGCCACGACCACATGAAGGCGATGCGTCACAACGCGATCGTCTGCAACATCGGTCACTTCGATTCGGAAATCGACGTGGCGTCGACCCGTCAGTACCAGTGGGACAACATCAAGCCGCAAGTCGACCACATCATTTTCCCCGACGGCAAGCGCGTGATCCTGCTCGCTGAAGGCCGCCTTGTGAACCTGGGCTGCGCGACGGGCCACCCCTCGTTCGTGATGTCGAACTCGTTCACCAACCAGACGCTCGCGCAGATCGAATTGTTCACGCAAGGCAATCAGTACGAGAACAAGGTGTACGTGTTGCCGAAGCATCTGGACGAGAAGGTCGCGCGCCTGCATCTGGCGCGCATCGGTGCCAACCTGACCGTGCTGTCGGACGAGCAGGCCGGCTACATCGGCGTCGACAAGAACGGTCCGTTCAAGCCGAACCACTACCGCTACTAAGCACGCGGGCGCTTCGAACACATGACGGTCTGAAACGCAGCGGCGCGCAATGCGCCGCTCCGTTTTGCGATGCCCGCTGTTCTCGCGCTTTTTGCCGCGTCTTTCCCCGTTACCGGACATCCGGCCAAAGGAGCTGTACATGACCGTGCTATTGACCTGGCTGATCAATGCGCTCGCGCTTCTGATCATCACGTATATCGTTCCTTCGATCCATATCCGCAGCTTCGGCACCGCGCTGATCGTCGCCGTGGTGCTCGGACTGATCAACACGATCCTGCGCCCGGTGCTGATACTGTTGACGTTGCCCGTCACCATCGTCACGCTTGGGCTCTTCATTCTGGTGGTCAACGCGCTGTGCTTCTGGCTGTGCGCGTCGCTGCTCAAGGGCTTCGAAGTGTCGGGCTTCTGGTCGGCGTTCTTCGGCTCGATTCTGTACAGCATCGTCTCGTGGCTGCTGTCCGCGCTTATTTTCGGCAACCGCAGTTTGGGTTGACCTACTCAACATGAACCCGATCGAACTTTCATTCGAATTCTTCCCACCAAAAACGCAGGAAGGCGTCGACAAGCTGCGCGCCAGCCGTAAGCAGCTCGCGTTGCTCAAGCCCCAGTTCGTGTCCGTCACCTTCGGCGCCGGCGGCTCGACGCAACAGGGCACGCTCGATACCGTCGTCGAGATGGCGAAGGAGGGGCTCGAGGCGGCGCCGCACCTGTCGTGCATCGGCTCGTCGAAAGAGAGCCTGCGCGCCATCCTCAACGAGTACCGCGCGCATGGCATTCGCCACATCGTCGCGCTGCGCGGCGACTTGCCGTCCGGCATGGGCGAAGTCGGCGAACTGCGCTATGCGTCGGAACTGGTGAGCTTCATCCGCGCCGAGTTCGGCGACTGGTTCTGGATCGAGGTGGCCGGTTATCCGGAATACCACCCGCAGTCGCGCTCGCCGCGTCACGATCTGCAAAACTTCGCCAACAAGGTGAAGGCCGGCGCCAATTCCGCGATCACGCAGTACTTCTTCAACGCGGACGCGTACTTTCGTTTCGTCGACGACGCGCGCAAGCTCGGCGTCGAGGTGCCGATCGTGCCAGGCATCATGCCAATCACGAACTTCTCGCAACTGATGCGTTTCTCCGAAATGTGCGGCGCCGAAGTGCCGCGCTGGATCGCGCGCCGGCTGGAGAGTTTCGGCGACGACCGCGAGTCGATTCGCGCGTTCGGGCTCGACGTGGTGACGGACTTGTGCCAGCGGCTGGTCGACGCCAAGGTGCCGGGTTTGCATTTCTACACGTTGAACGGCGCCGCCGCGACAAGGGCGATCTGCGAACGGCTGGGCCGTTGATTGCGTTGAATAAAGTGCGCGGGCTCACAGAAAATTAGCGCTACACGAGCCCGGGCCATGCAATCCCGCGCGGCTGCAACAGCCGCGCGGCCTAGTCCGACAACTTGCGCACGTAGAGCTGATACAGCGGCGCCGACAGCACTTCGAGCTTGCGGAAGTTCAGATTGACGAACGCGTCGATGGCCGGCTTCGGGCATCGCAACGGGTCCTTTCCTGACGGCAACTGTTCGGCCCACAGATAGTCGTCGAACGCGATGATCCCGCCTCGCTTTAACAGCTTGAAACCGAGCACGGCATCGGCCAGCACGTCTGCGGCCTGGTGCGAGCCGTCGACATAGACGAAGTCGAAATATCCCTTCTTGCCCTCGGCGATCAAACGCGCGAGACATTCGTCCGAGTAACCTTTATGCACGCTGAGCCGCGCGCGTCCAGGATGTGTGCCTGTGGCCAGCGCCATGTTGTGGTGAAAGCGCCGTTCGACCGCGCTCATGTCGGTCTGCGCGACGCCGCCTGCCTGATGTTCAACGCCGCCTTCCCACGTGTCGATGCAATGCAGCTCGATGGAGTGCCGCGGCGTCAGCGTGTCGATCAGATAGCAGGCGCTCGCGCCTTCGTACGAACCGATTTCGACTATCCTGGCGGGAGCGTGGTGCGTCATCAACTCGTCCCACACCCCTCGGGCCAGTGTGTCGAACCAGTTGTTGGTGAATTGATAGGAAGTCATCGCGCGAGTTAAGGATTTGCCTAAATCGCTCATTATGGCGCGCCGGCTATTTCAAAAAAGCTTGCCGCCGACGCCCGGCATCGCGCCGCATAGCGTGGTAAGTCCCTGTTGAAGCCCATTTTTGTGCTGTCTATGATCGAAGCGCAGCTGACCCGGCTGCTGTGCGGAGGACGATATGACAGTGACAACAAGGCTGTTTGCGGTTTCCCAGTACTGCCTGCCTGCGCTCGCCGCGCTCGCGGTCGCCGCGAGCGGCATGGCGCCGACTGCGGCACCGGCTGCCACGCTGCCCGACAAAACCCTCGTGTTTTGCTCCGAAGGCAGTCCGGCGGGCTTCGATTCCGCGCAATACACGACGAGCGTCGAGTTCAGCGCCGGCTCGTACACGGTCTATAACCGCTTGATCGAGTTCGCGCACGGCAGCACCGATATCGAACCCGGCCTCGCAGAAAAATGGGATGTCTCGCCGGACGGCCTGACCTATACCTTCCATCTGCGCCACGGCGTGAAATTCCAGACCACGTCGTTCTTCAAGCCGACCCGCGAATTCAATGCGGACGACGTCGTCTTCACTTACGAGCGGATGCTGGACCCCGAGCAGCCGTTCCGCAAGGCATACCCGGTGCCGTTCCCGTATTTCAACGATCTGGGCCTCGCCAAGAACATCGCGAAGATCGACAAGGTCGATCCATACACCGTGCGGTTCACGCTCAAGGAAGTCGATGCGCCGTTCCTGCAGCAAATCGCCATGCCGTTCGCATCGATCCTGTCGGCCCAATATGGCGACCAGCTCCTCAAGGCGGGTAAGGCGTCGGATATCAATCAATACCCGGTCGGGACCGGCCCGTTCATTTTCCGCAGCTACACGAAGGACGACACGATCCGCTTCGACGGCAACCCCGATTACTGGAAGCCGGGCGTGGTGAGGCTCGGCAAGCTGATCTTCGCGATCACCGTCGATCCGGCCGTGCGCCTGCAAAAGCTCAAGCGCGGCGAATGTCAGGTGATGTCGTATCCGCGGCCCGCTGACATTGCCGCGGTCAAAGCCGACTCGTCGCTCGCTATGCCAAGCGAGGTGGGTTTCAATCTCGGCTATATCGCCTACAACACCACGAAGAAGCCGCTCGATAACGCGCTGGTGCGCCGCGCGCTCGACATGTCGATCAACAAGAAAGCGATCATCGAATCGGTCTATCAGGGCGCCGGACAGGCCGCGACCAACCCGATGCCGCCGACGCAATGGGGCTACGACAAGAACCTGAAAGACGCGCCATACGACGTCGAGAAGGCCAAAGCGCTGCTGAAGCAGGCCGGCTATCCGGACGGCTTCGAACTGTCGCTGTGGGCGATGCCGGTTCAACGGCCGTATAACCCGAACGCGCGTCTGATGGCGGAAATGCTGCAGGCCGACTGGGCGAAAATCGGCGTGAAGGTGAACATCGGCACCTACGAGTGGGGCGAGTACATTCGCCGCGCCCATGCGGGCGAGCATCAAGCGATGCTGATTGGCTGGACTGGCGATTACGGCGATCCCGATAACTGGCTTGGCGTCTTGCTGGGCTGCGACGCGGTGAACGGCAGTAACTTCTCCAAATGGTGCTACAAGCCTTACGACGATCTGATCAAAAAAGGCCGCAGCACCACCGATATGGCCGAGCGCACCAAGGCTTATACGGAAGCTCAGGAAATCTTCAAGGATCAGGTGCCGTTCACGCCGATCGCCCATTCCACGGTGTATCAGCCGATCAGCAAGAACGTGACGGGGTTCAAGATCGACCCGTTCGGCCCGACGCAATTCATGAACGTCGGTCTGAAATAAGCGCAGCGGGCGGCGCTTTTGCTTGACCCAACCGCCGCAGACGCGCTCCCGACCCCCGCCGGGAGCGCGTCTGCGTCATGCCCGAACCGTTTCCGATCGTGGGCAGAAGGAATTTCCTCCGCTTGTTGCCGCGAGCCAAGCTCAAGTAATATCGCGCTACGCTGGCGGGAGCCAGCCTTGAACCTGGAGGAAACATGAAGCAAAACAATCTGTTGCGCGCCGCGCGTGTTACGACGCTCGTCGCAGCTGCAGCGGCATCACTGGCGGGCGCGAACAGCGCGCGCGCCGAGATTCCGAACAAGACCCTCGTCTACTGCTCAGAAGGCAGCCCGGCAGGTTTCGATCCGGCTCAATACACGACGGGTGTCGACTTCACGGCCAACACGTTCACCGTTTATAACCGTCTCGTCGAATTCGAACGCGGCGGCACCAAGGTCGAGCCGGGTCTCGCGGAAAAGTGGGATGTCTCGCCCGACGGCAAGACCTATACGTTTCATCTACGCCACGGCGTCAAATTCCAGACCACGCCCTTCTTCAAGCCCACGCGGGAATTCGACGCGGACGACGTCGTGTTCACGTTCCAGCGCATGCTGGACACCAACCAGCCGTTCCGCAAGGCCTACCCGGTGCAGTTCCCGTACTTCACCGACATGGGTCTGGACAAGCTGATCACCGGCGTCGAAAAGGTCGACCCATACACGGTCAAGTTCACGCTGAAGGAAGTCAACGCGCCGTTCATCCAGAATCTGGCGATGGAATACGCGTCGATCCTCTCGGCCGAGTACGCGGACAAGCTGCTCAAGGCCGGCAAGGCCGCCGACATCAACCAGTTCCCGGTCGGCACCGGCCCGTTCATCTTCCGCAGCTATACGAAGGACGCAACGATCCGCTTCGACGGCAATCCCGAATACTGGAAGCCGAACGCGGTGAAGATCTCGAAGCTGATCTTCTCGATCACGCCTGACGCCGGCGTGCGCGTGCAGAAGATCAAGCGCGACGAATGCCAGGTGATGAGCTATCCGCGTCCGGCCGACATCGCGCCCCTGAAGGCCGATCCGAACATCGACATGCCGTCGCAACCCGGCTTCAATCTGGGCTACCTCGCGTACAACGTGACGCACAAGCCGGTCGACAAGGTCGAAGTGCGGCAGGCGCTCGACATGGCGATCAACAAGAAGGCGATCATCGAATCGGTGTACCAGGGCGCGGGCGAGCTGGCCACCAACCCGATGCCGCCAACCCAATGGTCGTTCTACAAGGATCTGAAAGCGGCACCTTACGATTCGGCCAAGGCCAAGGCATTGCTCGCCAAGGCCGGCTATCCGAACGGCTTCGAGCTGACGCTGTGGGCGATGCCGGTGCAGCGCGCGTACAACCCGAACGCCCGCCTGATGGCGGAAATGATCCAGGCTGACTGGGCCAAGATCGGCGTTAAGGCGAAGATCGTCACGTACGAGTGGGGCGAGTACATCAAGCGCGCGCACGCTGGCGAGGACGACACGATGCTGATCGGCTGGACCGGCGACAACGGCGACCCGGACAACTGGCTGGGCACGCTGCTTGGCTGCGACGCAGTCAACGGCAACAACTTCTCGAAATGGTGCTACAAGCCGTTCGACGACCTGATCCAGAAGGGCCGGGTGACCTCCGACGTGGCCGCGCGCACCAAGGTTTATGTAGAAGCGCAGCAGATCTTCGCGCAGCAGTTGCCGTTCTCGCCGATCGCCCACTCGACCGTCTACCAGCCGGTCAGCAAGAAGGTGGTCGACATGCGCATCGAACCGCTCGGCTACGCGCGCTTCGATGGCGTGAGCATGAAGTAATCCGGCAAGCCAGCCGTACAATTCGCGCAGTACGCTTTTCGCACGGTTAGAAAACTGGTCGAAATGGTCCGGCGACCGGGGTCACGAGCCCTTGTCGCCGGTTGCGTTTTCTCTTCACCAAGACCATAGGGACGAACCATGTTCCGCTTTGTTTTGCGCCGCATCGGCATGGTGATACCGACTTTCATCGGCATCACGATCCTTGCATTCGCGCTGATCCACCTGATACCGGGCGATCCCATCGAAGTCATGATGGGCGAGCGCGGCGTCGATCCCGCGATGCACGCAGCCGCGATGCACCGGCTCGGACTCGACGAGCCTCTGCCGATGCAGTACGTCCACTACATCGGACGCGCGCTGCACGGCAACCTCGGCACCTCGATCATCACCAACACCAGCGTGATGGGCGAATTCCTCGCCCGCTTTCCCGCCACCGTCGAACTGTCGCTCTGCGCGATGCTGTTCGCGCTGATCGTCGGCCTGCCGGCGGGCGTGTTCGCCGCGCTCAGGCGCGGCACGGTGGTCGATCACGGCGTCATGGGCACGGCCCTGACCGGCTACTCGATGCCGATCTTCTGGTGGGGCTTGATCCTCATCATGGTGTTCTCGGTCAAGCTCGGCTGGACGCCGGTGTCGGGCCGCATCGCGGTCGAGTACGACATTCCGCACGTGACCGGCTTCATGCTGATCGACGCGCTGATGTCCACCGACGAAGGCGCGTTCAGATCGGCGCTGAGCCATCTGATCCTGCCGGCCATCGTGCTCGGCACGATCCCGCTCGCGGTCGTCGCGCGGATGACGCGTTCGTCGATGCTCGAAGTGTTGCGCGAGGACTACATACGCACCGCGCGCGCGAAGGGACTCTCGCCGGGGCGCGTGATCGTCGTGCACGCGTTGCGCAATGCGCTGATCCCGGTCGTGACGGTGATCGGTTTGCAGGTCGGCACGCTGCTCGCGGGCGCGGTGCTCACCGAAACGCTGTTTTCGTGGCCGGGCATCGGTAAATGGCTGATCGACGCGATCGGCCGGCGCGACTATCCGGTCGTGCAGGGCGGTATCCTGATGATCGCCACGCTGGTGATCGTCGTGAACCTCGTCGTCGATCTGTTGTACGGCGTGTTGAACCCACGCATCCGCCATACGAGGTAACACCACCATGGCAGACATTCAAAACACCGTTCCCCAGGCGGTCACGCCACCCAGCGGCCGCGCCATTGCCGCCCGTGAATTCTGGGCGAACTTCTCGCGCAACCGTGGCGCGGTCGGTGCCGGCATCGTCGTGCTGATGCTGGTTTTTGTAGCGATCTTCGCGCCATTGATTGCGCCGCACAGCCCGATCGAGCAATACCGCGACTTCGTGAAGATTCCGCCGGCATGGCTCGACGGCGGCAACTGGAAGTTCATTCTCGGCACGGACGAAGCCGGCCGCGACATCCTCTCGCGCCTGATGTACGGCGCGCGGCTGTCGTTCTGGATCGGCTTCGTATCGGTCGTGCTCGCGCTGATTCCGGGCATCGTGCTGGGGCTTATCGCGGCGTTTTTCGAGAAGTGGGCCGACACGCCGATCATGCGCATCATGGACGTGCTGCTCGCGTTGCCGTCGCTGCTGCTCGCGGTCGCTGTAGTCGCGATCATCGGCCCCGGCCTCGTCAACACGATGCTGGCGATCGCAATTGTCGCGCTGCCGGGCTATGTGCGTTTGACGCGCGCGTCGGCGCAAGGCGAGTTGCAGAAGGAATACGTCACGGCGTCGCGCGTGGCGGGCGCCGGCACATTGCGCCTGATGTTCTCGCAAGTGCTGCCGAACTGCACCGCACCGCTGATTGTTCAGGCCACGCTGGGTTTCTCGTCGGCGATTCTCGACGCCGCCGCGCTCGGCTTTCTCGGCCTCGGCGTGCAACCGCCGTCGGCGGAGTGGGGCGCGATGTTGGCCTCGGCGCGCGACTACATCGACAGCGCCTGGTGGATCGTCACGATGCCGGGTCTGTCCATCCTGATCTCGGTGCTCGCGATCAATCTGCTCGGCGACGGGCTGCGCGACGCGCTCGATCCCAAACTCAAACGGATGGCATGACATGGCTAACTTATTGACCATCCGCAATCTGGCGGTGAGTTTCAACGATCTGCCCGCGGTCGACCGGATCGACCTCGACGTCGCGCCCGGCGAAGTAGTCGGCGTGGTCGGCGAATCGGGCTCGGGCAAGAGCGTGACGATGATGGCGCTGATGGGCCTGATCGACGCGCCGGGCAAGGTCACGGCGGACGAGATCACCTTCAACGGCAAAAGCCTGCTGAACGCTTCCCCGAAAGAGCGCCGCAAGATCATCGGCAAAGACATCGCGATGGTGTTTCAGGACGCGCTCACGAGTCTGAATCCGAGCTACACGGTCGGCTATCAGATCAAGGAAGTGCTCAAGCTCCACGAAGGCCTGCGCGGCAGCGCGCTCGACAGACGCGCGCTCGAACTGCTCGACCAGGTCGGCATTCCCGACGCGAAGAATCGCATCACGTCGTTTCCGCACCAGATGTCGGGCGGCATGAACCAGCGCGTGATGATCGCGATGGCGATTGCCTGCAACCCGAAGCTGCTGATCGCCGACGAGCCGACCACCGCGCTCGACGTGACGATCCAGGCGCAGATCATGGAATTGCTGATGAAGCTGCAGAAGGAACGCGGGATGGCGCTCGTGCTGATCTCTCACGATCTCGCGGTGGTGTCCGAGGTCGCGCAGCGCGTCGCGGTCATGTACGCTGGCGAAGTGATCGAGACCAACAAGGTGCCAGACATCTTCGCGGCGCCCCATCATCCGTACACGGAAGCGTTGCTGGCGGCGATCCCCGAGCATAACGTCGGCGCGGTGCGGCTCGCCGCATTGCCGGGCATGGTGCCGGGGCGCGACGACCGGCCGCGCGGGTGTCTGTTCGCACCGCGCTGCAAGTACGTGGTCGACGATTGCCTGAAAGCGCGGCCCGCGCTGGCACCCATGCAAGGTCACGCCGAAGTGGCGCGCGTGCGCTGCATCAAACCCCTGAACCTGAGCGGCGACGCCAACGTTCATACGCACGGAGGCGCACGATGAACGCAGTACACGAAACGCGGCGCCATCCGCAGCATGCTGGCGATCACGTGCTCGTCGCCGACAAGCTCGCGCGTTACTACACGGTCAAGCGCGGCATGTTCGCCTCCGGCACGGTGAAGGCGCTCAACGGCGTGTCGTTCGCGCTGGAGCGCGGCAAAACGCTCGCGGTGGTCGGCGAATCCGGCTGTGGCAAATCCACGCTCGCGCGTCAGTTGACCATGATCGAAACGCCCAGCGCGGGCCGTTTGCTGATCGACGGTGAGGACGTGGCCGGCGCCGACCACGCGAAAATCGCCGCGCTGCGGCGGCGCGTGCAGATGGTGTTTCAGAACCCGTTCGCGTCGCTCAATCCGCGCAAGACCGTCGAACAGACGCTCGGCGAACCGCTCGCGATCAACACGCCGCTTAGTGCCGTCGAACGCACCGAACGGATCGCGCGGATCATGCGCACCGTCGGCCTGCGCCCCGAGCATGCGAAGCGCTATCCGCATATGTTCTCCGGTGGTCAGCGTCAGCGTGTGGCGATTGCGCGCGCAATGATCCTCGACCCGCAGATCGTGGTCGCCGACGAACCCGTATCGGCGCTCGACGTGTCGATCCAGGCGCAGATCCTGAATCTGTTCATGGATCTGCAGGAAGAGTTCGGGACCAGCTACGTGTTCATCTCGCACAACCTGTCGGTGGTCGAGCATATCGCCGACGATGTGATGGTCATGTACTTCGGCGGCGTGGCGGAGCTTGGCGACAAGAAGCGGATTTTCTCGAAGCCGAGGCATCCGTACACGCGCGCGCTGATGTCGGCGACGCCTTCGATCTTCGAGGAAGACCGAAGCATCAAGATCAAGTTGCAAGGTGAAATGCCGTCGCCATTGAATCCGCCTTCAGGCTGCACGTTTCATCTGCGCTGCCCGTACGCGATCGACCGCTGCCGCAGTGAAGAACCGAAGCTGCGTGAAGTGGATGGCCGTCAGGTGTCGTGTCACCGCGCCGAGGAGGTGGGGGACATGGATGCCTGATGTGGCGGCGGCGCGTCGTCATGCGCGCCGCTTGCGTGATGGCGGCCGTGCTGCGGCTTTCGCGCGGCGCGCGAGCGCGCGCGCACTGAATGGCGCCGCGCTGCTCGTCGTGGGTTGCGTGCTGGTTCTGGGCGTGGGAGCGCTCAATGTCGCGCGGGCGGCGGGCGCGGCGGCCACTGCGCCCGGCCAGGCGGGGCGTCCGGCGGCGCCGGTGCCCGGCGTGCCGGCGCCGTCGCGCGCCGGCTTGCCGGGCTTGAACTCACCCCCCGCGCCGCCGGGCACCACCGCGAGCGGCCCGGTGCGCGCCCAACCGGCGCACATGCCGTTCTACGTCGCGACGCGCGGCACCACCACCCTCTATGTGCTGGGCACGCTGCATGTTGGCGATCCCGCCGACTATCCCGTCAATCAGCCGTTCCGCGCCCCGATCCTGGCGGCTCTCGCCGCGTCGCCGACACTGGCGCTCGAACTATCCCCCGACGAACTGCTGGTCTCGGAAGACGACGTGTCGAAGTACGGCGTGTGTCGGCGCGACTGCCTGCCCGGTCTGCTGCCGGAGCCTTTATGGCACAAGCTGGCGATGCGTTTGCGCGGCAACCCCGCCGCGCTCGATGCGATCAAGAAGATGCGGCCGTGGCTCGCGTCGCTAGTGGTGGAAACCTATGATTCGCTGAGCGCCGGTCTGCAAACCGAGTACGGCACGGAAGCGCAATTGCAGAACGTGTATCTGAAGACGCGCGGCAAGATCGTCGGCCTTGAAAGCTTGCCGCAACAGATGCACGCGTTCACGGGGCTTTCGCTCGCGCAGCAGCGCGAAATGCTGGCGCAGGACCTCGTGCAGACACCCGCGCAGAACGTCGCCGACGTGCGTACGCTGCACCGCCTGTGGCGGGTCGGCGATGCCGATGCAATCGCCGCATGGCAGGCCGCCAAGTCGGAAAACCTGGCGCGCGACAAACGCGTTTCGAATCAGATCGACAACAAGATCGTCTACGAACGCAACCGCCGCTTCGTCGCGCGGATGCTGCAGCTCGCCGCGCCGAACAAGCCGGTATTCGTCGCGATAGGGGCGTTGCACCTGGGCGGGCCGAAAGGCGTGCTGCAGCTTTTGCGCAAACATGGGTTCGTGGTCGAGCCGGGGTGAGCTCCAGAGCCGCCAGCGCCTAAGCCACCACCATCTGTCAGGCTCCGAACGTCGTTTGCGGCAAGCGGCGCATCCCCCGATGCCATCTTGATTCGCTGCGCAAGACGAAATGGCTTGACTGCACCGATGCATCCCAGTGGCCCACTGCGACGCATCGGATAAGGCCAGCAACGATAGTGGCGCTCTTACCGGAACATCAGGAAATTCAACAGCAAGATGTTGATGACCAGCAAGGTCAGCGCGGTCGGAATCTGAACCTTGATCACCGCGTTTTTATCCGGCAGTTCCAGCAGCGCCGCGGGCACGATGTTGAAGTTCGCGGCCATCGGCGTCATCAGCGTGCCGCAGTAGCCGGAGAACATGCCGATCGCGACCATCACCGCGGGATTGCCGTGAAACACGCCCACCAGGATCGGCACGCCGACGCCGCCCGTCATTACCGGGAACGCGGCGAAGCCGTTGCCCATCACCATCGTGAAGAGCGCCATGCCGATGCAGTACACGGCTACCGCGACGAAGCGGTAGTCGAGGCTGATATAGGCAGTGGTGACGTGCGCGACCGCCTTGCCGACGCCCGCGTCCGAAAACACGAGGCCGAGCATGCCGAGCATCTGCGGGAGCACCGCGGCCCAGGATAGCGCGTCGACCAGCCGGCGCGCTTCCTTCATCGACTGGCCGACGGTGTCGCGCGTCATCACGCAGGCCACTGCGAGCGCGATCACGCAGCCGATGCCAAAGCCGATCAGCGTGACGTTGGCCTTCTCGATCAGCGGCATGCCGCCGAACACCAGTTGGCTCGCCGACAGCGTAATGATCACGGTGATGACCGGAATCGTCAGCGCAGGCACGAACAGCTTGTTGCCCAGACGCGCGGCGCTTGCCTTGCGCGCTTCCAGCGACAGCGTTTTCGGCTTGGCGGCGGTGACGCCGCCGAAGCCCGCGATCACCGCCATCACGATCACCGCGACGCCGACCACCGCGGGCGGCAGCCGGTCGCCAATCAGGAAGATCAGCGCGTAGAGGATCCAGAAGCCGCCCGCGGTGAAACGGCGCGGGTGCGCCTTGTCCGTGACGATCATGCCGCCGACGATCAACAGCACCACGCCCAGCAGCCAGAACAGATAGGTAATGGTGAACGTCATGCTTTGTCTCCCGCGGCGGAGCGCACCGGCGACGCGGGGGCCTTGCCGCGCAGTTCGCGTTCGAGCTTGCGGTCGAGCAGATACAGCCGGAAGCCGTGCACGATGAACGCGGAGATCGCGGTCGGAATGCCCCACACCGCGACGTGAATCGGTTCGACGACGATGCCCGCTTCCTTCAGGAAGGTCGTCATCAGCACGATCGCGCCGAACGCGACGAAGATGTCCTCGCCGAAGAAGAGGCCCACGTTGTCGGTCGCCGCTGCAAAGGCGCGCAGTTTGAAGCGCACTTCGTCGCTGATCTTGCCAAAGCGGGTTTCGGCCGCGCCTTCGGTCATCGGCGCGATCAGCGGACGCACCATCTGCGGATGGCCGCCGAGTCCGGTCAGGCCGACCGCGGCAGTGAGTTCCCGCACGAGCAGATAGACGATGAGCAGACGCCCCGAGGTGGCCGCCTTGATGCCGGCGATCCACGCTTGCGCGCGCTCGCGCAGCCCGTGCCGTTCGAGCAGCCCGATCACCGCGAGCGGCAGCAGAATGATGAGCGGGATGTTGCGCGTCTTGATGAAGCCGGTGCCGATGGCCGCGAGAATCTTTTCAGGCGGGAATTGCGCGGCCAGACCGGTGGCGATCGCGGCGACCGCCACGATCAGCATCGGATTGAACCGCAATAAAAAGCCGGCGATGATGACCGCTACACCAATGAGCGGCCATAGACTGACTGTGGTCTGCATCAGGATCTCCAAACATAGTTTCAACCTCGCCGCTGGTGGCGGCTGATGTGGGCCGGCGCGTGGCTTTCGCTGCGCCGTCTTGTTGTCACGGCTCTTGATGGCCGCGTCGTTTCCAACTGCACTGCACCTGCATTTGAGGTTGCGGCGGCTTTTGCCTGGACTGCCTGGCCGCCGCTACCCTGATTCGTCCAATCCGTGGCGCACCTGGCCCACGCCCCGCCCGAAAGCGGGGCGCTAGCGGTGCCGCAAGAGTCGGTCCGCGCTGTCTAGCTCGCCGCCGAAGCTCGCGCTCAGACGCGTGCGGCGTTGGCCGCGTGCACTTCGATGCCGGCGGCCTCCAGCGCGCCGCGAATGCGCCGCGCGAATGCCAGCGCGTGCGGACCGTCGCCGTGCAGGCAAATGGTTTGCGCGTTCAACGCCACCCACTGCCCATCGACGGCTTGCACCCGCTGCTCGCGGATCATCGCGAGCGTGCGCTCCAGCACCAGGTTTTCATCGTCGAGCAGCGCGCCGGGCTCGTTGCGCGGCACGAGCGACCCGTCGGCGCGATAGCCGCGGTCGGCGAACACTTCTTCGATTGCGATCAGCCCCGCGTTGCGTGCCGCCGTCACGAGACCACTGTTGGCGAGCGCGAACACGGCGACCGACGGATCGAAGTCGTGCACCGCCGACACGATCGCGTCGGCGATCCGGGCGTCGCGCGCCGCCTGGTTGTACAGCGCCCCGTGCGGCTTGACATGCGCGATGCGTCCGCCCTCGGCCTGGGCAATCGCCGACAGCGCGCCCAGCTGATACAGCACGCCCGCGTATATCTCGCCGGCCGGCAGATCCATTTCCTTGCGGCCGAAATTCTGCGGATCGTTGAAGCTAGGATGCGCGCCAATTGACACGCCCTTCTGCACCGCCCAGCGCACGCATTCGCGCATTGCATTCGGGCCGCCCGCATGCCAGCCGCAGGCGATATTGGCCGAACTGACGAGGTCGAGCAGCGCCTCGTCGGAGCCACAGCCCTCGCCGAGATCGGCGTTCAAATCGATTTCCATGCTATTCCCCTACTGAGTGTTACGTCGCCGCGAGCGCCAGCCGGCGTGCGCAGCGTTCTTCATGCAGCGCGATGGCGGCATCGATCTGCCGCAAATACGCGCGCTCTTCCAGCAAAGCCTGGCGGGCCTCGAACAGCGTCGTCGGGATGAAGCGCACCGAGGCGTTGAGCCGCACCTGCGCGAGTTTCCACAGATCGGCCTGGATCACCGCGCCGATCTTCGGATAGCCGCCGGTGGTTTGCGCGTCGCTCATCAGCACGATCGGCTGGCCATTCGGCGGCACCTGAATCGTGCCGGGCAGCACTGCGTGCGACAGCAGGTCGGTTTTCTGCGTGCGCATCAGTTCGGCGCCAGCGAGGCGATAACCCATCCGGTTGCTGTTGGGCGTGACGAGCCATTCGTCGGACCAGAATGCTTCGTGCGCCGCCTCGGTGAAGCTGTCGTACTCCGGGCCGCGCAGCACGCGGATCGGCACGGCCCACGGCACGCCCGACGGATGACGGCCGCGCCGCAGCGGCTCGTGCACCAGCACGAACTTGCACCAGCCAGGCGCTTTCACGCCGAACTCCGGCGCCTGCGGCGCGAAGCCGAGCTGGCCGCGCTGCTGTGGGGCGCCCACCGGCAAGCGGTCGCCGTCGCGCAGCGCGCGCCCGCCCAGGCCGCCGAAATGGCCTGCGAGGTCGGTGCTGCGCGAGCCGAGCACCGGCAGCACGTCGATGCCGCCCGCCACGCAGACGTAGCCGCGCATGCCGCGTTTGGCCGCGTTCAGCACCAACTCCTGCCCGGCTTGCACAGGCAGGCTCCACCACGAGTGAACCGGCTTGCCGTCCAGCGTCGCGCCGAATTCCGTGCCGGTGACGGCGACCCGGGTCGCGCGCGGAAAGCGCAGCACCGTCGGGCCGAAGGTGATTTCGAGGCCGGCTGCATCGGGCCGGTTTCCGACCAGCCGGTTGCCGACTTCGAGCGCAAGGCGGTCGAGCGCCCCACTCATCGCGACACCCAGATGCCGGTGACCGTGACGGCCGAGGTCTTGAATCGTGGTCAACAGACCGGCGCGAATGACGTCGATCATGCCTGCATCCCCGCGATGGTGAAGCGCACCCGGTCGCCCGGCTGAAGCAGCGTGGGCGGGCGGCGCGCCGGGTCGAACAGCGGCAGCTCGGTGCGGCCGATCAGTTGCCAGCCGCCGGGCGACGTGGCCGGATAGATGCCGGTCTGCTCGCCGCCGATGCCGACCGATCCGGCAGGCACTTCGAGCCGCGGCGACGCGCGGCGCGGCGTGTGCAAGGCGGCGTCGAGGCCGCCCATGTACGCAAAGCCCGGCTGGAAGCCGACGAAAAAGACCACGTACTCGCCATCCGCGTGACGCTGCACCACCTCGCGCGTGGTCAGCCCTGTGTGATCGGCGACCGCTTGCAGATCGGGGCCGAACTCGCCGCCGTACTGCACCGGAATCTGCACCTCACGGCCCGCCACGCTCGCCTTGTTCCCGGCGTTCCAGGCAGCCAGCAAATGCTCGGCGAGCGCGTCCCGGTCCGCCTGGAGCGGATCGAACACGAGCGTCAAATTGTTCATGCCCGGCACCACTTCGAGCACGTGCGGCCAGTCGCGCGCGGCCTCGGCGGCCGCCCATACGCGCTGCTGGCACGCCAGCGTGGCTGGCGGCGGCGCTTCGCAAACGAGCGCGGCATCGCCGAGCGAAAAGATTTTTGGTTGGCTCATGTGGCTAATGGCTTAACGGCCCAGGCGGCCGAGGTCGAGTCGGAGGATTCGAGGACCGGGATCCCCAGACGCGCTTCCAGCATTGGCGTGCGATCCTGGAAGCGTACATTATCAATAAAACATCAACAATTTATCAATAAGCGTTTGTGCCAGGCGTCTCCGAACGATGGCTCGTCGTACACTGCCGAACACTCTCTCATCCTGACCCTCGGGACTATTCGTTATGCCGCGCCATCCCACCAAGATCGTCTCGTCGGAACATCTCGTCTCCGAGACCAGCGCGGAACTGTCCGAACTCGAATACGCGCTGATCATGGCCGGCAACGCCTTCAACCGGTGGATGGTGCGTTGCATGTCGGCGGCGGGGGACAAGGACATGACCGCGATCGAAGTGTCGCTGCTGCACCATGTCAGTCATCGGGAGCGCCGCAAGAAACTGGCCGACATCTGCTTCGTGCTGAACATCGAGGACACGCACGTCGCCACCTACGCGTTGAAGAAGCTCGTAGCTAGAGGGTATGTAAAAAGTGAAAAGACCGGCAAGGAAGTGTTCTTCTCGGCGACCGACGCCGGCCGTGCGTTGTGTCTGAAATATCGCGAGGTGCGTGAGAGCTGTCTGATTTCGACGCTCAAAGAAAGCGGGCTGACCAATGAGCAGATCGGCGACGCGGCGCAGCTGATGCGCAACGCATCCGGTCTGTACGACACCGCTGCGCGGGCGGCCGCGTCCCTGTAGCGCAGAGTCCGCCGAGCACGAGGCTTCAGGCGAAGTTGCCGCGAAGCCGCACGACGACCCGCCTCAACTCAATTCAACGGCCCGGGATACGTCCCCGCCTCGGTGACGATCAGGTCGAGCGCGATGTCGTGGGCTTCTCGTTGCAGTGCCTGGGTACGGCACGCTTCATAGGCAACGCCGACCGTGAGCGGCTTCTTCGGACCCGGCCATGCGGCGAGCGTGCGATCGTAATAGCCGCCGCCGTAGCCGAGCCGGTAACCGTCGATATCGAAACCCACGCACGGGACCAAAAGTAGTTCGGGCAGCACCCTTCGCCCGGTGGTTGGCTCGGCGATCTTGTGATGCCCCATTTTCATCGGCGTATCGGGCGTCCATGCATGGAATTCGAGCGGCACGCCACGTTCTTTGATAACGGGCAGACTCGCTTCGCGCCGCTCGCCGTCGGCGAGCCACAGCGAGATCGTGGGGCGCGCGTCGAATTCGCCGCCGAGCGGCCAGTAGAAGCCCACACTGCCCACCCTGTAGTGCTTCAACGCATCGAGCAGGCGAACCCCCAGCGCGGCATTGTGTTCCGGCGTGGAAGCCGCTTGCAGCCTTGCTTCCAATAGCATTCGCCGCAGCGCCTTTTTCGCTGCCGGGAGGGGGTTGCATGCTATGCTTGGGTCCAATTCGCGCTCCAGAAATAACGATGTCAAAACGCCTTTACCGAGTATATCGCGCGGCCGGACTGGCGCTTGCCGCAGCGGCACTCGTCGCGTGCAGCACAGCCTCCGCCGTCAAACCCATTGCGCTTTCGCAGCTCACCAACGACGACCAGATCTTCGTCCAGCTTCGCGAGGCCGCCCGCAACAACGACGCGGCACGCGCGGCGCAGTTGGCGAGCATGATCCCGGATTACCCCGCGCCTTCTTATCTCGAATATTTCCAGCTCAAGCCGCAACTGTTCGATTCGACCGGCCACGCGCGTGTCGACGCGCCCGATGCGCCGGTGCTGGCGTTCCTGCAGAAGTACGATGGCCAGGCCATCGCGGACCGGCTGCGCAACGACTACCTGACGGTGCTCGGCACGCGTCACGACTGGCACAACTTCGATCAGCAATACGCACGCTTCGTGCTGAACGACGACACCCAGGTCAAGTGCTACGCGCTCGAATCGCGGGCTTCGCGCGGCGAAAACGTCGCGGACGCGGCGCGCGCGCTGCTGGTCGATCCGAAGTGGTACGGCGACGGCTGCGTCGATCTGATCACCGCGCTGGCCGCGAGCCGCCAGTTCAGCGCCGACGACGTCTGGCAGCAAATCCGCCTTGCTTACGAGCAGAACTACACCAACACGGGCAGCAAGCTGCTCGACGCGCTCGGCGACCAGCCGCCCGATCCGGTGCTGTTCAGCCAGGCTGCGAACACGCCGCCGCTGCTGCTCGCGCGCGGCGTCGGTCCGGAGGCGCAGTCGCACCAGTTGGCGCTGCTCGCGATCACGCGCATGGCGCGCAACGATCCGGCCATGGCCGCTGCTACTTTCGCATCGGTCGCGCCGTCGCTGAACTCGCCGGAGCGCGCGATCGGCTGGGGCACGATTGCCTATCAGGCCGCGACCAGGCAGATGCCGAGCGCGGTGGACTGGTATCGGTTGTCGGCGAACGCGTCATTGTCGAATCCCGCGTATGAATGGCGCACCCGCACGGCGCTGCTCGCGGGCGACTGGAACATGGTGCGCTGGTCGATCGAACAGATGCCGGAGAGCTTGCGCAAACAGCCGTCGTGGGTGTACTGGCATGCGCGTGCACTCAAGCAGGCGGGCGACACGACCACCGCCAACCAGGAATTCGAATCGATCGCGCCGGCTTACAACTTCTACGGCCAACTGGCCGCCGAAGAACTCGGCCAGAAAATCTCGGTACCGCCGAAAACCACCGTGACCGACGCCGAAGTTCAGCAAGCGGGCAACACGCCGGGCTTCGATCTGGCGCAGCGTTTCTATGCGCTGAATCTGCGGCTCGAAGGCAATCGCGAATGGAACTGGCCGCTGCGTACGATGAGCGACCGCCAACTGCTAGCCGCCGCCGAATACGCGCGCCGTATCCAGCTGTATGACCGCACCGTCAACACCGCGGACCGCACGAAAAGCGAACACGACTTCTCGCTGCGTTATCTGTCGCCGTTCCGTGACATCGTCGAGCGCGACGCGCAGTCGAGCGGGCTGGACGTGGAATGGGCTTACGGGCTGATTCGCCAGGAGTCGCGCTTCATCATCAATGCGCGCTCGGATGTCGGCGCAGGCGGCTTGATGCAATTGATGCCCGGCACCGCGCAGCTGGTCGCCAAAAAGATCGGCCTCGGCCCGATTTCGCGCGAGCAGATGAACGACATCAACACCAACATCCTGCTCGGCACGAACTACCTGTCGATGATCTACAATCAGTTCGACGGGTCCGCCGTGCTGGCCACAGCCGGATATAACGCGGGCCCGGGCCGTCCGCGCAACTGGCGCCAGTCGTTGCAGCATCCGGTTGAAGGCGCGATCTTCGCCGAGGCGATTCCCTTCCAGGAAACGCGCGACTATGTCAAGAATGTGCTGTCGAACACGGTCTACTACGCGGCGTTGTTCGAAGGCCGTCCGCAATCGCTGAAGGCGCGTCTGGGATACATCGCACCGTAAAGCGCCGTGCCGCCGCGGCCTCGTCCCGAGGTTGCGGTGCGCCACGCCAGCCGTTGCCGCGGCTTCCACCAGGGAGTCGAAAATGCGACATCAAGCCATTGCGATCATCGGCGGTTCCGGATTCATCGGCAGCCACCTCGTCAACGCGCTCGTCGACATGGGCAAGGACGTGCGCGTCGCTACGAGGCGGCGCTACAACGCACGCCACCTCACCATGCTGCCAATCGACGTGATCGAAACCGACGTGTTCGATCCGGTGCAGCTCGCGCGTTTCGTCGAAGGCGCCGATTGCGTGATCAATCTCGTCGCCATCCTGAACAGCAAACGCGGCACGCCGTATGGCCCGGAGTTCGCGCGCACCCACGTCGAACTGCCGACCCGGATCGTCGCGGCCTGTGAAGGCAAAGGCGTGCATCGGCTCATTCACATCAGCGCGCTCGGCGCCAATCCGAAGGGGCCCAGCATGTACTCGCGCTCCAAGGGCGACGGCGAAAAGGCGGTGCATGCGGCCAACGTCGCGTGGACGATTTTCCGGCCGTCGGTTGTGTTCGGCCCCGAAGATCGTTTTCTTAACAAATTCGCATTCCTGCAGCGCATGTTTCCGGTGCTTCCGCTCGCAATGCCCGACGCCAAATTCCAGCCAGTGTATGTCGACGATGTCGCGAAGGCGATCGTCAACGTGCTCGATCTCGATGCCGCGAACGGGCGGACCTACGAACTGGGCGGCCCCACTGTCTACACACTCGAAGACCTCGTCACGTATTGCGGCGACGTGATCGGCAAGCATGCGCGCATCATCCGCTTGCCGCAGGCGCTCGCTCGGCTGCAGGCGCTCACCTTCGAAATGGCGCCCGGCGAACCGGTGATCTCGCGCGACAATCTGGATTCGATGAAAGTCGACAATGTTTTGAGCGGCCCACTCGCGCCTGAACTCGGGATCGAGCCGGTTGCCATCGAAACGGTTGCACCCACCTATCTGACGGGCGCGTCGGCGCGTTCGCGCTTCGACACGTTCCGCGCGAGCGCGGGACGCTGACATGCGCCGCTAAACCTCTTTCTCCACTCAGTCGATAACCCGCATGAAACTGCTTATTGGTGACAAGAACTATTCGTCATGGTCAATGCGGCCGTGGCTGCTGCTCGAGCATTTCGGCATCCCCTTCGAAGAGGTGTTGATCCATCTGAACCAACCGGGCACGACTGCGGCGATCCTTGCTCACGCGCCTCAAGGGCCGGGCAAGGTTCCGTGCCTGATCGACGATGCGGGGCAGGTCATCTGGGATTCGCTCGCGATTGCCGAAACCCTGGCCGAGCGCTTCCCGCAGCACGCGCTGTGGCCGCGCGATGCGGCGGCGCGGGCCCGCGCTCGCAGCGTCAGCGCGGAGATGCATTCGGGTTTCGGCGACTTGCGCTCGAACATGTGGATGAACATCCGCGCATCGTTTCCCGGCAAGAACGCGACGCCGGGCGCGCTGGCCGATATCGCGCGGATCGAGACGATCTGGCGCGACTGCCTCGACGCGCATGGCGGCCCGTTTCTGTTCGGCGAGTTCAGTATTGCGGACGCAATGTACGCGCCGGTCGCGATGCGCTTGAACACCTGGCAGCCGAGCTTGTCCGGCACCTCGTTGGCTTACGTCGAGCGGATTACGGCGCTGCCCGCGGTGCAGGCATGGATCGACGCCGCGCGCAGTGACACCTACGCGATTCCGTACCAAGACGTATGCCCATGAATATCTACGCGGTAGGCGGCGCGATCCGCGACGAGCTGTTGGGCGTGCCGGTGCAGGACCGCGATTACGTGGTGGTCGGCGCGACGCCCGAGCAGATGGTGGCGCAGGGCTACCGTCCGGTGGGCAAGGATTTTCCGGTGTTCCTGCATCCACAGACGCACGAGGAATACGCGCTCGCACGCACCGAGCGCAAGACGGCGGCCGGCTATCACGGCTTCCAGTTCTTCTATGCGCCGGACGTCACGCTCGAGGAGGACCTTGCGCGCCGCGATCTGACGATCAACGCGATGGCGCGCGAGGTGCGCCCGGACGGAGAGCTCATCGGTCCGGTCATCGACCCGTTCAACGGTCGAGCCGATTTGCAGGCGCGCCTCTTCCGGCATGTGAGCGATGCGTTCCTCGAAGACCCTGTGCGGATCTTGCGGACTGCGCGCTTCGCCGCGCGCTTCGTCGACTTCACGGTTGCGCCTGAAACGCTGATGCTGATGCGCAAGATGGTCGCCGACGGTGAAGTCGATGCGCTGGTAGCCGAACGCGTGTGGCAAGAAGTCTCGCGCGGCCTGATGGAGAAGAAGCCGTCGCGTATGTTCGACGTACTGCGTGAGTGCGGAGCGTTGGCGCGGATTCTGCCCGAGATCGACGCGCTGTTCGGCGTGCCGCAGCGGGCCGACTATCATCCCGAGGTGGACACCGGCGTGCACGTGATGATGGTCGTCGATCACGCCGCGCAGCAGGGCTATGCGTTGCCGGTGCGGTTTGCCGCACTGGCGCACGACCTCGGCAAGGCAACCACACCCGAGCACGTATTGCCCAGGCACATCGGCCACGAAGGACGCAGTGTCGATCTGCTCAAACCGCTGTGCGAGCGGCTACGCGTGCCGAACGACTGCCGCGACCTCGCGCTGCTGGTGGCGCGCGAGCACGGCAACATTCATCGCGTGATGGAGATGGGGGCGGCAGCGCTCGTGAGGTTGTTCGAGCGCTGCGATGCGATTCGCAAGCCGGCGCGGTTCGCCGAAGCGTTGCAGGCCTGCGAGGCCGATGCGCGCGGGCGGCTCGGGTTCGAGATGCGCGACTATCCGCAAGCCGAGCGGCTCAGAGTGGCGCTTGTCGCGGCGCGCGCCGTGGATGCGGGCGCGGTGGCGAAGCGGCTGGCCGATGCGCCGGCCGGCATCAAGGACGCCGTGCATGAGGCGCGCGTGCGCGCAGTGGAAACGGCGCTGGGGTAGAGCACGCTCGCGTGCTTAGCTTTGGCGCGGCGCATGCCGCCTTGGTCTGTGGCGAGCCGCCCCTGACCAACTCACAACAGCCGCGCCACAAGCGACAACAGCATCGACAGCACGAGCGTCGACATAAAAGGAAACGGGTACTCGCGGCCGAACAGGCGCAAGGTGACGTCGCCAGGCAGGCGGCCAATGCCGAGCTTCCTGAGCCACGGCCAGCAGCTCGACAGCACCGCCACCGCAACGAACGTAGTCAACAGCCAGCGAATCATCGCCACTTCCTGACGGCCAACCCGGCCGAAATCACAATGTATGCGAGCGGTCGCCGCTCGAAAACGCTCGCAGCGTGTCGTCCAGTCCTCGCGAAAACGCGATTACCTTGAACAGTTCGCCCATCTCCGCCTCGGACAACAATTTCTGCACCGCATTGGCCGCAGGCAGAAACCTCGCGGTGTCGGCCGGATCGATTTCCGACAATGCTTCGGTAATGCCCGCATTCAGCAAAAAGCGCGCTTGCGACGTGAAGCCCAGCAAGTCCGCGCCGGTCTCGACGCCGGCCTCGGCGATTCCGGTGAATTCCACGTGCGCGGTGATGTCCTGCAAGCCCGGATAGAGGAACGGATCGCCGTGTGCGCGATGCCGGTAATGGCACATCAACGTGCCTTGTGCGCGCTGTGCATGGTAATACTCGTGACGCGGAAAACCGTAGTCGATCAGAAACGCCGCGCCGCGCGTGAGCATCGTGCAAATGGTGCGCGTGAATGCGCTTGCGGCTTCGTGGGTTTCGGTCAGGTAGGGGTCCCTGCCAATGTCGATATCCGATAGCAAGGCGAGGTCGTCCGCCGCGGACACCGGCCGATCGTCGAACGCGAACGCGTCGTCGCGCCATACCACGCCGCGCTCGTGCCAGATCCCGCCGCTTGCTGCAAAGAGCCGCACCGGCATTGCATCCAGCACTTCGTTGCCGATCACCACACCCGCGAAGCGTTCCGGCAACGCGTCCAGCCAGCGCACCTTCGCAAGCAGCCCAGGCGCTGCGTCCGCGATCGTCTCCCGTTGACGTTCGCGCAATTCGCCGGACAGATCGACGATCGAATAGCTGTCGAACCCGGCGCCCAACGCATCCAGCGCTTTGAGCAAGCCGGCGGCCAGCTTGCCCGTGCCCGCGCCGAACTCTATCACGTCGCGCGTGCCGCTCGCCTGCAGCGCTTCGGCGACCGGGCGCGCCAGCGTCGCGGCAAATAGCGGCGACAGTTCTGGAGCCGTGACGAAGTCGCTGCCGTCGTCGCCGCGCAGACCGAATTTGCGCGCGCCACCGCTGTAATAGCCGAGCCCGGGCGCGTAAAGCGCGCGCTCCATATAGCGGTCGAACGGCAGCCAGCCGCCGGCGCCGTCGAGCTCCGCGCGGATTCGCTCGACCAGCGCTTCGGACTGCGCGAGCGCGCTTGGGCCGGGAGCGGGTAAACTGTCGGGTTGGTGAGCTTTCGGATTCATCCCCGCATTGTAAATGACCGCCTCTCTGGATACCGCCGCTGCCCGCGCGCCTGAACTGTCCCGCGTCGTGCTGATTACCGGCGCCGCCCGCCGCATCGGGCGCGCACTTGCGCTCGGCTTTGCGGCGCGCGGCTGGGATGTGGCGGTGCACTACGGCGCGTCGCGCGAAGAGGCCGACCAGGTGGTCGCGCAAATCGCCGCGCTCGGCCGGCGGGCGGTCGCGCTGCACGCGGAATTGGGCGACGAGGCCCACGTCGAGCGGCTTTTGCCGGCGTGCACCGCTGCTTTGGGCCGGCCGGTCTGCATCGTGAACAACGCGTCACGCTTCGAGGAAGACACGGCGCGCAATGTCGGCTACGACCTGCTGCTGAGACTGACCGCGATGAATCTGGGCGCGCCGCTCGTGCTCGCGCGCATGCTGTTCGACGCGACGCCCGAGGCCGCGCGCACCGACGAAAGCCAGCGCGCGGTGGTCATCAACGTGCTGGATCAGAAGCTGTACAACATGAATCCGGATTACCTGTCGTACACGCTCTCGAAGGCGGCGCTGCAAACCGCCACGGTCGCGCTGGCGCAGGCGCTCGCGCCGAAAGTGCGCGTGGTCGGGCTCGCGCCCGGCCTGACGATGCAATCCGGCGATCAGACCGAGGACGCCTTTGTAGCCGCTCACCGCATGACGCCCTTGGGCCGTGCGTCGCGGCCCGAGGACGTCGTGGCCGCCGCGCTGTATCTCGCGGATGCAGCCGGAGTCACCGGAACGACGCTGGTCGTCGACGGCGGGCAGCATCTCGTGCCGCTGCCGCGCGACGTGATGTTTTTGACGGGCGCCTGAAACGCGCGCGGCCTGCCTGCAGGGACGGCCACCGCGCAGTGAAGCGCTTCTTTGCGTGCTCCGCACACTTTTTTCCACTGGAACGAACATGTTTGCCGCTCTTTCGCACCCCCGGCTCGGCGATTGCCGCCGGCTCTTTCTGCGCAACTACGAAGTGAACATCAACATCGGCGTGCATGACTTCGAAAAGCGCGGCGAACAGCGTGTCGTGATCAACGTCGAACTGTTCGTGCCGCTCGCGCTGTCCACGCCGGTTCAGGACAAGCTGAACGAAGTCGTCGACTACGACTTCATGCGCTCAACCATTTCGCGGCGCGTCGAACAAGGCCACATCCACTTGCAGGAAACGCTGTGCGACGATCTCGTCAGGACCATGCTGGAGCATCCGCAGGTGCGGGCTGCGCGCGTGTCGACCGAGAAGCCGGACGTCTATCCCGATTGCGACGCAGTGGGCGTCGAAGTGTTCCGAATCAAAGAGGATTGAGCCATGAGCGCGCCGGAAATCCTGAATGACCGCGTGGCCGTGCAGAGTGCCGGCGCCATCGACGCCAGGCTGGCCGCCGCGCCCGCCGCGCAGGCCAAGTCGCCGCTCACGCGCCGCGAACAGAAGGAAGCGTACGAGAACAACAAGCTGTTCAAGCGCCTCGCGCGCCAGGTCGGCGAGGCGATTGGCGACTTCAACATGATCGAGGAAGGCGACAAGGTGATGGTTTGCCTGTCGGGCGGCAAGGACAGCTACGCGATGCTCGACATCCTGATGCGGTTGCGCGAGCGCGCGCCGATCAACTTCGACATCGTCGCGGTGAACCTCGACCAGAAGCAGCCGGGCTTTCCCGAGCATGTGCTGCCCGAGTATCTGAAGCAACTCGCTATTCCGTTTCACATCGAGAATCAGGACACCTACAGCATCGTCAAGCGGCTCGTGCCGGAAGGCAAGACCACCTGCTCGCTGTGCTCGCGGCTGCGGCGCGGCATCCTGTACCGCGTCGCGGGCGAACTCGGCGCGACGAAGATCGCGCTGGGCCATCATCGCGACGACATTCTTCAAACGCTGCTGCTGAACATGTTCTACGGCGGCAAGTTGAAGGGCATGCCGCCCAAGCTGCAATCGGACGACGGCAAGAACATCGTGATCCGCCCGCTTGCCTACGTGAAGGAAACCGATCTGGAAAAGTACGCGGAGTTGCGCGAATTCCCGATCATCCCGTGCAATCTGTGCGGTAGCCAACCGAACCTCAAGCGCGCCGAAATGAAGGCGCTGATCCGTGACTGGGAGAAGCGTTTTCCGGGCCGCATCGAGAACATGTTCAACGCGCTGTCGAACATCGTGCCGTCGCATCTGATGGACCACAAGCTGTTTCCGTTCGCGGACCTGCGCGCGACCGGCCAGGCCGATCCGCAAGGCGATATCGCGTTCGACGAGGAGCCGTGTTCGACTGGCAACGATGACGCCGCAACGCTCGGCGCGGCGAAGCCGATCTCGATCGTCCAGTTCGACGACCTGTGACGAAAAGGCCCGCAAAACGGGCGTTTGCGCGCGACCGGACTGGCGCGAAGTGAGCGCCAGCGCGCCTTTGTCGCCAGGGGGTGCGTGATAGAATCGTCGGCCACAAACTGACTAATTCGCCGACGCCATGAACATCGTGATTTTGGCGGCAGGCACCGGCAAGCGTATGCGGTCCGCGCTTCCCAAGGTGCTCCATCCTCTGGCCGGCCGGCCGCTACTTGCTCATGTCATCGACACGGCTCGCGCGCTCGGGCCTGCGCGTCTGGTCGTCGTAATCGGTCATGGCGCCGAAGCGGTGCGCGAAGCAATGTCGGCGCCGGACGTCCAGTTCGCCGTGCAGGAGCAACAGCTCGGCACGGGCCACGCGGTGCAGCAGGCGCTGCCGCTGCTCGATCCATCCGTGCCCACGCTGGTGCTGTACGGCGATGTGCCGCTCACGCGCGCAAGCACGCTGCACCGGTTGACCGAACGCGCGGGGAAGGGCGGCTATGGCGTGCTCACGGTCACGTTGGCCGATCCGACCGGTTACGGCCGCATCGTGCGCGATGCGCAGGGCAAGGTGCAGCGCATCGTCGAACAGAAAGACGCAAACGCCGACCAGTTGCTGATTGGTGAGATCAACACCGGCATCATCGTCGCGCCGACCGAGCGCCTCGCGGGCTGGCTCGCGGCATTGAAAAACGACAACGCGCAAGGTGAGTTCTATCTGACCGATGCGGTGGAGATGGCGATCGAGGCCGGGCTCGAAGTCGTCACCACGCAGCCGGACGACGAGTGGGAAACGCTCGGCGTGAACAGCAAGCAGCAACTCGCCGAACTCGAACGAATCCATCAGGGCAACGTGGCCGACACATTGCTGGTCGCCGGCGTGACGCTGGCCGATCCGGCGCGCATCGACGTGCGCGGCACGCTCGAGTGTGGCCGCGACGTGTCGATCGACGTGAACTGCGTGTTCGAGGGCCGCGTGACGCTCGCCGACAACGTCACGATCGGCCCGAACTGCGTGATCCGCAATGCAAGCCTCGGCGCGGGCACGCGCGTCGAGGCGTTCACGCATATCGAAGGCGCCGAGGTCGGCGCGAACGTCGTGCTCGGGCCGTATGCGCGGCTGCGGCCCGGCGCGTCGTTGCAGGACGAGTCGCATGTGGGCAACTTCGTCGAGGTGAAGAACGCGGTGCTGGGCCACGGCTCGAAGGCTAACCACCTCACGTACCTCGGCGATGCGGAGATCGGCGCCCGCGTGAATATCGGCGCCGGCACGATTACCTGCAACTACGACGGCGCGAACAAATTCCGCACGATCATCGAGGACGACGTGTTCGTCGGCTCGGACACGCAACTGGTTGCGCCGGTCCGGGTGAAGCGCGGCGCGACGATCGCGGCGGGCACCACGGTATGGAAGGACGTCGAAGCCGACTCACTAGTGCTGAATGACAAGACGCAAACCAGCAGAACGGGCTATGTACGCCCGAGCAAGAAAAAAGGCTGATGGACACGACGCGCGCGCAGCGCGCTCCTTGAAATCTAGCACTGAAAAGGAATGAGCCATGTGTGGCATTGTCGGCGCGGTCGCGCAACGTAATATTGTTTCCATCCTTATCGAAGGACTGCGGCGTCTGGAGTACCGTGGCTACGATTCATGCGGTGTCGCAGTGCTGGGCGAAAACGGGCCCAACCGCGCGCGCAGCGTGGCGCGCGTCGCCGATCTCGACGCGCAGGTGCACGAGGGGCATCTCGAAGGCGGCACGGGTATCGCGCATACGCGCTGGGCGACGCACGGCGCGCCGGTGACGGACAACGCGCATCCGATCTTCTCGAAAGATGCGGTCGCGTTGGTACACAACGGGATCATCGAGAACTACGAGTCGCTGCGCGAATTGCTGCGGGGCAAGGGCTACCGGTTCGTTTCGCAAACCGACACCGAGGTTATCGCCCACCTGATCCACAGTGTGTATCGCGGCGACCTGTTCGCTGCCGTGCGTGAAACCGTCGCGCAACTGCACGGCGCGTATGCGATCGCGGTGTTGCACAAGGATCAGCCGAACACGGTGGTCGGTGCCCGCCAGGGCTCGCCTCTCGTGGTCGGGCTCGGCAACGGCGAGAACTTCCTCGCGTCGGACGCGCTCGCGCTCGCGGGTAGTACCGAGCGCTTCATCTTTCTCGAGGAAGGCGACGTGTGCGAACTGTCGCTCGACGGCGTGCGGATCGCCGATCGCGACGGCAACGAGGCGCAACGGGACGTGCGTCAGGTGGCTGCGTACGGCGGCGCGGTCGAACTCGGCCCGTACCGTCACTTCATGCAGAAGGAAATCTTCGAGCAGCCGCGCGCGATCACCGACACGATCCCGCAAGCGGATTCGTTCGACACGTCGATTTTCGGCGAGGGCGCGGCCGACGTGTTCGCACAGATCGACAGCCTGCTGATTCTCGCGTGCGGCACGAGCTATTACTCGGGTCTGACTGCGAAGTACTGGCTGGAGTCGATCGCGAAGATCCCGACCCAGGTGGAGATTGCCAGCGAGTATCGCTACCGGGAGTCGGTGCCGAATCCGAGGTCGCTGGTGGTCGTGATCTCGCAGTCTGGCGAGACGGCGGACACGCTCGCAGCGCTCAAGCATGCCCAATCGCTCGGTCACAAGCACACGCTGGCGGTGTGCAACGTCGGCACGAGCGCGATGGTGCGTCAAACGGAATTGTCGTTCCTCACGCATGCGGGCCGCGAGATCGGCGTGGCGTCGACCAAGGCGTTCACCACGCAACTGGTTGCGCTGTTCGTGCTGGCGACTACGCTCGCCAAGCTGCGCGGACATCTGACGGGCGAGCAGGAATCCGGCTATTTGAAGCAGCTGCGCCATTTGCCGGCTGCACTCAATAGCGTGTTGGCGCTGGAGCCGCAGATCATCGCGTGGTCGGAAGAGTTTTCCCGCAAGGAACATGCGCTGTTCCTCGGGCGCGGCATGCATTATCCGATCGCGCTCGAGGGCGCGCTGAAGCTCAAGGAGATTTCGTATATTCATGCCGAGGCGTATCCGGCCGGCGAACTGAAGCACGGGCCGCTCGCGCTCGTGACGGAAGCGATGCCGGTGGTGACGGTCGCGCCGAATGACGCGTTGCTCGAAAAGCTGAAGTCGAATATCCAGGAAGTGCGTGCGCGCGGCGGTCAGCTTTATGTATTCGCCGATGCGGATACGAAGATCGTCAACGACGAGGGGCTGCACGTGATACGGATGCCGGAGCACTACGGCTTGCTCTCGCCGATTCTGCACGTGGTGCCGCTGCAATTGCTCGCGTACCACACGGCGTGTGCGCGAGGTACGGACGTGGATAAGCCGCGCAATCTTGCCAAATCCGTGACGGTGGAGTGAAGCGTGGCCGCGATGCGTGGCTCGCCTGAATAGCTTGCCCTCGCTATCTCTAGCGCTGTTCGCGCCGACATCGCGTCCCGAGCGCTTCACCGCTGGAACAAATAGAGCCCGGTCCAACAAACCGGGCTCTGTCTTTTTGGGGGGCTCAATCGCTCACCGACTCTCCGCCGCCGCCGAAGCGACCTCGGCGCGTACGCTCTCGCCGACATGCAACTCATCGAGCGGAATGTCGCTGGCCGCGCGCAGCACTAGCCGATGCCGCGGTTCACGCGAAACGATCGCGCGGCGCAATCGACCAACAGCTACGCGCAGTTGCGGATCTACAACTCTGGACGCGCCAGATCGCTGCTGACGATGTACTCACCGTACACTTGGGCCGCCGCGATCGCTTCGAGCTTGGTCGCGTAAGGACCGAGTTCCGGTGCGCCCTCGAATGGAAACAGCACGCGGCCATCGGTGGTTCGCACGACTTTCAGGACGCCGAAAAACCGCCGGTAGCCAGCCAGCTTCGAAGTCGCCGATACCTGAAAATCGTCGTCCGACGTGCCCGGTACGCTGGGAATAAAAGCCGTCTTGCTCATACGTTGAAACATCTCTTGTTCAATGGGTTACACCTGCGTGTGACGCGCTCGAAGTTGGCTCAGAACGGCCAATTGGTCGAAGCGAAGCGCCGCATGCCGATGTTTGACGCTTTTCAGCAGCTCGTGACGGTTCCAACGTCGCCGACTACCAGCAGGTCGTCTTGGCCTTTCGACAAAAGGGCCTGATTGCCGCCCGGAGCGCGATGATTGCAGACCCGACGTTCGTCCTCCTCGTGCGATGGATCTCTTCAATCACGGACGGCGAAAAGCGAGTCAAGGCGATAGTTTAACCGGCGTCCCGGCGCTACCTCGGGCGGTAGACGAACTCGCGCGGTGTCGTCCGCAAGGCATGACCGGCCTTCGTTACCGTGCTCACCGGCGTCTGCGCCTGAACGCGAAGCGATAGAGGCAAGCTGCGCGGGATTCGCTGTCTCCTTGATTTCAAAGCACAAATTCCCGCCCGCGGCAGCGTAGTCCAGAGCCGGCGCTATAATGCGCGAACCTTCCCTATTTTCCACCGTCCGTTATGAGCCGATTACTTTGCCTGATCGTGCTTTCGCTCGGCCTGATGCAAACTGCGAGCGCCGACGAAAACACCGACCGCATGTCCGCGTATCTCACGCACAAGTTCGGTGTGGCAAAGGAAAAAGCTCAAAAGATATCCGACGCGGTCCAGTCCGCCGCTTCCAGATACTCCCTTCCGCCGGCGCTTCTGCTCGCCATCATCTCGATCGAATCCCGCTTCAAGGAAAAAGCCAAGGGCGCCAACGGCGCCACCGGGCTGATGCAGGTAGTGCCGCAAGCCCATCGCGGGCTGCTGCGTAACGTCAAAGACCTCACCGAGCCGACCGCCAACATCGAAGCCGGTTCCGCCATCCTGTACGGCTACATGCGCTCTGCCAACGGCGACCTCAACGCCGCGCTCAAGAGTTATGGGGGTTCCCAGGCTTACGCCAAAAAGGTGAGCTTGCGCGTCGAAGACTTCGCTCCAGTAGTGACGCCACGCGACGCCGGCGCGCATCCGGATGCGCACAACGCTTCCTGTGAAGGCGACGCTTGCGTCGCGCCCGCCGATTGGGCCAACGCCCTTAGCGTGCCCGCGGGCAACGGTGCTGCGGCGAGCGGCGCTGCGTCGGCAGGTTCGACGGCGGCGGCGCACTGAGCGCGGCACGCATCCGTCTCTTTTATCGCAGGCGATGTCTGCCGCGGTAATTTCCAGTGATATCGCATGGGGGTTCGCTGCATGCTTTTTACGCACGCCTGGTGGCCCGCTCTACAATGCATTTCCTTTCGCGCTCGTGCAGCGCCCCTTGCGATCCACCATGTTGAACACGCTTTCCAGAACTACAACCGCAGCCCTGTTCGGGCTACTGACTCTCGCCGCCTGCAGCAGCACGCCGCAGCCGAAATTCCAGCAGGAATTGTTCGAAACCGGCGCAAGTCCTTACGCCCGCAACTTCAACTCGAGCACCACCGATAGCTGCGAAGCTGCGCGCCGAGCGTTACTAAGCCAAGGCTACCTGACGACCATGCTGCGCCCCGACACCGTCGACGGAACGAAGAATTTTCAGCCGACCGGCGATACCCACGTCGTGGTGGAGTTTCATGTCGTATGCACCCCTGGCGAGGAGGCAAGCGACACCAGCATGGTGTACGTCAACGCCGTGCAGAACGGCTTCGCGCTGAAGAAGAGCGATACCTCGGCAAGCGTCGGACTCAGCGTGCTGGGGTCGCTCTCGCTGCCGATCCGCTCCAACAGCGATGCGATGGTCAAGATTTCGAGCGAGACGATTCCGTCGGGCAAGTTCTACGACCGTTTCTTTGCTCTGGTTGATCACTACCTGCAAACCGTGGTACGTACGCAGCCGGTCGCCAGCAATCGCATCGAAACGCGGCTGTTGCCGGGGCCGGTGGAAGTGACTACGCCGACACTCGTTCCTGATCTGCCGGGTGCAGTCGATCAAGCGGCCGCCGCAGTTCAGCCGGCGAGCGGAGCCGGTCCGGCCCGGTGATCTCTGCCGCCGCATCGACGTCTTGCAAAATCTACAACCGCCCGAGCGAGTTCGAAGGAAAAGTACAAACCGGGGTTACTTTGGACCGGCCTAGCCGCCGCACGGCCTTGTGGGAATCCCGCGCAGGGCTGTGATTTGTGCTGTCCCGGCGCATTCAAAGATGGGGTGGATTAGCGGTGCGGCAACTGGAACCGTACACGGCGATGCGGCCACTTCCCGATGCGCGAAGCGCTCGCCAGCGCACAGACCGCTCGCCGCCGGGCGCGCACATTTGGACGGACGGTACGATGTTTGCGTCTCTCTTTTTGCAAGCGCAACTGTTGCTTTTTGGCCAAAGTCGTGTCAGCAATGCCCCATAGAGGCATAGAGTTAAAGTGTTTTCTGAGGTTATTGGTGCAGTGCGGGGGATGTATGAAACGCAGATCAGCACGACAGCTCGTCCGGCTTCTCTCGGACATCCGGCACGCTACCCATTGCAGCACGTTGCGGGCGGCGGCTACCAATCGGGCGATAGCGCTCGCGAGCGCTGAAGGTGAAGCGGAAGCCGCCGACCCCGACACCGACGCCGAGTCCGCGCGCGACACGCAACAGGACAAGCCGGTGCGGAGCGAATCATGAGAGTCGCGAGCGAGCAGTCGCTACGCTTTCTGGTCGAGAAGTGGCTCGCGCCGGCGCCGTCCGATGCGCTGCACGTCACTGAGTTCAGTCGCACGCGTCACGGAGGCCGGCGGTATGTGCGCGTCGAGACTTCGTCGATCGCTACAGGCTCACGCGGTTTGTTCTTCTTTCGTCACGACGACGGTTGCTGGTGCGTGTTTCCGCCAACCGCCGACAGCCCTGCAACGTCGAGTTTCTTTGCCTACCCCCGTGCGGCATAGCGGGCACCGGTAACGCCACGCACGGACGACCACGGTCCCTGCGGCGGAACGGTGCGCTACGTCGTCAGGACGTGGTCGTGTCTGCGTCGCCCGCCCCTCGTCAGCTGACATACGATCAAACCCACCAAGGAGCAACGCGCGTCCGCGTTGCAGCGCGTGCTGCCGACCCTGCAGAAAACCGTCTGCCTGCTGCGCAATCTCGTCTGATGCGGACCCAGGGAATGACCTGGTGTGGGCGCTCGACGATTGAAAGCCCGTCGAAAGCGGTTTGTCTCCCGGAAAATACATATCGAGTTTTACGCATGACAAACCGCCTACGCTGGGTAATACTCTCCCGCGGGGAGCGGGACGGCGCGTGAAGCCGCACCTGCTTTACCGTGCAGCTTATTCATTCACATTGACTCAGTCGTCCAGGTTTGGGGAACAACACATGAAAAAAGTTATTGTCTCGCTCGCAGCCGCATCGATCGCGCTGGTCTCCGTTCAAGCTTTCGCTCAGGCATCGGACGCTGCAGCGCCGGCCGCAGCTGCTAGCGCGCCGAAGAAGCATCACATCAAGCAGTTGAAGACGCACGGCAAGCGCGCTCCGGTTTCGGCAGCAGCTTCGGCCGCTGGCACGAACGACAAGGGCGAGAAGAACTAAGCTGATGCCCGATTCATCGGGTGAGCCGTTCCGACGTGCCACCGTTGGCGGCCATTCGCCGCGAGACTGCGAATGCGCCCGGCAGCGGAAGCAGGGTTGCAAGCAAAAAGGCCAGAGCATCAGCTCTGGCCTTTTTGCTTGCAACTGCGTTTTCCGCGGCTTGCGGGATCAGCCGGCGAGGCCACGCTTGATCACTTCGTTCAGCAGTCCAGTCATGCCTTCCGGATGCGAGGCGGCGCGCACCTTCAATTGTTCGACCAGTTCGGCGTTCAGCTTGCATGCGAACGCGACCAGGCCCTGCGCCTGATCGAGCTTGCGCTGTTCGCGGCGATCGAGCTTCGGCTCGGCGGCCGCGGCCTTGCCGAAGCGCTCCGCGGTGGCATGCTTCATTGCGTTATTCAGCTTCAGCGCCTTGTTCTTTTCAAGGTCGGTTTTTTTCATCGACATACGGAAGGCCTCTGCCAGATAGGTAATCCCGCATTGTACGCGTCGAACTAGCGGGCATACCGGCGGCAATCCGGGCCGCAATCCGCGCGGCAAGCGACGCTCAGCCCGAGCGCTCCGGTGCGGCTGCCACGCTGTCCATCAGCGCGCGCATGCGCTGCCAATGCGTGCCTTCCCAGAACACGCGCCGGCACACGTCGCAGGTGACGAACTGGTTATGGCGTTCGAGCACGCCATCCGGCGCTCGGGCGCCGACTTCCTGCTTGTCGATGCGCCGCAGCGGCGCATTGCACATCAGGCATAGACGGAATGGCTGCGCGCTGCCGGCCAGATCCAGCCGTTCGAACACTTCGCGCAATTGCTCGCGCGGGCGCAGCGTGCGCACATAGCAGCCGTGCGTGATGCTGCGGCGTTTCAACAGTTCGCGATCGCGGGTCAGCACGATGCGCTGCTGCGCGACGGCGAGCGCTTCGATATCGGCGTCGGGAAAGTGGTTGTCGTAGAGGGTATCGAAGCCGGCTAACCGTAGCAGCGGTGCGAGTCCGCCAAGGTGCGCATCGGCGATGAAACGCACCACACGCAAGGGCCGCTCACGCACGCGCAGCAGCGGCCGGATGTCGAGCGCTTCGAACTTCGGATAGACGGCGACGCGATCGCCGTCCGCCAACGCGTGAGTAAAGCCGACCGACTCGCCGTTCACCAGAATCAGCTCGACCTCGGTATGCGGCACGCCGAGCGCCTCGATCATGTGCTTCGCTGTGGCGTCGGCCGGGCATGCGCAACTGAACGCCCGCCGGCGCAGCGGCCGGGCGAGAAAATCGTTCAGTTCCTCATAGAACCGGAATGTCGCGGTGACCATCGCAGCAGTATCGCACTGTGCTTTGTCGCGCGCTGTGGTGCAGATGTCGCATGGGTGTGCTTTACTGCGAGTTCTTTAAAGGACGGAGCGACAGATGGACATCGGTTTTATCGGTCTCGGCGAGATGGGCGCCGCGATGGTTGCAAACATTTTGAAAGCCGGGCATCAGGTGCGTGTGTGGAACCGCTCGCCGGAACGGGCGCAGCCGCTGGCCGCACTCGGCGCGCGGGTCGCCAGCACGCCGGCCGAAGCGTTTGCGGGCGACGCGGTGTTCTCGATGCTGGCCGACGATAGCGCGATGCGCGAGGTTATTACCGCGTCGCTGGTGGAACAGGCTCCGCGCGGGTTGATCCACGTGAATATGGCGACCATCTCCGTGGCGCTGGCCGAGGAACTGGCGACGGCGCATGCGTCGCACGGCATCCACTACGTCGCCGCGCCGGTGTTGGGGCGCCCCGATGTGGCGGCCGCAGGCAAGCTGACGATCGTGGCGGGCGGCCCGGCCGAGTCGATCGACCGGGTTCAGCCGATTTTCGACGCGATCGGACAAAAGACATGGCGCATCGGCTCGCTGCCGCAGCAGGCCAATGTGATGAAGCTCGCCGCGAATTTCATGTTGGGCGCCGCCGTGGAGACCCTCGGCGAAGCCGCTTCCCTGGTTACGGGGCATGGCCTCGCCATGCAGGATTTTCTCGACGTCATCACGAGCGGGCTGTTCACGGGACCGGTCTATTCGGGCTACGGCAAGATGATTGCGGAACAGCGCTTCGAGCCGGCGCTGTTCAAGGCGCGTCTCGGACTGAAGGACCTGCGCCTCGCGCTGGCCGCAGCCGACGCGGTGACGACCCCCATGCCGATTGCCAGCGTGGTGCGTGATAGTTTGATCGAAGCGATGGCGCATGGCGACGGCGAGAAGGATTTCGCGGTGCTGGGGCAGGTGGCTGCGCGGCGGGCCGGAAGGTAAAGGGCGCGGGCCGGTTCGGCTGACATTGACGGGCTGGAAGGCGGCCGTTGACAATGGCTTACGGCTTACGGCTTACGGCTTACGGCTTACGGCTTACGGCTTACGGCTTACGGCTTACGGCTTACGGCTTACGGCTTACGGCTTACGGCTTACGGCTTACGGCTCGCCCTCGGCCTAAAGCGTCGCGACCATTGCATTCGGCAACGGTACCCGGCGCGAATCGACAAGGCCCGGCATAATAGCGACCCATCGCGACCCTTTTCGATCTCAATGACTCTGCATACTTGGTGGCTATTCGTCGCCACTGTTTTCGTCGTGTCCGCGATTCCGGGTCCGAACATGCTGCTCGTGATGACTCATGGGGCGCAGCACGGCTTGCGCCGCTCCAGCGCGACGATGGCAGGCTGCCTGTCGGCGTTGGTGCTGATGTTGGCCGTATCGGTGGCGGGCCTGGGTGTGTTCCTCGCCGCGTGGCCGGCCATGTTCAACGGGCTGCGCATGATCGGCGCCGCTTACCTCGTGTACCTCGGCATCAAGGCGTGGCGCGCGCCGGCTGACGAAGTCACCGCCGGCACAGTCGACGATCTCGTCGCGAAGCCCGCGCGTTCCCGCTTTGCGCTGTTTCGCAACGGCTTTCTGGTGGCCGGCAGCAATCCCAAGGCGATCCTGTTCGCTGCTGCGTTGTTGCCGCAATTCATCAATCCGGCGCAACCGAAATTGCCGCAGTTCGGCGTACTGGTAGCGACTTTCGCGGCGATCGAGGTCAGCTGGTATCTGGTGTACGCGGGCTTCGGCGCGCGCATCGGCGCCCGTCTGAAGAGCCGTAGCGTGGCGCGCGCGTTCAATCGTCTGACGGGCGGTGTATTCGTCGGGTTCGGCGCGATGATGGCCTTGGCGCACCACTGACGAAGAAAGCTATAGGAAGGACCGGGTTGCCAAGGATGTCAGGCTCACTGTTGCGGCTAAGCAACGCTCAGGGTCAACCCTAATTCGCATGTTGCGTCGCACCAAACTATTTGCTATAGTAGTCCCTGTCTCCTCCATGTCTCCTCTGATATGGATTCAGCCCGCCCACATAGGCGGGCTTTTTTTTGCCTGCGTTTCGCGGCATAAGACGTTTTTTGGCGCGGCTCGCGAAAAGAAAACAGCGGTCCCCGCGTCCCCTCGCCGGCTCGCTCCTGCTGGCGCGTCAGCCACGCCAACCTTGTGCGAGTCAGCGCGCAATTAAAACCTGCGCCCGACAAAAAAGCCGGTCGCTAACGACCGGCTTTGCGCAGCTTTCACGACGAATTCCGTCGCTGTTTTATTTAGCGTTTCAAGCCCACGTCTTCTGCGGCGCCGACCGCGAGATTCATGCACTGAATTGCCGCACCCGATGCGCCCTTGCCCAGGTTGTCCAGGCGCGCGACTGTCACGAAGCGCTCTTCGTTGCCGAACACGAAGAGGTCGACGCGGTTGGTGTCGTTGTTCGCCTGCACGTCGAAGAAACCGCTGTCGAGATTGGCGTCGGTGTCGAACGGCGCCACGCGCACGAACGCTTCACCCGCGTAGTACTCGGCGAAGAGCGCCTGCACGTCTTGCGGCGTCGCCTTCTTCGCCAGCTGTTTGGGCGAGAAGAAGGTGGTGACCGCGAGCCCCTTATAGAAATCGCCGACGATGGGCGTGAACACCGGTGCCGAAACCAGACCCGTATGCGCGGCCATTTCCGGCAGATGTTTGTGCGCGAGGCCGAGCGCATAAGGGCGCGGGCTCTTGAGCCTGTCGTTGCCGCCGGCTTCGTAGTCGCCGATCATTTTCTTGCCGCCGCCGCTGTAGCCGGTGATCGAATAAGCGTGGGCGGCGAAGTCGGGCGTCACCACGCCAGCCTGGACAAGCGGACGCATGGCGAGCACGAACGCCGACGCGTGGCAGCCCGGCACGGCGATGCGTTTGGCCGTGCGCAACCGCTCGCGCTGCGCGCGCGCCAGTTCGGGCAGACCGTATGCCCAGTCGGCGGCAGTGCGGAACGCAGTGCTCGCGTCGATCAGCACGGTGCGATCGTTGTCGACGAGCGAAGCGGACTCGCGCGAAGCGACATCCGGCAGGCAAAGGAACGTGACGTCCGACGCATTGATGAGACGGCGGCGTTCTTCGAGGTCTTTGCGCTTCGCTTCATCGATCCGCAGGATTGCCACGTCGGCGCGCTGCGACAGGTATTCGAAAATCTTCAGGCCGGTCGTGCCTTCCTGCCCGTCGACAAAAACTTTCGTGCTCATCTCGATCTCACTCGCTTGCAAAAACGGGGGCGCAACGCCGCGCCGGAACGTTATTTTAAGACCTCAATAGTCGACGGCGTGCGAAACGGCGCGAAAAAACGACGATACGGTCTCAACAGGACACCGGCTCCGACCTGATGCGCAGCCGATGCGAGCTGACGCGGTCTCCTTTCCGGCAGATCCGCAAACCGGCACATCCGCAACTCGGCAACTCGGCAACTCGGCAACTCGGCAACTCGGCAACTCGGCAAATCGGCAAATCGGCAAATCGGCAAATCGGCAAATCGGCAGCCCGGCAGCCCCGCAGCCGCGCAGCCCCGCGCGAAGCACTTAACGCGCTAACCCCTCGCGGCAACCCACCGTGCGGTGACCTCCGCGACGCGCACCCCGAACATCCGCGCCGTTTCAAGATCGCCCGCAGGCGGCGCTTCTTCGGGTGACGCATCGGCTGGCGACTGCGTGAGCAACCCCGTAAAGCCGCCGACATAGTTCAGATCGTCGCGGATCGCCGCCTTGGTATTCGACGGCATCATGCCGGTGCCCGCCCAGATCATGCTGTGCTGCATCGCCAGTGTGACGAAGTACTGGATCGTCGAGAACTTGTCGCCGTTCATAGTCGCCGAGTTGGTGAAGCCGGCCGCGATCTTGTCTTTCCACACTTGGTCGAGCCACGGCTTGGAACTGGCATCAGCGAATTTCTTGAAGTCGGCCGATGGGCCGCCCATGTACGTCGGCGCGCCGAAGATGATTGCGTCGGCCGCGGCGAGCTCGGACCAGCCCGCGTCGTCGATGTCGCCGACCGGCAGCAGCCGCGCCTCGGCGCCGGCTTCGAGGAGACCGGCGAGGACCGCTTCGGCGACTTTCTTCGTGTGGCCATAGCCGCTGTGATAGACGATGACGATTTTCGACATGACACTCTCCGGCAGAACACGAATCGGGACAGTTCCGGCGCGCCAGGCGCGCGGGCAGCGGTGCCCGCACCGACTCACATGGCGCGCAGCGCGGCGCCGCACTTCAGGGATTCCGCAGACTGCAATGGAATGCCAGCAGCACGCCACGCCGACGCCTGTGATCCACCGGCTCGACGGCGCGAACTAGCGCCCGTAATTGACCACCATTTTCGCGCTGCCGAGCGCGGCCGTGCCGATCTCGTGATCGAACATCAGCGCGGGACGTCCTTGCGCGAGGCGCAGATCGGTGGTGCCGAGCGCATACACGGTGATGACGTACCGATGCGGTTTGCCCGGCGGCGGGCAAGGGCCGCCGTAGCCATCGGTATCGAAGTCGTTGCGCGCCTGCACTGCACCGAGTTTCGTGAGGAAGCCAGAGGCGCTTGCGTTTTCCGGCAAGCTGTCGACGTTCGACGGAATGCCGGCGACCGCCCAGTGCCACCATCCTCGCCCGGGCGCATCCTGATCGAACATGGTGATGGCGAAGCTGCGCGTGCCCGCCGGCGCGTCGTGCCACGACAACTGCGGCGAGCGGTTGCCGCCTTTACAGTCGTCCTGATTAAAAACTTGCGCGTTATTCACGGTACCGTCCGCACGGAAACTGGCACTGGTCACCGTGAAAGCGCCTTCTGCAAACGCATATGGACCATGCGCGGTGAATAACGCAAAAGAGAGCACCGCGCAGACGAGCAACGGCTTACGGCACGACAGCAAAGGAAGCGCAACGACCAGGCAACGCGAACGCATGTGCCGGTTCTCCTGTCAGGGCGCGAGGCGATGGTCCTCGCGATGGTTATTGTCCTTAATTGAGCCCCAAGGTCGGACCCAGTCTAACATTAGCTGTGCGATGCATCATTGTTGCGATGGCCGAGGATTTACGGGTAAGAAATCGGCTATAGTCGGATGATTAGTCCGCGCGACTCAAGCCCGCGTTTGCCCCATTCGTTTCAACATCCAGCATAGGAAGCCATGGTAGAAGTTGTGCAGAGTGGTTCATCAATCGAGAGGAGAGCGATGCAAGATCCACTCAGGGTCGTCGTCGCCGACGACCATCCGGTGATTCTGTTCGGCGCCGAACACGCGCTGCTCAAGTTTCCCGGAGTGCAGGTCGTCGGACGCGCGCGGCAGTCGACTGAACTGGTCAAGATGCTGCAAACCGCCTCTTGCGACGTGCTCGTCACGGATCTCGCAATGCCGGGCGGCCAGTACGGCGACGGGCTGCAACTGATTGGCTATTTGCGCCGCAATTTTCCCGACCTTCGCATCGTCGTGCTCACGATGCTGGAGAACGCTGCATTGCTCAAGCGGCTGAGCGAGCTTGGCGTGACTTCAGTCGTCAATAAGTCGGACGATCTCAGCCATATCGGACTTGCCGTGCAGCACGTGAGCCGCAATCTCGAGTACATGAGTCCGTCGGTGAAGGCGTCGCTCGATGCGCTGCGCATGAACTCGGGGGGCAAGGGCGACGAAGTGATGTTGTCCAGGCGCGAACTGGAAGTCGTGCGACTGTTCGTGTCCGGCATGACGATCAAGGAAATCTCGGAGCAGCTCAACCGCAGCATCAAGACCATCAGCACACAAAAGAATACGGCGATGCGCAAGCTGGGCATGGACCGTGATTCAGAGTTGTTCCAGTACGCACAGAGCAATGGTTTGCTGAACCTGTCGTCGCGTTCGCCCGATGGCCCGCGTGACGTGGGCTGACTTTCTGTTGCACCCTTATTGCCCGAATGCGCGGGCAGAAAAAAGCCGCCTGTCGTTACGACGGCGGCTTTTCCAATTCAATCGGCTAGAAGCGGCTGCGCTGATTGTGTGCTTATTGTGGCGCTGACGTTGCGCCTCCATGCGCCGCCGACCATTCAGCCGGTGCGTGCAGGAATTTTTCCACTTCCTCCAGCGTCCTGGTGTCGAAGTACTTGTTTTCCTTCGCGACGCGCAGCACGTCCCACCAGGTGGCAAGCGCGTGCAGATCGACATTGATGTCTTTCAGCACCGACACGCTTTCCTTGAAGATGTTGTAATGGAACAGCACGAAGCAGTGGTTCACGTTGGCGCCGGCGGTGCGAAGCGCGTTGATGAAGTTGATCTTGCTGCGGCTGTCCGTGGTCAGGTCTTCCACCAGCAGCACGCGCTGCCCTTCGGTCAGCAAGCCTTCGATCTGTGCGTTACGACCGAAACCCTTCGGCTTCTTGCGCACATATTGCATCGGCACCATCAGACGGTCGGACAGCCATGCGGCGAACGGAATGCCGGCCGTTTCGCCACCGGCGACCGCGTCGATCTGCTCATAGCCGACATCGCGCAGGATGGTGGTCTCGGCCATTTCCATCAGGCCGCGGCGCACGCGCGGATACGAAATCAGCTTGCGGCAGTCGATATAAACCGGGCTCGCCCAGCCGGACGTGAAAATGTACGGCTTTTCCGCGTTGAAGTGCACTGCCTGTACTTCCAGCAGCATTTTTGCGGTCGTATCGGAGATCGTCTGGCGATCGAAGCCTGTCATGGGCGGATCCTTGGGTATGAGCGGGGAGAAGCGGGCGCCGAGCCCGGTGGCGCAGCAAACGGGGTATGCCGCGCCATGTTGGGCGGAATACGCTGCCGGTCAGTGGAGTGCAGGCCGCTTTTTGCTGCTTTTTGCTGCGCGCGTAGGCCAACATTTTACCCGAAACCAACCCTTCGGACGAGGCTGTCGCACTCGGCTCGCTCGAACGCGGGACGTAGGGCTCGCGCAGGGCGGGTTTCATACCGCGCCCGTGGCGGGAGCGGGCTGACATCGGAGCACGCCGTTTTGCCTGGCTTGCGAGCAAACTGCGGCACCTTACACGCCTATCTGCTCGACATCTTCGCGACACTGTCTCTGATCCCCGCACGCCCTGGCGCAGAGCTGCAATGAGCGCGCAAGGCCGGCACATAGCTTGCGCCTAACCCGCCTCTGACGACCGCCACAACCACCCCGCGATGCGGCAATGCAGCATCGCCAGCCCGCGTTTCGCCGATGGCTCGTCCTGTTAACCACTCAGTGCATCGACGCACCGGGGTGTACACTAACCGGCCCGCGAAGCACTCCGCATCGTCCTGTTCGTCGTCGCGATTCAATGCCGCGCCCCCTCGGTGTATGCGCAAACCGCCTCGGCCGGTGATGCATTCGACCTGGTCAGGCGACGCCAGCCGTGCGGTGTGCCGGGCTCAATTACTTATGTCTCGCAGGCCAAAAAATGGACGAACAACTCAAGCAAAGCGCTCTCGCATATCACCAGAATCCGAAACCCGGCAAGATTTCGGTTACGCCCACCAAGCCGCTGTCGAATCAGCTCGATCTGTCGCTAGCGTATTCGCCCGGTGTCGCGGCAGCCTGCATGGCGATCTACGACGAACCGCTCGACGCGCAGAAGTACACCTCGCGCGGCAACCTGGTCGGCGTGATCACGAACGGCACGGCCGTGCTGGGCCTCGGCAACATCGGCCCGCTCGCGGCGAAGCCGGTGATGGAAGGCAAGGGTTGTCTGTTCAAGAAGTTTGCCGGCATCGACGTGTTCGACATCGAACTCTCCGAATCCGATCCGGACAAGCTGGTCGAAGCGATCGCGATGTTGGAACCCACGCTGGGCGGCATCAACCTCGAAGACATCAAGGCGCCCGAGTGCTTCTACATCGAGAAGAAGCTGCGCGAGCGCATGAAGATTCCCGTTTTCCACGACGATCAGCACGGCACTGCGATCATCGCGTCGGCGGCGATTCTGAACGGTTTGAAAGTGGTCGGCAAACAGCTCGACCAAGTGAAGCTGGTGTGTTCGGGCGCGGGCGCAGCGGCAATCGCGTGTCTGGACCTGCTGGTGAACCTGGGTCTGTCGAAGCAGAACATTCTCGTCGTCGACTCGAAGGGCGTGATTTTCGAGGGTCGCGGCAATCTGGATCCGTCCAAAGAACGCTACGCGGCGAACACCGAAGCGCGCACGCTCGCTGACGCGATTCGCGGCGCCGACGTGTTCCTGGGCTGCTCCAGCGCCGGCGTGCTCAAGCCGGAAATGGTCGCCGGGATGGGCACACAGCCGCTGATTCTGGCGCTCGCGAATCCGGAGCCTGAAATCCGCCCGGAAGAAGCACGCAAGGTTCGCCCGGACTGCATCATCGCGACCGGCCGTTCGGACTACCCGAACCAGGTCAACAACGTGCTGTGCTTCCCGTTCATCTTCCGCGGCGCGCTGGATGTCGGGGCGACCACGATTACCGAAGAGATGAAGCTCGCGTGCGTGCGTGCGATTGCGGAGCTGGCCGAAGAGACCGATCAGGGCGACGAAGTCGCGAAAGCCTATGAAGGCCACTCGCTCGAATTCGGTCCGGAATATCTGATTCCGAAGCCATTCGATCCGCGCCTGATCATCAAGATCGCGCCGGCCGTCGCGCAGGCGGCGATGGACTCGGGCGTGGCGACCCGTCCGATCAAGGACATGGACGCGTATCGCGAAGAACTCGGCACCACGGTGTATCGCACGGGCATGGTGATGCGCCCGGTGTTCGCCGCGGCGAAGTCGCAGCCGGCGCGCATCGTGTTCGCCGAAGGCGAAGACGAGCGCGTGCTGCGCGCCGCGCAATTCGTGCTGCTGGAAAAGATCGCCAGGCCGATTCTGGTCGGCCGTCCGTCGGTGATCGAGATGCGTCTGAAGAAGATGGGCTCGAAACTCAAGTGCGGCGAGGACGTCGAGATCGTCGATCCTGAAGACGATCCGCGCTATCAGAAGTGCTGGCAGGCGTATCACGAACTCGGTGCGCGCGAAGGCGTCACGCCGGACGTCGCGAAGGCCGCCATGCGCAAGTTCAACACGCTGATCGGCGCGATCCTCGTGCGTCTCGGCGAAGCCGACGGCATGATCTGCGGGATGATCGGCCAGTACCATACGCATCTGGACTTCATCGAGCAGGTGCTCGGCAAGGCGGACAACGTGGGGAATTTTGCCGCGATGAACCTGCTGATGCTGCCGGGCCGCAACCTGTTCATTTGCGACACCTATGTGAACGAAACGCCGACTGCCGAACAGCTCTCCGACATGACGATGCTGGCGGCGCGCGAGATCGAGAAGTTCGGCATCACACCGAAGGTAGCGCTGCTGTCGAATTCGAACTTCGGTAGCGCGCCGTCGTCGTCGTCGCAACGGATGGCCGCGGCCCGCAAGCTCATAGTCGAGCGCGCGCCGACGCTCGAGATCGACGGTGAAATGCATGGTGATGCGGCATTGTCGGAAGTGGTCCGCAAGGCTGCGTTCCCGGGCACCACGCTCTCCGGCGAAGCGAACCTGTTGATCATGCCGAACGTCGAAGCGGCGAACATCGCGTACAACCTGCTGAAGATGGTCGGCGGCGAAGGCGTGACGGTGGGTCCGTTCCTGCTCGGCGCGGAAAAGCCGGTGCACATTCTGACGCCGGCGGCGACCGTGCGCCGGATCATCAACATGACGGCGGTGGCTTCGGCAAACGCACGCAAGCCGGCGAACGCGAAGTAACGGCGACGGCTCGAGGTTGACGCGGCGCCGCGTGCGCCCGTCGAGCCCACCGGAGAACAGAGAGCGCCACGGAAGCGATTCCGTGGCGCTTTTTCATAGCTGAAAAAAAAGCGGCGATCCGTGAGGACCGCCGCCTTGCCGCCTTGCCGCTTTATCGCTTTTTTACGCCGCGTGTTGCGTCTTGCCAGCCTGCGGCGAACGCCAGCGCGTCAGCAGCTCGTTCCACTTGATCCGCACGCCCTTCAGGTTGTTTTCCTTCACGTGCCCATAGCCGCGGATGCCATCCGGCAGATTCGCTAGTTCCAGCGCCAACTCGTGGTTTTGCGTGCTGAGGCCGCCGATCAGTTCGCGCACCAGCGCTTCATACTCGACGATCAGCGCGCGTTCGGTACGACGCTCTTCGGTCTTGCCGAAGATGTCGAACGCCGTGCCGCGCAGGAACTTCAGTTTTGCGAGCACATGCATGGCGCTGAAAACCCAAGGGCCATACTTCTTTTTGACCAGATGGCCTTGAGCGTCCTTCTTCGAGAACGTCGGCGGTGCGAGGTGGATGTGCAGTTTCCAGTCGCCTTCGAAACTCGCGTTCAGCTTTTCCATGAACGCCGGGTCGCTATACAGCCGGGCGACTTCGTACTCGTCCTTGTATGCCATCAGCTTGTGCAAGTTTTTCGCGACCGCTTCGGTCAACGGCAACTGGCCGTCGATCGATTCAAGCGCGGATTCGGCTGCACGCACTTGCGAGACCAGCGCTTGGTAACGCTGCGCATACGCGCGGTTTTGCCACGCGGCGAGGTAGTCGGCGCGTTTGTCGATCAGCGCGTCGAGCGCCTTCGGCGTGTGGAGCGCGATGATCTTGCTGCCCGCGGCCTCCGCTGCGGCGACGCGGCCCGGCGCCTGCGCCTGCGCGAGCTTGCGTACCGCGGGGAGATCGTGCGCGGCGCGGCGGCCCCATTCGAATGCCGCGCGGTTTTTCTCGATCTGCACGTTGTTCAATTCGATCGCGCGCATCAGGGATTGATACGTCAACGGCACCCAGCCGCGCTGCCATGCGTAGCCGAGCACGAACGGATTCGTATAGATCGCGTCGCCGAGCAGCGCGACTGCGAAGTGATTGGCGTCGACCGTATCGACATTCTCGTCGCCTGCGCCGGCGCGCACGTCGGCCTCCGTGCTGCTGCCCGGGAAGCGCCAGTTCGGGTTCTTGATGAGTTCGGCGGTCGGCGTATGGGCGCTGTTCAACACCACGCGCGTGCGGCCCGGCTGCATCCGCGACACGCATTCGTCGCTCGCGGTAACGATCGCATCGCAGCCGATCACGAGGCTGGCTTCGCCCATTGCGATACGGGTCGCATGGATGTCGGCCGGACGCGTCGCGATCTGCACGTGGCTCATCACGGCGCCCCCTTTTTGCGCGAGGCCGGTGACGTCGAGCACGGTGACGCCCTTGTTCTCCAGATGCGCAGCCATGCCCAGCAGCGCGCCGATCGTCACGACGCCCGTGCCGCCGACGCCCGTGACCAGTACGCCGTACGGACGCTCGATCGACGGCAGCTCCGGTTCCGGGATTGTCGGCATTGCGTCGCCGACGATGCCCGAGGCCGCCTTCGGCTTGCGCAACTGACCGCCCTCAACGGAGACGAAGCTCGGGCAGAAGCCGTTCACGCACGAGTAGTCCTTGTTGCAGGTCGACTGATTGATCTGCCGCTTGGTGCCGTATTCGGTATCGAGCGGCTCCACCGACAGGCAATTGGACTTCACCGAGCAATCGCCGCAGCCTTCGCACACGGCCTCGTTGATGACGATGCGCCGCGCCGGGTCCGGATAGGCGCCGCGTTTCCTGCGACGGCGCTTCTCGGTCGCGCACGTCTGGTCGTAGATGAGGATCGTGGTGCCGGCTATTTCGCGCAGTTGGCGCTGTACCTCGTCGAGCTTGTCCCGATGATGGATGTCGATCCCAGGCGCGAGCCCGACGTTCGCCGAGTACTTTTCCGGCTCGTCGGTGACGATCACGATTTTCGACGCGCCTTCGGCGGCCAGCTGATGAGTGATCTGCGGCACGGTCAGCACGCCGTCGACCGGCTGGCCGCCGGTCATCGCGACCGCGTCGTTATAGAGCAGCTTGTACGTGATGTTCGCCTTGGAGGCGATCGCTGCGCGAATGGCCAGCAGCCCCGAATGAAAGTAGGTGCCGTCGCCAAGATTGGCGAATACGTGCTTGTCGTTGGTGAAAGGCGCCTGGCCGATCCACGCGACGCCTTCGCCGCCCATCTGGCTGAAGGTGCTGGTGTTGCGGTCCATCCAGACCGTCATGTAATGGCAGCCGATGCCGGCCATCGCACGCGAGCCTTCTGGCACATTGGTCGACGTGTTGTGCGGGCAGCCCGAGCAGAACCACGGCTTGCGCTCCGCTTCCACGCGCGGGCGGGCGAGCGCCTTCTCCTTCGCTTCGATCACCGCGATGCGCGCCGCGATGCGCGCGCGCACATCCGACGGGAGATCGAACTTGTCGAGCCGCGTGGCGATCGCCTTGGCGATGATCGCGGGCGACAGCTCGTAATGCGCCGGCAGCAGCCAGTTGCCCATCGGCACCGACCATTCGCCGCCCGCGCCGTCCTTCTCGTCGAACTTGCCGAACACGCGCGGACGCTGCGCGTCGGGCCAGTTGTACAACTCTTCCTTGATCGCGTATTCGAGAATCTGGCGCTTTTCTTCGACCACCAGGATTTCGTCGAGACCGCGCGCGAAAGCCTGCGCGCCTTGCGCTTCGAGCGGCCAGACGCAGCCGACCTTGTACAGCCGGATACCGATGCGCGCACACGTGTCGTCGTCGAGACCGAGGTCGGTCAACGCCTGGCGCACGTCGAGATAGGCCTTGCCGCCTGTCATGATGCCGAAGCGCGCCTGCGGCGAATCGATTTCCACGCGGTCGAGCTTGTTGGCGCGCACGTACGCGAGCGCGGCGTACCACTTGTAGTCGAGCAGACGCGCTTCCTGCACCAGCGGCGGATCGGGCCAGCGGATGTTCAGGCCGCCCTCGGGCATAGCGAAGTCTTCCGGCAGGATGATCTTCGTGCGGTGCGGGTCGATGTCCACCGAGGCGGACGACTCGACCACGTCGGTCACGCACTTCATTGCGACCCAGAGGCCGGAGTAGCGGCTCATCGCCCAGCCGTGCAGGCCGAAGTCGAGATATTCCTGCACGTTCGACGGGAACAGCACCGGCAGGCCACACGCCTTGAAGATGTGCTCCGACTGATGTGCGAGCGTCGACGATTTGGCCGCGTGGTCGTCGCCGGCAAGCACCAGAACGCCGCCATGTCGTGACGAGCCGGCCGAATTGCCGTGCTTGAAGACGTCGCTGGAACGGTCGACGCCGGGGCCCTTGCCATACCACATCGAAAACACGCCGTCGTATTTGGCGCTGGGGTACAGATTGACCTGTTGCGAACCCCAGACGGCCGTGGCCGCGAGGTCTTCATTGACGCCGGGCTGGAACACCACCTGATGTGCGGCGAGATGCTTCTTCGCCTTCCACAGAGACTGGTCGAGTCCGCCGAGCGGCGATCCGCGGTAGCCGGAGATGAAGCCGGCGGTATTGAGTCCGGCTGCCTGATCGCGTTCCTGTTGCAGCATCGGCAGACGCACCAGCGCCTGGATGCCGCTCATGTACGCGCGGCCGCGTTCGAGGGTGTATTTGTCGTCGAGCGTGACGGAAGACAACGCGGCTTCAAGCGAGGCTCGCTGACCTGCGTCTAGCGGGGCATTCATTATGTGTACTCCTCCACTCAGTTTGGGATCGCCAAAACTACTTTTGGGCCCTGGCATCTTGTGAATGCACCGGGCCGGGGCCGTCATATTGACGTGTTTTAAGTGATGGTAGCACTGGTGGAAACCCGCCGCAGTGCGTTCGAAAGCTTGCGCCCGCGGCAGCTTTCTGCCCGCACGCGTTTCCATGCAGCCTGGCCGATGTAACAAGCCGTAAAAACTATCCGGTCGCGGAACCGTAGGGCGAATCCCTGTCTAACCGGCACCTGTGAGCAATGTCTACGCAACACTCCGCATTCGGCGGAGCTTCACGACAACAGGGAAGTTAGAAAAGGAGTACGCATGAACACCAGAAACATCCAGACCTTCCTGATGGTCTCTGCCGCATTTTTCGCCATGAGCGCGCCGGTGCGCGCCAACCCGGGTAGCGCAGGGGCGCTCTCGAACGCGGTCAGGCGAACGGCGCAGATTGCGCCGGCACGCATCGCTGTCGGGCGCGTCTCGCGTGCCGCCAAGGCGGACAGGGAAAGCCAGAATTCGTGACGCGTCGCTGAGGCGGTGCGTCGGTTGATAACCCGCCTCTGTTCGTCCCCGAGCAACGGCGCGAGGGAAAAGGGCGAGGATCTTGCGATCCTCGCCCTTTCACTTTTGTTGATGGGTCTGAGTTTCCGGGCAACCGGTGACCGCCCCTCGTCAGGCTTTGTCTTGCACCACGCCGCGGCGAATCTGGTCCAGTTCAATCGATTCGAACAGCGCCTTGAAGTTGCCCTCGCCGAAGCCCTGGTTACCTTTGCGTTGAATGATCTCGAAGAAGATCGGACCGATCTGATTCTCCGTGAAGATCTGCAGCAACAGGTCGTCCGGGGCACCGTCGATCAGGATCTTGCGCTTGCGCAGTTCGTCGAGCGGCTCACCGTGATTGGGCACGCGGCGGTCGACCAGTTCGTAATAGGTGTCGATCGTGTCCAGCAGCGAAATGTTCGCCGCGCGCAAACCGTCCACCGTGCGATAGATGTCCCGAGTGCCGAGCGCGATGTGCTGAATCCCCTCGCCGTGATACGCGTCCAGATATTCCTGAATCTGACCCGCGGTCTCCGAACCTTCTTCGTTGATCGGAATGCGGATCTTTCCGCAGGGCGAGGTCATTGCCTTCGACTTTACGCCCGTCACCTTGCCTTCGATGTCGAAGTAACGCACCTCGCGGAAGTTGAACAGACGTTCGTAGAACTCCGCCCATTCCTGCATGCGGCCGCGATGCACGTTATGCGTCAGGTGATCGATGTAAGTGAGGCCGTGGCCGACCGGATTCGGATTCGCGCCTGCAATCGGTTCGAAGTCGACGTCGTAAATATCGATGTTGCCGATGCTGCCAGGCTCGGCGCCGTTCTTGCCGCGCCAGCGGTCGACGAAATAGATCAGCGAGTCGCCGATGCCTTTGATCGCCGGAATGTTCAGTTCCATTGGCCCGGTCTTGTTGTCGAACCCCCACGCGCCTTTCTCCAACGCCTGCTTGTAGGCCTTGGCCGCGTCCTGGACGCGGAACGCAATCGCGCAGATCGACGGGCCGTGCAACCGAGCGAAGCGTTGCGCAAACGAATCCTGTTCGCCGTTGACGATGAAGTTGATCTCGCCCTGGCGATACAGCGTCACGTCTTTATGACGATGCCGCGCGACGGCGGTGAAGCCCATCTGTTCGAACAGCTTGCCGAGCGCTTTCGGGTCCGGGGCAGTGTATTCGATGAATTCGAAGCCGTCCGTGCCGAGCGGATTTTCCCAAGTTGGAACCTGCATGTCAGTGTTATGGACGCCTTCCGGTTTGCCAAGTGGACATTTATGGGTGACGAAGAGGAGAAGGCTGCGGATTTATCAGGCCTGTCATGCGGACGACAAGCCCGCTGGGCATGATGGAATCTGCCTGGGAAGGCCTCATCTCGTCTGTCCTGGAAGGACGAGACGAACTTAAGGTTTGCTTCCCCCGCTCCTATCTGTTCCGCCATCACATGCGTGTCAACCTTCGCAACCTATTAGCGGCCACGTTTCCTGGGTAAGTTGATCTTCTACGCGGCGTGCGCCACGTAACCGAGTGCCAATTCACTGCAGCCTGTGACGCTAAGTTTAAAGTCTCCTGTGCGACGAAAACTTGCGAAGTTAGTCGCGTGCCGCTACGCTTGCGCTATTTTCTAGCTTAGATCGAGAAGCGGGCGACAGAACATGCCGAACCTAGAGATCGACGCGATAGACAGACGCATCCTCGCGATTCTTCAGGAGAATGGGCGGCTGTCCAATCAGGAAATCGCGGAGCGCATTAATCTGTCGCCGAGCCCCTGTTTGCGGCGGATCCGCCGGTTGGAAGAGAGTGGGGTGATTCGCGGCTACGTCGCGCTGCTCGACGCGCAGCGCCTCGGGCTCGACCTGCTTGCCTACGTGAATGTGCGATTGGAGAAGCGCGGCGGCCAGGCGCTCAGTTCGCGCGGCGACGCCACGCACGCCGATCTGTTTCGGGCGGCGGTCCAGACGTGGCCGGAGGTGGTGGCATGCCACGCGATGACCGGCGAGATGGATTACCTGCTGCGCGTCCAGGTGGAGGACATGGCCCACTTTTCGCGCTTCGTGCAGAATCAGTTGCTGCACCATCCGTCGGTGATCGATGTGAAGACCAGTTTCTCGCTGGAAAAAATCAAGGAAACGACCGCGTTGCCGATCTTGTGAGCCGCGCACGACGGCGAGCTGGCGGATGGCGCACGACGGCAAACAAAAAGGGCAGCCGCCGGGCTGCCCTTTGTCACTTCGCCGGAGCGCCGGCTTTTCAGGCTGCGGCGGCCGTCGGCATGAACGACTCGAATAGCTTCGATGCCTGGCGCGCCTGGCGTTTGAGGGCGTAATCGAACACGGCGGCTTGCTCCTGCAGCATCTCGGCGATGATGCTGGATTGGTCCGCCGGCGGCAGCGTCAGATAAGCGTCGGCTTCGCCATACGCGTACTCGATCTTCATGCCGGCCTTCTTCGCAATATGCATCATGGTGGCGTTGCGCGACAGGCAGTGGATATAAAGCATCGTGATGTGCGTATTGCGGCTGCGGATAGCAGCGCGCTCGAACAGCTTCGAGCCGATACCTTGGCCGCGCGCGCTTTCCAGCACCGACACGCCGAACTCGGCAGTGCGCTTGTTGCCTTCAGCAGGCAGATAGGCCAGGTGCCCGACGCCCGTCAGCTCCAGCTTGCTGTTGAATACGCCAAAAACGGTGTCGCGGGTGAAGTCGATCGCGCGGACGTAGTTTTCGATCACATGGTTCGGCACGATCTGGCCGAAGCGCAGCAGGCGGTCGTCTTCGTCGAGCGCGAGGAAGTGGGCCAGCAGCCGTTCACGGTCCACGGCGGTGAGCTCACGGACCAGAGCGGGTGCGCGACCAGTTGGCTGCGACAAGCCGTCGTGGGGGACGATCGGCCGGGCGGCGCGTGGGTGCATCAGGTTCATGGTCGGTTTCTCCTTATCGTCGAGCGGCGTTGGTGCACCGCAACGCGATTCTAGCGGAAACCGCAATTGCATACTAGGGAAAACCCGTATCTCAATAAGAGGAGACCGTCTAAACGGTGCACGCGTTGTCCGCGACCCCGTGCTCGCCCCGGGAAAAAGCACGATCGTCTTATATGCGGCATGGCCTGCCGGAGGGCGCGGAGGCTGTGAGTCTCGCTATCGTTGGTTTGCGTCTTGCGGGCGCACCGCGCTCAAGCCGTGTTCCACCATGTCGACAACCTGTTCGGCGAATTCGCGGTAACCCATCCGGCCGTCCGGCTTGAGCCACGTGAACGTCCAGTTGATCATGCCGAATACCATCATGGTGAGGGCCGTCTGATTGTCGCGGGTCGCGCGTTCCGGATAGGCGCGCGCCAGTTGTCGCGCGAAAGCCGCTACGACGTCGCGCTGGCGGTTCAAAATCGCCTCGCGCTGGTTGTCGACCAGATACTTGACGTCATTCAACAACGCGACGTGCCGGCTATGCGATGTTTCATACTCCGACAAAAACGCCCGGATCAGTTCCGCGAAGGTTTCCCGCTCGCTGAGCCCGCGCCGCTGACTGGCTCCTTCCACCTCGGCGATGATGAGCATCAGCCGCTTGGTGTAGCGGTCCAGCAGGTCGAACAGGATGGCTTCCTTGCTCGCATAGTAGTGGTACAGGCGCGCCTTCGACGTACCGGTAGCGGCGGCCAGCTCGGCCATCGACGTGCTCGGATAGCTGGTCTGGGCGAACTTCGCCGCGGCGAGCTCGAGAATCTGCTCGCGTTGCGTTTCGTGATCGGGCGCTCGGGTGCGGGCCATGGTGGTCGTTTCGCCGTGTTCTATTAGTGGGTGCAGGGGGTGAGCGCTGCGCATAGCTCCAGCGTGCGCCACGCGCTGAGCTCGCCGCGCAATCTGATGCGCCGGGTCGCGGCTAGTTCGCGCAGGCGCCACAGCACGATGACGTCGCTGACCAGAAAGCCGAGGTCGGCTGCCATTAGCTCGGCGGCAACGCGCGCCGCGGGCTGCCAGTTGCCGGTCGCGTGTTCGAGCAGCAGCGCGTCCAGCTCGGCAAAACTGCCGCTCGTGAACGTGTTGTCGCGCCAGCGCCGGGTCTCGCCGTTCGCCTGTTTGACTTCTTGCCACTCAAGGGCGAGCCGGCTGATGCGCAGCACGGCGATCGGCGCGGCGTGCGACAAATGGCTCTGCAGCACCGCGGGCGCAAACATGCCGACCGATGTTGCGCGATCTCTGCGGCTGTGCGCCCAGGCGCCCGGATCGGTGAGGTCGCGAATCGACAGGCGTACTTCACTCAGGCGCTGCGGGCTGTTGCGCAGGTGATAGCAGACGCGACGCAGCGTCAACTGATCTGCGCCGCTTTCGCCGTGCCAGACAACAAGCGTGGATTCGCCGTTTGCGATGTTGTCGAGCGCTGCCGCCTGGTCGCGCAATTCCTGCAGGAAATCGCGGCGGGTGTCCGTGCTGACGCGATCCCAAAAGTCGGCGCGGATGACCGGCGCGTCGTCGATGCCGCGCAACGGACCGACCGCAAGGTCTTCCCGCAGCGCATGCACGCGATCGTCGCGGCCCGCTGCGCGGAGCGCCGTGCGCAGGGACTCGGCGGCGACGTCGCCGTTGGTGAGGTGAATCGTGCTCATTGGCGATGGCTTGGCGTGGCGATGACGAAAAAGAAGGGGCCGCTCGGCGACCGGAACCTCAGTCCGATTGCGAGCGGCCCCTAGTGTAAGCGGATCGCGATGCTGCAGAAAGCGTTTGCCGGTGAGACGCGAGGCCAACCCGGGGGCGGCTCAGCGTTCGTCGTAGCTCACCACCACGCGGTCGCTGACCGGATGGCATTGGCACGTCAACACGAAACCGTCGCGGATTTCGTGTTCTTCGAGCGTGTAGTTCTTTTCCATCTTCACTTCGCCTTCGAGCACCTTCGCACGGCAAGTGCAGCAAACGCCCCCCTTGCACGCATAAGGCAACGCGAGCCCGGCTCGCAGTCCGACGTCGAGCACGCTCACGCCCTGATACGGCAGCCGAAGCCTGCGCCGTTTTCCGTCGAGTACGATTTCGAGGTCGGCTGCCGGTGTGTCCTCGGTGATCTCGACTGGCGGCACGCCTGCCTGCGGCAGCGGGGAGCCGAAGCGCTCCACGTGCACTTTTTCTGGCGGCACGCCGGCGGCTTTCAACGCGGCTTCCGCGGCGTCCATCATGGGACCGGGGCCACAGATAAAGGCTTCGTCGATCGCGTCGGCCGGCAACAGCGTGTCGATGAATTCCGCGCACTTTTGCTGGTCGAGCACACCGTTGAACAGTTCCACATCCTGCAGATCGTCGGACAGCACGTGATAAAGCACGAAGCGGTTCATGAAGCGGTTCTTCAGATCTTCAAGCTCTTCGGCAAACATGATCTGATCGACGCTACGGTTGCCGTACACCAGCGTGAAGGTGCTGCGCGGCTCGACTTCGAGCGTCGTCTTGATGATCGCCAGCACCGGCGTAATTCCCGAGCCGCCCGAAAACGCCAGGTACTGCTGCCCCTGCTCGGCGTTCAGATGCGTGAAGAAGCGGCCGTCCGGCGTCATCACGTCGATCAGGTGGCCGGGCTGCAGCGTATCGAATGCGAAATTCGAGAAGCGGCCGCCGCGCACGCGTTTGATGCCGATGCGCAGTTCGCCGTCGCGATCGTAGTCGGTGACGCCGACGCAGATCGAATAGGAGCGACGCGTTTCCTCGCCGTCGATGTGTGTCTTCAACGTGACGAACTGGCCTTGCGTGAAGCGATACTGGGCGCGCAGCTCGAGCGGGACTTCAAACGCGACCGAGACCGCGTCGGCGGTTTCGGGCCGCACTTCGCGGATACGCAGCGGGTGAAATTGCGGGGTGGCCATATCAGTATGGTTTGAAGTAGTCGAAGGGTTCGTGGCAATCGAGACAGCGGTACAACGCCTTGCAGGCGGTCGAGCCGAATTGCGCGACACGCTCGGTTTGCGCCGAGCCGCAACGGGGACAGCATGGTGCCGGAAGCGCCCGCGGCATGAAGCGCAGGACTTTTTCCTGCGATGGCGCAGGCGATCCGCAATTGCCGGTGGGCGGCGCGATGCCGTAGGCGCGCAGCTTCTCGCGGGCGTCGGCGGTCATCCAGTCCGTTGTCCAGGCCGGCGCGAGCACCGTGGCAATCCGATATGGCTTGAGCTCCGCGGCGTCGAGCGCGTGTGCGACGTCCTCGGCAATCTGCGACATCGCGGGACAACCGGAATAGGTCGGCGTAATCACGACTTCGAGCGTGCCGTCGGCGTCGCGACGCACGTCGCGCAGAATGCCGAGCTCACGGATCGAGACCACCGGGATCTCCGGGTCGGGCACCGTTTCGAGTACAGCCCATGCGCGTTCCAGCGTAGCGTCGGCCGTGTGTGGGGCAGTCGAAGTCGTCATCGTGTGATTACCAGGTAGCGCCGGGATGCTGGCGCGCGAGGCTCTGCATTTCGGCGAGCACGAAGCCCATGTGCTCGGAATGTTCGCCGTGCTTGCCGGTCGTGATGTGCTTGACCGCTTCGGGCAGCGTCAGCGTGGCTTGGTCGAGCGTCGCGCGCACGTCGGCGAGCCATGCCGCTTCCAGATCGGAGGTGCGTGGTCCGATGCCGGCCGCCGCAATCGACTCTTCCACGCTGTCAGTGCTGAAGAACTCGCGCGTGTACGGCAGCAGGTAGTTCAGCGCATGTTGCGCGCGGCGGTGCGACTCCTCCGTACCGTCGCCGAAGCGGATCAGCCATTCGCTTGCGTGATGCACGTGATAGCTGGTTTCCTTGATCGACTTCGACGCGATTGCCGCCAATTGCTCGTCGCTGGAGGTCGTGAGCGCGGTCCACAGGTGGGCCATCAACGTCGAATACAGAAAATTGCGCACGATGGTGACCGCGTAGTCCTTCTCCGCTTGCGCGGTGCCGCACAGCGGGCCGTAGTGTGGCAACTCGGCGAGCGTGTAGTTGGCGAACTCGCGTTCGGCGCGGAAGTACGCGTAGTCGTCTTCTGTCCGGCTCTTGCCGGTGAGCCGCTGTTCGAGCGACGCAGCGTGCGTGTACAGCAGGCGCGCCTGGCCGATCAGGTCGAGGCTCATGTTCGAGAGTGCGATGTCCTCTTCGAGGATCGGGCCGTGGCCGCACCACTCGGTATTACGCTGACCGAGGATCAGCGCGGTATCGGCGAGGCGCAGCACGTATTGGAGATGTTGGGGCGTGATGTCCATGGCCGCTTACATGTGGTTGACTTCGTCGGGGAGCGTATAGAACGTCGGATGGCGGTAGATCTTGTCGCCGGCCGGTTCGAACAGTTCCGCCTTGTCTTCCGGCGCGGATGCCGTGATGGCCGACGACGGCACCACCCAGATGCTTACACCTTCCTGGCGTCGCGTGTAGACGTCGCGCGCCATGCGCAGGGCCATCGGCGCGTCGGCGGCGTGCAGACTGCCGCAGTGTTTATGGTCGAGTCCTTGCTTGCTGCGCACGAAGACTTCCCAAATCGGCCATTCCTTGTTCATTGCAGATCTCCTGTGTCGACCGGAGTTAGCGCTTTAGCGCTTACTCCGGTCCCATGCAAACCGTTGCGGTCGACCGGAGCTAGCGCTTTAGCGCTTACTCCGGTCCCATGCAAACTATTGCGGTCGACCGGAGCTAGCGCTTTAGCGCTTACTCCGGTCCCATGCAAACCGTTGCGGTCGACCGGAGCTAGCGCTTTAGCGCTTACTCCGGTCCCCTGAAAGACGATTGCTGTTTCGTCAAGCCGTGCCCTGGTTGTCAGGCGGCGTGCTGTTGTGCGCGCTGGCGCTGCTTTTCGGCGTGGGCGAGGGCGGCTTCGCGTACCCAGGCGCCGTCGTCGTGGGCTTTGACGCGGGTGGCGAGGCGTTCCCGATTGCAGGGACCGTCGCCATTCACGACACGCCAGAATTCCTCCCAGTCGATGTCGCCGTAGTCGTGGTGGCCGCGCGCCTCGTTCCACTTGAGATCGGGGTCGGGCAGCGTAACGCCGAGCACCTTCGCCTGGTCGACGGTAGCGTCGACGAATTTCTGCCGCAGGTCGTCGTTGGAAATGCGCTTGATGCCCCATTTCGACGACTGACTGCTATGGATCGAGTCCTTGTCGCTCGGACCAAACATCATCAGCACCGGCCACCACCAGCGATTCACGGCTTGCTGGACCAGTTCACGCTGCGCCTGGGTGCCGGACATCATCGATATGAGTGCATCGAAACCCTGGCGCTGGTGAAACGATTCTTCCTTGCAAATTCGGATCATCGCGCGGGCGTACGGGCCGTAGGTGCAACGGCACAGCGGGATCTGGTTCATGATCGCGGCGCCGTCGACCAGCCAGCCGATCACGCCGACGTCGGCCCACGTGGGCGTCGGGTAATTGAAGATGCTCGAATATTTGGCCTTGCCCGCATGCAGCGCGGCGATCAGCTGATCCCGCGATACGCCGAGCGTTTCTGCCGCACTGTACAGATAGAGACCGTGACCGGCTTCGTCCTGGACCTTGGCGAGCAGAATCGCCTTGCGTTTCAGGCTCGGCGCACGCGTGATCCAGTTGCCCTCTGGCAGCATGCCGACGATCTCCGAATGCGCGTGTTGCGAAATTTGCCGCACCAGCGTCTTGCGGTAGGCGTCCGGCATCCAGTCCTGCGCCTCTATCTTGCCATCTGCGGCCATGACTGCATCGAACTGCGCCTGTTCGGGCGAACTGGCGCCCGCATCTAGTGTGGCGACATTGCCGGGAATATCCAGGGATTGCGTGTACATGGGACGCTCTCTGCGGAAGTTGTCTGGGTCTGCGTAGTATAAACCAACCGACCGGTCGGTTAATAAATTTTTCGCGCTCGGCAGGACGCATTGCGACGGCGGTCGACTTGCGTCGCCGCCACCTGCCCACGCTTAACCTATAAAATTGCGAATTGGCCGCGATTTGCGGCCCCCGCATCCCCGGTCCTCATGTTACGTCTAAGCGAAATCAAACTGCCGCTCGATCATCCCGAAAGCGCCCTCGAAGCCGCCGTCCGCGCGCGCCTCGCGGATCTCGGTGTGGCCGAAGACGGACTTATCCGGTACACCGTATTTCGCCGCGCGCACGACGCGCGCAAACGCGCCGACATCAAACTTACCTACATCGTGGATGCGGAAGTGACCGATGAACCGGCGGCGCTCGCGCGGGTCGCGGACGTGCCGCATTGCGGCGTGACGCCTGACATGGCGTATCGGTTCGTCGCCCGGGCGCCGGCGCAATTGGCCATGCCCCGGCCGGTGGTAATCGGCATGGGACCTTGCGGCCTGTTCGCCGGACTGATCCTCGCGCAGATGGGCTTTCGGCCCATCATCCTCGAGCGCGGCAAGGCCGTACGCGAGCGCACCAAGGACACATTCGGGCTGTGGCGCAAGTCGGTGCTCAATCCCGAGTCGAACGTCCAGTTCGGCGAGGGCGGCGCAGGCACGTTCTCGGACGGCAAGCTGTACAGCCAGATCAAGGACCCAAAACACTACGGCCGTAAGGTGCTCGACGAATTCGTCCGTGCCGGCGCGCCGGCGGACATTTTGTATCTGAGCCGGCCGCATATCGGCACGTTCCGCCTCGTCAGCATGGTCGAAAAGATGCGCGCGACGATTCATGAACTAGGCGGAGAAGTGCGTTTCGAAACCCGCGTCGACGACATCGACATCGACGCAGGCAAGGTGCGCGGTCTGCAACTCTCGACCGGTGAGACGCTGCGCTGCGATCACGTCGTGCTGGCGGTCGGCCACAGCGCACGGGACACATTCGAGATGCTGCACCACCGGGGCGTATTTATCGAGGCGAAGCCGTTTTCGCTTGGTTTCCGGATCGAACATCCGCAGGGTTTGATCGACCGCAGCCGTTTTGGCAAATTTGCCGGTCACAAACAGCTGGGCGCCGCGGACTATAAAGTGGTGCATCACTGCAGCAATGGACGCGCGGTCTACAGCTTTTGCATGTGCCCGGGCGGCACGGTGGTGGCGGCGACGTCCGAGCCTGGACGGGTGGTTACTAACGGGATGAGCCAGTATTCGCGGGCGGAGCGCAACGCGAATGCTGGCATCGTGGTTGGCATTACGCCGGACGACTATCCCGGCGGCCCCCTGGCCGGCATCGCTTTTCAACGCAAATGGGAGGCGCGGGCATTCGAGCTGGGCGGCGGCAACTATATGGCGCCCGGGCAGCTCGTCGGCGACTTTATTGCCGGCCGGCCGTCTACGTCGCTCGGCTCGGTCGTGCCTTCTTTCAAGCCGGGCGTGCATCCCACCGATCTCAGCACCGCGCTGCCCGACTACGTGATCGCGGCCATTCGCGAAGCGCTGCCGCAGATGGACAAGAAAATCGCGGGTTTTGCGATGCATGACGCGGTGCTCACCGGCGTCGAGACCCGAACGTCGTCGCCGATTCGCGTGCGGCGGCGCGATGACTATCAGAGCATGAACGTCGAGGGCTTATATCCGGCTGGCGAGGGGGCGGGATATGCCGGCGGGATTTATTCGGCCGCAATCGACGGAATCGAAGTTGCCGAAGCGGTTGCCTTGAAAATGACCGGCGCGCAGGCGGCTTGATCTGGGCATGGGCGGTCGGGGCGCCGTCGGCTGTTGCGTTGTGATCGGGCACAATGCGCGTTTGGCTTCGAATCGAACACCCCAATGAGCATTCGCTACCTGGCTGCAGCATCTGGCGCGGCGCTACTTATCCAGTTTTCTGTTTCCCCGACGGTTGTCGCTGCCGGCGCCCCGGTGCACTGGGTCGTCGCCTGGGCTACGGCGCTGCAACCCCTCCCGCAGAAAGCCGACTTGCCGCCGTTGTATCGTGCGCCGGAAGTCGCGGGGCGCACCGTCCGGCAGATCGTCTATCCGACGCTGTCCGGGAAGTCTGTGCGGATCCACTTGAGCAACGAATACGGTAAGGTGCCGCTCGTCATCGAGGAATTGCGCATTGCGCGTTCCGCAGGCGGCACGGCTGCGGCCAGTGACGACGCGGCGCGCGTGACTTTCAGTGGCACGGGCGCCGTCAGCCTTCCGGCCGGCGCAGAGATGGACAGCGATCCCGTCGCGATTGATGTCGCAGAAGGGGCGCCGTATGCAATCAGCGCCTTCATGGGACCCGGGCAGCGAATTGCGGCGTGGCACCGGGTGTCGAACCAGGTCAACTACGTTTCCGCCCCGGGCAATCATGCTGCGGACGCCTCCGCGGAAGCTTTTCGCGGTCGGTTTACGCAGTATCTGTGGGTGAGCGGCTTATCGGTGGAGGCGTCTTCTTCATCAGCAGCAGTTGCGGCGATCGGCGATTCCATCACCGACGGCATGCGTTCCAGCTTGAATCAGAATCGTCGCTGGCCGGACGACTTGGCCCGGCGGTTGGCCGGCGCCGGCGATCGTTCGATCGCGATCGTCAATCTGGGCATCAGCGGCAACCGGCTGTTGAGCGATTCCCCATGTTACGGAGATGCGCTCGTGACCCGGTTCGAGCGCGATGTGCTTCGGCGCCCCGCCGTGAAGACGGTGATCCTCTTGATCGGCATCAACGACATCAACTTCGCGGCGATGCCGGCCCGTAGCGGTCTGGACTGCGACTTCCCGCATACGCCGGTGGCGGCCGCCGAACTAATCGCTGGCTACCAGCGGGTGATCGCCGCCGCGCGTCGCGCGGGCGTGGAGGTGTTCGGCGCGACATTAACGCCGGCGTCATTGCCGCCGGAGCGGGAAAGCATTCGGCTCGCCGTCAACCAATGGATTCGTACCAGCCACGCGTTCGACGGCGTAGTGGATTTCGACGCAGCGCTGCGGGATCGGACGCAGCCCAGCCGCCTGCAACGCACATTCGACAGCGGCGACCATATCCATCCCAGCGATGCGGGCTATGCCGCAATGGCCGCGGCGGTTCCGGTGGATGCCGTTGTACAGGCTACCCGCAAGTGAGTTGCCAAAAGTTTGGCCAAACGCTTGTCCCAAAAGGCAAAGCTCACCTGGTATTCGGCCTTTTGTCTAGACCGAGGCCGCGGCAGAAACCCGCGCCGAGGAGCGTCAGCAAGTTTTAAGCGAAAGCAAAGAATTCCGTTGACGAGAAGAAAAAGAGTCTGCATAATCTCGTTTCTCTGCTGCAGATGCAGCGACGCAGAATGGAACGCGGTGCCGGGTAGTCGAAGCAGGTGCTGCGCCACGTGAGGCGGATCGATCTTTAAAAACTAACAGCCGATAAGTGTGGGCGCTTGATGCGCGATGCGGTGGGCGGGTTCCGAGGAATCTGCCTGCAGGCAAAAGTATCAAGTCTCACACAGTAATGAAAGAAAGGTCTG